>JAITOD010000087.1 GCA_031290105.1 Oscillospiraceae bacterium
TCGGCGGGAAAATCGGAGATATCCTCCGGCTTTTTTGTCAGCCAGAACGATACTATTGACGCTGCGACGACCTCGTTTGTCAAGCCGTCCAAAAAATAAACGCACACGCGTTTTTTACCAAATTGAATTTCCCTCGTGCGCACGTCAAAGGATTCGCCCACGCGCAGAGCTTTTTCCAGCGCGGCGCGGTTTGCGGCATAGTCGGCGGTAAGGGTTTGCGGCATTCAATCACCTCTGTAATATAGAGTGCGCAAATCGCGCTATTCAATGCATGATTGAAATTTTTGCCGCGCAGTGGTATAATTTGCGGGAAAGAGGTGAGCCGCGATGATAACACAAGACTGGCTGCTGCGGCAGGTGGAGAGCTTGCACCTGATGATCACGCGCCTGCTGCTGCACAAGGACGAGGCCGCATATGAACTGCCGGCGGACAAGGCGGACTACAGCGAAACGGACCGCCTGTGCGCCTTGGTTCGCGCGTGCATAAAAAACGGCGACCATGAAACCGCTATGGAACTGCTGGACACTGCCGACGAGCGGTACAGCCTTGGTTTTGCGGAGCTTTCGCTGGAAGCCTATGCCGCGCTGAACGCATTGGACGACAATTCCCTTGAGGAGGGCGGCATTACACGCCACGATATTGAACGCGGCATTAAACGCCTTGCAGAGGAACGCGGCTTTGCGCTTTGGAAATAACTTGACAATGAACAATTAAGGAGGCAAAACCCATGTCAGACTGCATTTTCTGCAAAATAGCGACGGGAAAAATTCCGTCGCAAAAAGTCTATGAGGACGCGGAAATCCTTGCTTTCCGTGACCTTATTCCGCAAGCGCCCACGCATATTCTGGTAATCCCTAAGGCGCACATAGCGTCGTCGGCGGCGGAAATCACAGCGGAGACGGCGCCGATTGTCGGCAGGATTTTTGCGGTAATCGCGCAGCTTGCCCGTGAACAGAAGCTTGAAAGCTACCGAATTGTAAACAACTGCGGCGAGGACGCGGGGCAGACCGTGCGTCATCTGCACTTCCATCTGCTGGGCGGGATAAGCCTTGGCGCTATGCTGACGGGAATACAGGAGTGAGTGAGGAGCGCGCCGCGTTAATCAAAGCACACCGTTACACAAAAATCAGGAGGAAAGCCATGCCCAAAACATATACCCTTAAAATCTGCGGACTGGAACGCGAATTGCCGCTGTGTCAGCTAAATGATGAGCTAAGCATTGCAGCGTTCGTCATTTTTGGTGATGTGGAGGTGACCATCGCCGCCGCAGAGGAACTCTTGCGCCGTGTGCCGGACTTTGATTACATAGTCACGCCCGAGGCGAAAAGCATTCCGCTGGCTTATGAGTTATCGCGGCAGAGCGGCAAAAAATACCTTGTGGCCCGCAAAAAAGCGAAGCTATATATGAGCGCCCCGGTGAGTGTGCACGTGCGCTCCATAACAACAGAGGGCGTGCAGACACTCATGCTCGACGGCACCGAGGGCGAGCTAATGCGCGGCAAACGCGTGCTGATTGTTGACGATGTTATAAGCACAGGGGAGTCGCTTGCCGCAGTGGAGGCGCTCTGCGAAAAATTCGGCGCTGTGGTGACGTGCAAAGCCGCAATCCTTGCCGAGGGCGACGCAATCCGGCGCAGCGACATAACCGTGTTGGGCGAGCTGCCGATATTCAAAAACACATGAAACGCCCATTGGCGGTAAGCGGCTTCACGGTGTTTTTTGCGCTTATGCTTCTGCCGGAATTTGCGCCGTGGGTTCGCTTTGCCGCACTTGGAGTTTCTTTGGCGGCGGGCGTTTTGTTGTTACTCTTTCCCCGCAAAAGGACGCTCAATCGCATATCTGCGCGGCGAACGGACAATCAACGGCAGGTATTCGCCGCCGCATCAATTGCGGTTGCCGCGGCGTGTCTGCTCTCGTGGGCGGGGCAAAGCTCGCTGGATATTCCGGCGGAGCGGTACATGGACAAAACGGCTACCGTCACGGCGCAGGTGCAGGAAATCTCCGCGCCGCGCTACGGACGCTATTACGCCGTCTGCAAGGCGCAAACCATCGACGGGCAGGACGCGTCGTTCCGCTTTCGGCTCTCACTGCGCTCGCCAATCCCCGGCGCAGAGGGCGATACGCTCACCGCCAAGCTGACTTTTTTTGCCTACCAAAACCCCGCTAAGCGCGTCTGCTTGGGCGCGTATTCCTCCATTGACGGCGAAATCCTAACCGAAGCCGGAAAAGCGGGCATTGGCACGTGGGTATACTCGCTGCGCGGCAAGCTCCTGACAGGCGTGGACGAATACCTGCCAAACGAATACGGCGCGATGGCGCGCGGTTTAATGCTGGGGGAAATTTCCGGACTATCGGTTCAAACCAACACGGCATTCCGCACGCTGGGGCTCTCACACCTCATTGCGGTTTCGGGACAGCACCTCTCAATTTGGTGCACGGCTGTGCTCACGCCGTTGTTTGTGCTGCTGCGGACAAAAAAGCGCGCTCAAGCCCTGCTGATTTCCGCGTTTGCGCTGCTGTTCATGGCGCTCACAGGCTTTACGGATTCCATTGTGCGCTCAGGACTTATGTTGATTTTAACGCAGGCGGGAATGATTTTCAACCGCCGCGCGGATGCCCTCAATTCACTTGGCTTTGCGGTATTGCTGATTTGCTCGCTCTCACCGGGCGCGGCGCAGGGCTTGGGTTTGCAGCTCTCATTTCTGGCGACGCTGGGGATTTTACTCGGCACGCGCAGGGCAAATAGCAAACAGCGTGAGGAACCGAAAAACCGCTCTTCGGCGCTGCGTATAATCACCAAGGGACTGCCTTTCCTGCGCGGAAGCGCAATGTGCGCACTTTTTGCAACGCTATTCACTTTGCCGATTTCGCTGCGGGTGAGCGGACAACTGGGCTTACTTGCCGTGCCCGCGAATATCATTTTTGCATTACCCGCCGGGATTGCCCTCATTGGAAGCGGACTGTGCGGACTTTTTTCGCTGATCCCCGGGCTGAATCTGCTCAGCGCGCCACCGGCATTCATCTGCGGACTGTGCTGCAAGTTCATGATTAACGCGGCGACGGCGCTGGCGCGTGTGCCCTTTGCCGCGCTTTCGGCACGCGGGCCGGGAATGACTATTTGGCTTTGCGGCACTTTGTTGATTTGCGGCCTTGCCGTGTTTTTGCTGAGCGGCTACCGGCGGCGCTGCGTGCAACGCCTTAACAGAGCGCGGCGCATTTTATCCATGGCGGCGTTATTGAGCGCGGCACTGCTGGTCAGTGCGCAAGCGGCGGACTGGAATGCGCTGCGCTCCGGCACACGCTTCACGCTGGCGGAAACCGGCGCGGTGTGCGTGGTGCTCACGCGGGGTTCGCGGACATTGCTCCTGGGTGCGGACGGCGGCGGCTTCAATGCTGCGGGCGGAATATTGGACGTGCTGGAGCGGAACGGCTCGCGCAGCGTTGACGTAATTCTTTCCGGCGCGGGCAAAACAGAAACGGAAAACATCGCCGCCGTGCTCGCTGAAATTCCCGCGCGGCAAATATATTCCCCGGACGTTGGAACGGGGTTCCTCCTTCCGCCGGGCAATTCGGCAACGGTAATTGCGTCCGGGCAAGCAATCGCTTGGGTGCAAGGCGTGAGCATACTTTATTGTCACAGCGGCGAAATCAGCGCGGCGCTTGTTGTAACGGAAGGCGTGCGCGTGCTGGTGCTCTTCAGTCTGCCGCAAAAGTGGTCGCTTTTGCCCGCTGATTTTCTCCGCGCAGATGTGCTTATCTGCCCCGGTGCGCCGCGCGATATCCCGCCGGGACTGCAGCTGGCTATCACGTCAAACGGCGCGGAACATGCGGCACGCTTGGCGCAACTGGGTGTGCGTGCTGTTTCCGGCGGCGGGCTGACGGCGGAGCGCGGTACGCTGAAATTAACGTAGCGGGCTGACCGATATGGTAACCGACCTTCCGCAACACATCAAAAAGGAGCACATAATGCCAAATACCACTGATTTTCCCCGCCAAACCGCCTTCAAGGTCCTCTTGCGCATTGAGCGGGACGCGGCTTACAGCAACCTTGCGCTGGATTCCGCTCTCACCGCCGCCAAGCTGAACGGACGCGGTGCGGCATTCTGCACGGCGCTGGTCTACGGCGTGACGGAGCGGCAAATCACGTTGGATTGGTTGCTTTCCCGCCGCCTGAGAAAGCCGCTTGAACAACTGCGTCCGCCTGTGCTTACAGCATTGCGCATGGGGGTATATCAGCTATACTTTATGGATTCCGTGCCTGACTCCGCGGCGGTTAACAGCACTGTGCAGCTGCTGAAGGCAAACGGCGGGGACTATGCGGTCGGGCTTGTGAACGCAGTATTGAGAAAGTGCGCGGCAACAGGGCTTAGCTACCCTGCGCCCACTGACCCGGATTATCTGAGCATACTCTATTCCGTACCGCAATGGCTGGCAGAGCTCTGGGAAAGCTCCTACGGGCGCGAAGACACCGCAGCTTTGCTGACTGCCGCTTTATCGAACAGCGGCGAAAACTACATTCGCGTAAACACCGCCAAAACCTCGCGGGACGAGCTGCTTGCCGCGCTGGAAGCAGAGGGCGTATCCGCCTTGCCGTCCCCTGCCCTGCCAAATGCTGTGATTTTGCCCAAGGGCACGCCGCCGCAAAAGACACGCGCGTTCGCAGCCGGGCTTTATCACGCGCAGGGCTTGGCCAGCCAATATTGCGTCGCCGCGCTGGACCCACAACCCGGCGAGCGTATTCTGGATTTGTGCGCCGCGCCGGGCGGCAAAGCATTCACCGCAGCGCAGGAGCTGATGTCGGGCGTTGCACTCAACACCGCCGCACAGGCGCGCGGAGAAATCACAGCGCTTGATATCCACGCGCAGCGTACTGAGCTGATACGCAAAGGCGCGGCACGGCTTGGGCTTGAGAATATCACGGCGCTCACGGCGGATGCGTCCCTTGTGACGACGAAAGAGCTTGGGCTTTTTGACGCAGTGCTGTGCGATGTGCCCTGCTCCGGTCTGGGAACTATTGGAAAGAAGCCGGATCTGCGCAAAAAAGAAAGGGCAAGTCTTGACAATCTGCCGGAAATCCAGTATACTCTTCTGAAGAACGCGGCGTCGTTCGTGCGCCCCGGCGGGCGGTTGCTCTATTCCACCTGCACGTTGAACCCCGCGGAAAACGAAGGGCTTTGCTCGCGCTTTCCGGCAGAGTACCCAACGTTTGTTCAGGATACGAATGTTCTGCCGCATCTCCCCCGCCACGCGCCCGGCTCTGCGTTCCTCTATTTGTTCCCGCATTTGCACGGCTGCGACGGCTTTTTCATTGCAAAATTCACGAAGGGGCAGGATGATGGCTGACCTTGGCTCCATGACTCTGCCGGAGCTGCGCGAAACGCTGAAGGCAGAAGGGCTTCCGGACTACCGCGCGGCACAGATTTTTGACTGGCTGCAAAAACGCGGCATTGCCGACTGGGACGAAGCGACTAACCTCTCAAAGGCGTTGCGTGAACGGCTGCGGGCAGAGCACCCAATCTTCAGCTGCACGGCGGAGCGCAAGCAGGTCTCGCGCGACGGCACGGTTAAGTACCTGTTCCGCTTGCACGACGGCGAATGCGTTGAGAGCGTGCTTTTGCGCTATGAGCACGGATACAGCCTTTGTGTTTCGTCACAGGCGGGTTGCGCGCGCGGTTGTGCGTTTTGCGCAAGCACCGTCGGCGGTTGCAGAAGAAACCTTTCCGCCGCCGAAATTTTAGGACAAATCCACGCGGTACAGCGTGATTTGCATATACGAATCGGGCACACTGTGCTTATGGGCATGGGCGAGCCGCTTGACAACCTAAGCGCCGTGCTGCGCTTTTTGGCTCTGGCGGTCGACGAAAACGGGCTGAACATCTCCGGCAGACACATCAGCCTTTCCACCTGCGGCGTTGTGCCGGGAATCAGCAAGCTGGCCGAACTCAAGCTTGGACTGACGCTCTCGGTTTCGCTCCACGCGCCGGACGATGAACTGCGCTCAAGCCTAATGCCCGTGAACCGCGAATACCCGCTTGGAGAGCTAATTCCGGTCTGCCGCGGCTATGCGCTCATCACGGGGCGGCGCGTTTCGTTCGAATACGCCCTGCTGCGCGGCGTTAACGACAGCCCCGCACAGGCGCGGCAGCTCGCGTTGCTTTTGCGCGGCTTCCCCGCCCACGTCAACCTGATTCCGGTCAATTCCGCCTCACGCGGAGGTTTCTCTCCGCCCGCGCCCGGCGTAACCGCGGCTTTTCGTGAAACGCTGGAAAAAGCAGGGGCGGCTGCCACAATCCGCCGCACGCTTGGGCAGGACATTGACGCCGCCTGCGGACAACTCAGGAATCATGCCCCCCCTCCTGCAAGCTGAATAAAGGAGCAATGCTTGAACGTCACCGCTAAAACCGATACCGGTCTTGTGCGCAGCCAAAACCAAGACGCGTACGCCGTAGGGGAACTCAGCCCGTCTTTGGGCTGGGCGGTTGTTTGCGATGGTATGGGCGGACCGGCGGGCGGAAACATCGCCAGCGAAATGGCAGTGCAAACCGTTGCCGAGGGACTTAACAGGCTGCTGCACGCCGAAAGCACCGCCGAAGAAATGCACGGCGCCATTGCGGAAGTCATAAACGCCGCCAATCTGCGTATATTCGAGATGGGTGAGGCCAACAGCGACTTGACCGGCATGGGCACCACGCTGGTGCTGTGCATTCTGCGGGAAGGGACGCTCACCGTTGCCCACGCGGGGGACAGCCGCGCTTATCTGATTCAGGGCGCTGACATAAAGCGCTTGACAAGCGACCACTCTTTGGTGCAAAATATGGTTGAGCGCGGCGAAATCAGCAAGGACGAGGCAAACACTCACCCGCAGCGGAACATCATCACCCGCGCACTCGGAGTTTCGCCGGAGGTGGATTTTGACCTTGCGGCGCATGATATTTCGCCGGAGAGCATCATCTTGCTTTGCACCGACGGGCTAACCAACCTGTGCGAGGACGGCGAAATTGCGGAAACCATTGCCAATGAGGGCGCGGCAGGCGGTCCGCAGGCGCTGATTAACCTTGCAATCCGGCGAGGCGGAACCGATAACATCACCGTTGTGGCACTTCAGCAATAAAAAATATCATCCCACATTCAAAAGGAGTTAAGCCTTGGAAGACTACACAAACAAACGCATTGACGGGCGGTACGAAATTCAGGAGCTAATCGGAGTAGGCGGCATGGCGTGCGTCTACCGCGCTTATGATAACGTGGACGACCGCATTGTCGCCGTCAAAATCCTCAAGGACGAATACCTAACCAGCGACGATTTCCGCCAGCGCTTCAAAAATGAGAGCAAGGTTATCGCCATCCTCAGTCACCCGAATATCGTTAAGGTGTATGACGTAAGCTACGGTGACCGCCTCCAATATATTGTAATGGAGTACGTGGAGGGCATTACCCTAAAGGAATATATCCGCCAGCAGGGGCGGCTCCAGCCGCGTGAGGTAATTCACTTCACAGCGCAAATTCTCCGCGCCCTTCAGCACGCGCACGATAAGGGCATAGTCCACCGTGACATCAAGCCGCAGAACATTCTGCTGCTTGCCAACGGCTTCATTAAGGTGACGGACTTCGGCATTGCGCGTTTCAGCACCGGCTTAACCAAAAGCGTAACCGAAAGCGCAATCGGCTCGGTGCATTACATCAGCCCGGAGCAGGCGCGCGGCGAAACCACCGATGACAAGGCGGATATTTATTCCGTGGGCGTTGTGCTATATGAAATGCTGACCGGGGCGCTGCCCTTCCAGTCTGAAAACAGCGTTTCCGTGGCAATGATGCAAATCCAGAACGACCCTGCGCCGCCCACACAAATTAACAGCGAAATTCCGCTTGGGCTTGAGCAGATGACCCTGCACGCAATGCGCAAGAACCCCAAGGAACGCTATCAGTCTGCGGCGGAGATGATTTTGGATCTGGAGGAGCTGCGCCGCAATCCCTCTGTGACGTTTGACTACGGCTACAGCGTGGACACTGCCCCAACAAAATACATCACCGGCAAGCCCGCGCCCAAAACGGCCGAACCCGCTGAGGACGCGGAGGCGGAAAAGGCGGCAAACCGCACCACGCCAATCATTGCGGGAGTTGTGGGCGCGGTTGTGTTGGTTGCGCTTGTGTTTTTGGGGCTTTACGCCGCTTTTATCGGCTGGCGCGTGGAAGTGCCCACCTTTACGGGACTAATCTACGAGAATGACATTAAGCCGGAGCTTCAGGGCAAATACAAAAACTTCGTCATTACAATTGAGGAAGGCACAAGCCCATCGCTCTCCTACGTCACGCCGGGGCAGGTTTATAACCAGTCCATCACGCCCAAAACGCGCATCAAAAAGGGCTCCGCCATATTGCTCTCCGTTATCCCGCTGGAGGATCCAACCGTCAAGAAGGTGAAAATCCCCGCCGACATTATCGGAATGTCCTTCTCGCGGGCAACCGAAACCCTGAAGGATCTGAATCTGAAGGTTACGGCTGTTCCGGACACAACCGCGCCCGCAAGCAGCATCGGTTATGTTACGCGCTGCGACCCGAAGGTGGGCGAGGAAGTCGCCGTGGGCAGCGAGGTGCAAATTTGGTATGGCTTTGAGGGCGACACAAAGGAAATGCCGAACCTTGTAAACGAACACGGTCTGACCCTTGCCGAAGCGAAAAACGCGCTTGAGGGCTATGGCTTTGTGCTGGACGGCGATGTTTTATACGCCGACAGCGCCGACATGATGACGCCGGACAGGGTCATTGCCCAAGACTTGGTTGCGGGCAAAAAATACCCGGTGAACAGCAAGGTCAAGGTTACACTCAGCACGGGCAAAGCGCCGAAATCCGATTTAAAGATTAACCTCATACTGCCAAACCGCAACAATATTGACGGCGAGTTCAAGGTGTATATTGGCAGCGAGCTTCACGACACGCGAAAGCTGCGGCTGGACGGCGCGGCGTATGAATACACGCTTACAAGCTCCGGCACAAACAAAAAAATCACCGCAAGCATTAACGGCTGGCAGATTTATTCCGCCACGGTGGACTTCACAGCCGTCCCGCCCAAGGTCACGGGCGAGAAATACGCCGCCCCTGACGACTACGCAATTTATCTGCCCGGCGTTGTTGGGCTGAGTGCGGCTGAGGGAATCAGCACAATAATCGCCGCAGGCTTTGGCAGCCCGGAGGTCAAATACCGCGACGGTGCTGAAGGCGTAATACTTGACCAAACGCCGTCAAGCGGCAGCAACAATGTTAACACAAGCTACTATCCGCGCAGCACAAAAATCACCATCACCGTGGGGCGCGCCGTTCCAACAACACCGCCCGCCACAACCCCGCCGCCGTCGTCGTCAGCGGATGTAAACGCTACGCCTGCCGACGGGCTATAACATTGACCGGGAAAATCCTTAAAGCCGCCGGGGGCAGTTTCCACACGGAAACAGCCCTCGGCGTTGTTATTTGCCGAGCCCGCGGCAGCTTGCGTTTGGGCAGCATTTCTCCTTGCGCGGGTGATTTTGTGCGCCTTGGGCAAGTTGGCGGCGATACGCTTATTGAGGAAATCCTGCCGCGCAAAAACTACCTCCCGCGCCCGCCCGCAGCAAACATCGACTTGCTGGTGCTGGTGGTGTCCGTATGTGAGCCGCGCCCAAACACCGTTGTGCTGGACACAATGACTGTGCTGGCGCAGCTGCGGGAAATCCCGGCGGCAATTGCGTTCACCAAGTGCGACTTGGCAGAGCCGGAGCCTTGGGCCGGGATTTATCGCCGCGCGGGTTTTCCGCTTTATTGCCTGAGCCGCGCCGAGCCCAACAAAACTGACGATTTGACCACATTACGCAGCGAGCTTGCCGGCAAAACCGTGCTGTTTGCGGGCAATTCAGGCGCGGGAAAATCCACGCTGCTTAACCGTATATTGCCGGGTCTGGAGCAGCAGACGGCGGAAATCAGCCGTAAGCTTGGGCGGGGCAAGCACACCACGCGGCAAACGGAATTTTTCCGCGCGGACGATATGCTTTTGGGCGACACACCCGGCTTTTCCGCGCTGGATTTGACTCAGCAGGGCGTGACAAAACGTGAGCTGCCCGACGGCTTTCGTGAGTTTGCGCCATACTTCGGGCAATGCCGTTTTCAAGACTGCGCACATTTGCGCGAGCCGGACTGCGCGGTTCGGGCAGCCGCTGAAACGGGCGAAATCCCGACGGAGAGATACCGCAATTATCAGCGGTTTTGCGAGGAGCTCTCCGGATATTAAGCGGACGGCGTATTTGAAAAACCTAAACTCTAAAATCCGGCATCTGATATCTGAAAGGGGAGACCGCCATGAGCAGCACAACCGAAAACGCGCTTTGCCCGCCGACGCTCCCCCGGCTGTTCCTCACCTCATTGCGCCTGAGCGCGTTCACGTTCGGCGGCGGCTACGTCATTGTGCCGCTGATGGAGCGCCAATTCAGCGAAAAATACGGCTGGCTTGGCAAGGAGGAAATCCGTGACCACATTGCAATCGCCCAAAGCGCGCCGGGAATAATCGCGGTCAATGCGTCACTGATGGCGGGGTTTCGGCTGGGTGGCTTGCCCGGAGCTCTGTGTTGCTTGGTCGGCACGGTTTTGCCGCCGTTTGTGATTATGCTGGCGGTGTATTTTGCCTACGCGCGCTTCGCGTCAAACGATTGGGTTCGCGCCGCGCTGAACGGCATGGGAATCGGCGCGGCGGCTGTGCTTGCAGACGCGGCAATCGGGCTTGTTTTGGGCATAATCAAGCAGAAGAACGTCTTCACTGTGTGCGTTCTGGCGCTTGCTTTCGCGGCGGTGTTCCTGCTGAAATTGCCTGTGTGGATTCCTCTTTTATGCGCGGCGGCCGCCGGGATAATCTATTGCGCGCTGAAGGCAAGGTACCGCTAATCGCCGGCTTGCCGCTGCGCTGAGGACTTACGGCACAATAACCTGAGGGCACATTGCGCTTTGCCTCAAAGTGTGGTATACTATATGCGGGCGTTTTGTTGGGGGGCTTTATTGCTCCCTGCGGCCCGAATGAGGAGGTGAAATGCATGAAAAAAGTAGGTGTAGTCATGGGCAGCGAGAGCGATTTGCCCGTATTGCTTCCGGCGTTTCGGGCTCTGGACGAGCTGGGTATTGCGTGGGAAGCGCGGGTTCTTTCCGCCCACAGGACGCCAAAAGCGGCTGCGGATTTTGCCGAAGCTGCGGCGGAAAACGGCTTTGGAGTAATCATTGCGGCGGCCGGCAAGGCGGCTCATTTGGCGGGAGCTATGGCGGCTAACACGGTACTGCCGATAATCGGCGTTCCGGTCAAAGCCTCCGCGCTGGAGGGTCTTGACGCGTTGCTCTCCACGGTGCAAATGCCACCCGGAATTCCCGTGGCGACGGTAGCAATTGACGGGGCCAAAAACGCGGCGATTCTTGCGGCGCAGATTCTTGCGCTGTCGGACGAAACAATTCGCGGCAAGCTCATCACCCTGCGAAAAAAAGCCGCCTCGGGTATTGACTCACAGGCTCTGCGGGAGAAAATTACGGGGGCTCTTAATTAGAAACGGTGACTTAATGGCAATAGACATGTGCTCAGGCATTCATGAGGAATGTGGCGTTTTCGGGATATACAGCCGGGAAAATCTGCCGGCGGCACAGGAGATTTATACCGCCCTCTTCGCGCTTCAGCACAGGGGTCAGCTTTCTTGCGGTATTGCGGTGAATTTGGGCGGCGGCGACATCATCAGCGAAAAGGGTATGGGTCTGGTGCCGGACGTGTTTTGCAAGGAGCGGCTCGATGCCCTGCTGCGGCGCGGCAACGGCATTGCCGGGATTGGTCACGTGCGGTATTCCCCCGCGCACTCCGCAGAGCCGGAAAACACACAGCCGCTGGTTATGCGCTACGCGAAAGGCGCAATCGCCATTGCCAACAACGGCGGCTTGACAAACGCCGTAGAACTGCGGCGCGGGCTTGAAGCTCAGGGCTCTGTCTTCCAAACGGGCACGGACGCGGAGCTGATCGGCTCGCTTACCGCCCGGGCGCGCCTTGGCACAGAAAACATCGAGGATGCGCTGGTGCAGGCTATGAGCCGTCTGCGCGGAGCATACTCCTGCGTGCTGCTCAGCCCCGAAAAGCTCATTGCCGCCCGCGACCCCCACGGCTTCCGTCCGCTGTGCATCGGCAAGCTTGGCGAGGCGTGGCTTGTGGCAAGCGAGAGCTGTGCTATCACGGGAATCGGCGGCACTTTTCTGCGGGATGTTGAGCCGGGTGAGGTGGTGGTTATGGGCAAGCTTGGGCTGACCGCTAACCGCACGCATTGCGGAACTCAACGCGCGCTGTGCCTGTTTGAGTACGCGTACTTTGCCCGTCCGGATTCCTTTATGGATGGCGCGGGAGTGCACACTCTGCGGGCGGCGGCGGGTGCGCGCCTTGCGGAGGAATACCCCGTGGACGCGGACGCTGTTTTGGGCGTACCGGACAGCGGAATTGACGCGGCGATAGGCTATGCGCAAGCGAGCGGGATTCCTTATGAGACGGGCTTCATCAAAAACCGCTACGTTGGGCGGGCGTTCTTTCAGGGCACCAAACAGGAGCGCGAAATTGCCGTTGCAATCAAGCTCAACCCAATCCGCGCGGCGGTTCACGGGAAGCGCGTTGTGCTGGTGGACGACTCCATTGTCCGCGGCGTAACGGCGGGACGCATTGTTTC
>JAITOD010000099.1 GCA_031290105.1 Oscillospiraceae bacterium
GTCGCTCCGCCCTCACGTGCACTTTGGGTGATATGAGGGCAGGCGGTGAATTTTGCGCTATTCCGCGGCGGCTTGCATGATTTTCGCGAAGCCATCCTGCCGCGCCAAAGCGCTTAGCATACTGCGCACACGCCCAACGGTGTCCTTGAGCTGTGCGGAGTCGGTCTCCCAAAGATACGGCGAATCGACGGCGCTATCAACCAGGCAACGCAGTTCCGCAAGGTTTTTGTCAGCGTCGTCGGCGGTGATTTTCCCCGCGTCACGCAGCGCGTTCAGGCTATTCTCCAGCAGGAGGAACAGTTCGGTTTCCTCAATAGCTTCCGTCGCCGCCTCAAAGCGTATGCCCGTATAGAAGCTGCCCTCAGTGAGCTGCTCCGGCTTTTCGCCGTCCGGATAATACACAAACACGCCGTCCAAATAGCCCGTGAAGCCGTAGTAAAACACCGCCGGATTCTGGTAATCCGACCGCCAGAGCCAGTAGCCCTCCAAGCCGTATTTATAGTTCATCCACTGAGTAATGTGCGCTTCCGAGGTCTGGTTATAGGAAAATTGATTGGCATATGGCAGAAACGGCTGGCAGCAGGTGTATTGCCAAATGCGCTTGCCCGCCGCCTTGCACACGTCAACAAGCTCTTGCGTGATGCGGTAGGAGAGTGGGCAGTAGATATCGAAATAATCGAAGAGAATGTCGAAGTTTTCGGCGGTCGGGTCGCAGTTTGCAAGGTAGCGCACGCCCATATCGCCGCTCAGCCCCGCCGCTTTGACGGCATCCGCACGGGCGCGGTTCATCTCGCTCAGCTCCAGCGCGTAGATTTTATACATCTCCTCGCGCTGAAGAGTGCGTCCGCCGGGGCTGCTCGGGAAAAACTGGGACTGTTCAAACTCGTCTTTCCACTTGATAACAACCCGCTCGGCAAGAGTACCCTCTGCCAGCTTGCGCGTGAGCAGCTTTTGGTTGAGCGTGTAGTAGAATTTGTACGCGATTTGGCTCTCTGTTTCGCACCAAGCCGTGCCCGTCCAGGTTTCGCCGTCCCAGTTTGCGGGGTTGGAGATTCCGTCGCCTTTTCGGGCGATAACCGTCAGATAATCGCCGCGCACCATTGGCTGCCCCAAGTCCTCAATCAGGTGCTGCGCCACGTCCATGAACGCGTCCCAGAGCTCGTCGCCCGTGAGCGCGTCGATGTTCCAGTCACGCTTAAGGTCGGCAATCTTCTCGGGGGCAAGCGGGCGTGAGTAATCCCACACGCCGTTTTTCTCGTCGTACCACGCTTCCCTGTTGGTGAGGTAGTCGGTCAGGCGCCCGCCGTCCATGAACTGCCGCCGCTTGGCATAATAGCTTGTGGTGTAGTCGTTTTCGTCATATGGCAGGTTATATAGGTAGTGGCTGTTTTTGGGCAGACTGTAGGGGTCAACGTTAATTTGAAGCTGTGCGGAGGCGGTTTTCTCCTCGTCGCCCTGCGTGAACGTGAAGCTCAGCGTGGCATAGTACTCGCCCGCTGCGGCGCCGTAATCCGTGAAGAAGCTGAACCAGATTGTGCTGTTTTGGTTTGCGGGCAGAGTTTGGCCGTCCAGCGGCTCCAGAATTTCCGGATACGCGCCGTCGTAGATGTTTTTGGCAAGGCGCAGCTCGGCGGTGTTGAAGCCCTCGGCGGACGCAGCGTTACCGCCACTTTCAAACGCTATTGTTCCACGCAGATTTTCAACAGCTTCCCCCGTCTTCCAGATAAGCTGTGCGGAGCCGTATTCGTTGCCGCCAAGGCGTATGGCAGTATCAATTAAGGGCTTGTTTACAGTACTATCAGAGGAAACGCTTTTTGCGCTGATTTTTGCCGTGGGGCTGACGCGCTCATAGGAATCCGCCGTGAAAATATCCGCGCCATTGCCGATGTTATAGCGCACGCTTTCGTCATAATCGCCAAAAAGCAGCGGGGTGAGGGCAAGAACTCCAAGCTCGGCAATCAAGAGCACAGCCGCCGCAATGCGCAGTGAGTGTATTGGCTTTTTGCGTACTGTCGGCGCAGCTTTGGGCACGGCGATTTCTTCCGCCGCCGCAGCAGGGGAGGGCTTTAGCAGCCACAGCGAGGACGCAAGCTCCGCCAGAACTCCAAAGGCCAGCAAGCCGCCGAATACCCATGGGAAGAAGTGCCCAAAGGGAATATCGCCCACCTTAAAGCCGTATGTCGGCGGCCACTCGCCTGAGCCCTCAAGCAGTGTGACGGCGTGCGGAATGCTCGCGCAGATAATCCCCAGCGCAAAGATCCACAGCCCAACTCCGGCATAACGCGCGGCGGAAGCGCCCACGGGTTTTGTGCGCAGTGCACGGTAATACAGCTCATCCGCAAGGAACAACCCAAGGCTCAAGCCCGCCAACGCCGCATGTCCCCAAGAATGAATGAACTCAAACGGAAAGTAGGGGTCGCCCGTAACATAGCCCGTGTATTGCACGCCGTTTTGCAGGTTATCGCGCATAATCAGGCACAGCAGCAGGGCAAAAAGTCCCAGCCCCGCAAGTTTGGAGATCTTGGCGAACAGGTCGCTGAAATCCCGCGTAAGGCGACTCCCCAACTGCGCCAACGCGTAATAAAGCCCTGCTCCCACGGCGATAAACAGTGCGGCTTTGGGCAGAAAATCCGGCAAGCGCATGACGATTGGGAAATAATAAAACACCGTCCCAAAGCCAAAAAGCAGCCCGATTGACTGGATTGTGCGGAACAACGGCGCGGCGCGGTGCTTTGCTTTTTTGCCGCTGTATCCCTTTTCCTCCGCCGCCGCAAGACGCAGCTCGCGCAATTCGGATTTGCCGAGCAGCGCAAAAACAATCATGCACAATATGCCAAGACCCACCGCCGCCATCTGAAACGCCCGCACAGTGCCGGGCAGCGGCGCACCAGGCAAAAAGATGATTTCGCTTTTGTCGATAAGCCCGTAGATTCCCGCGCCCGCAAACAATAATATAAACACTGCCGCCACGGCAAGGCGCAGCTTGTCCTTTTTGGCGAGCTTTTTGGGGCGTGCGGAAAGCTCTGCCCGCGCCGCCGACGGGAGCGCTTTTGGGAGCCATAATACGGAGAAAATCGCCAACAGAATCGCCGCGCCCGCCAACGCGCCCGTCAGTGTGTAGACTGAGCAGTAGCGCAGAACGGTGAACAACAGCGCGGAAAATCCCGCAAAGCCGATGATAAGCCACGCCGCGCCGCCCGCCCGGATTCCGCGTGACTTTTCGTCACCGAGCTGAGCGTTCGCCGCGCCGCCCGTTTTGCCGCGCCAAACGGACGCCAGCGAGAGCGTCCCCATAAGCGACGTGACGGCAAGTCCCAGCGCCGCGCCAAATACCCAGCCCCTGTTAACCAGCAGCCAATTGAACGATAGGAACCATGCCTCCTGCCGCGCGCCCATGGTCAGCACGGCGGTGACGCAAAGTGCGCCGAGTGCCGCCGCCAGCAAGATATCCGCGGCGATTTTCACGCGCAGCGTCCGGCGCGGCAGTAGCAGATAGGCGCAGTAGCCAAGCAGGCACGTCAAATAGAACGTGACGTTGATTGTGCCAAGCGCGGACTGCCCCCAAAACAACGAGGTTTCGATTGGGTTGAACAGCCCCACCGCCCCCAGCAGCAGCAACGCCGGGGCAAAGCCTCCGGTGACGCACAGGGCGGCAAGCGAGCTGCCGCGAGATTGGGTTTTCATGTATTTTCTCCTTTGCTTATTAAATATTTATAAACTTTTAAGCTTGCTATATGACATTTGCGGGATTAAATGACCTTCCAATCAGCGGCGGCAATTGGCGTTTTACGGCATTTCCCTTCAGCGAAGAAGCTGCATTGTTGCGCTTGCCGCCAAATCCCGCTTTTCGTCCGTCTGCGGCAAACGGCACGAACCGTCGCCGCAGTCCTCAAGCAGCTCCGTTTCACACAGGATATCCAACGCAAAACGCAGCGCCGCCGCCTGCGCACCGGCATCCCCAACGCGGGCGCACAGGGCGGCAATATCGCTCCAACCGTTGGGGTTGCTCCGCAGCGCCTTATATACCTTGCCGCAAAGCTCACGGTCGGGGATATCCTCGCTCCGCAAAGCCTGCGTATTGCCGCGCCGAAATTCCTCGTACCTCCGCAAGGCGGGCAGCAGCAAATCCTGCCGCACAACGGACGGGCGAATTCCCTTCACCGCAACGGACAGCTTGCGCTCGCCGCGATAGCAGTTCTCGCTCAGCGTAACGGCAATATCCACCCCATCGCCCGGGATAAACGCAAACGCCGCCGGAGCAGTATAAAACATTGCGGCAGTGAACGACGCGCCGCCCTTATCCAGCGCAAGGCGCAGGTGCTTCCCGTCGCCCATTGGCACAACTGATTTGAGCGTCAGCCCTGTCATCGCAAAAAGCGGTTCCTCGTTGCCGCAGCCAAACGGCTCAAGCATGGCAAGATCGTTCAGCAGCGCCGGCTTTATTGCAGCGGGGGAGAGCCGCGCATCAATTTTGAGCGTTGGATACGGCATCTCCTGCCCGTCTGCGTATTCGTTCAGGCGCGCGCGCAGAGTCTCTATGTTCTCAGGCAATATCGTCAGCCCGCCCGCCATTGCATGCCCGCCGTAATATTGCAGCAAATCCGCCGCAGAGGTGAGCGCTTTGTGTATGTGAAAACCCTCAAGGCTCCGCGCGGAGCCCTTGGCTTTGCCGTCGTTTATCGTCAGCACAAACGCGGGCTTGCCAAAACGCTCCGCCGCTTTTGCCGCCGCAATGCCGATTATTCCCTCGTGCCAGCCCTCCCCGCAGAGCAGCAGCACGGGGTCGTGTTTATTCTGCGGAGCAATGGCGCTGAGGGCCTCGCGCAGAATTTCCTTCTCAACCTCCTGCCGCTGAGTGTTTGTTTCGCAGAGCTTTTGCGCCAGTGTCCGCGCTTCGTCCTCGTCGTCCGTCAGCAGCAGTCGCAGCGCGTCGTCGGCAGTACCCATACGTCCTGCGGCGTTTATCCGCGGCGAGAGACGGAACGCAATATCGTGCGCCGAGAGCGTGCGCCCGCTCATCCCGCTTTTTTCAATCAGCGCGGAGAGCCCCGGGCAGGGCGAATTGTTCAGCACCTCCATGCCGCGCCTGACGAGTGTGCGGTTTTCGCCCGTCAGCGGGACCACGTCGCCGATTGTGGCGAGCGCCAGCAGGTCGCCGAATTCCTCCAGCAGGACGCTGCTTTCGCCGGCTATTTCCGGCGGGATTATGCCGTCGACCGTTTGAATATCTGCCGGACGCTGCCCGCTTTCCAGTGCGCACGCCAACAAAAATGCCACGCCGGTTCCGCAATAATCGCGGTAGGGGGCGCTGCAGTCCGCACGTTTTGCGTTGACTATAGCCAGGGCGGGCGGCGGCGTTTCACCGGGGCTGTGGTGGTCGGTTATGATCAGATCAACGCCAAGCTCCTGTGCTTTTTCGGCGGCTTCGTGGGCGGCAATCCCGTTGTCGGCTGTGACAATCAGCGTCGCGCCGCCCGCGTGCAGCTCCTCCACGGCGTCGGACGTTATGCCGTAGCCCTCGCGCTGTCTGTCCGGCAAACGCGCGGTAACAAAGCCGCCGCGCGCCTCCAGATATCGCGTCAGCAGCGTCGCCGCGCACACGCCGTCGGTATCATAATCACCAAAAACGGCGATTTGCTCACCGGAATCCAGCGCGGTATTGAGCCGCTCCACCGCCACGCCCATGTCCGGCAGACTGAAAGGATCCGCGGTCATCTCCGGCTCCGTGCAGATGAACGCTTGTAGCGCTTCCGGCGTGACAATTCCGCGCGACACACAAAGGTATGCCGTCAGCGCGGGGACGGCGCAGTCACGGGCAAGCTCAGCGGCCGTCTCGCGGTTGGCCGGGGCCAGTTTCCAGCGTTTTTGATACATGCTTCCTCCCGGTTATGTCTGATATCCTCCGCCGCTTTCTTCCGTTTGCGGCGAGAGTATTTCTGCTGAGTTTCCCCAAGGTCAACGTCGCTCAGACTAAAATTGAGCATCCTTTTTGTTTTGCCTCCGATAAAGACAGACAAGCAAAACAAACAGCCCTGTATAAAGAATAGCAAACACCAAATGCGGCCAATGGAATTTACCATCAAACGACGGCGAAACGCAGAAGTAGTCAATAAGCAGGTAAGCAACTCCGCACACGTCTTGCAAAATCACGCACACACAAAATCTCACTTAAAAAGCACCTGCCTTTAATACCCAAAAGCGTTTGGCTTTGTTATCCGCCATTGTTAATCGTCTCCCTCGGAATCAAACAGCCCGCGCGCAAAAGCCTGTGCGTCAAACGGACGCAAATCCTCCACGCCCTCGCCGACGCCCACAAACTTGACGGGCAAGCCCAGCTCCCGGCGGATTGCCAGAACAACGCCGCCCTTAGCCGTGCCGTCCAGCTTTGTCAAAACAATGCCGGTGACGTTGGCCGCCTGACTGAAAAGCTTAGCCTGGTTGACGGCGTTCATGCCGGTGGTCGCGTCAAGTACCAGCAAAATTTCCTTGTCTGCATATGGCAGCTCGCGGTCAATGATGCGATAGATTTTCGTCAGCTCGTCCATGAGTGACTTCTTGTTGTGCAGCCGCCCGGCGGTGTCGCACAGGACTATATCAACGTCCCGCGCCTTTGCCGCCGCGATTGCGTCAAAGATAACCGCAGCCGGGTCCGCGCCCTCTTTGTGGCGGATGATGGGGGTGTCTGTGCGATGAGCCCAAACCTCCAGCTGCTCTGCCGCCGCCGCGCGGAAAGTGTCCGCCGCCGCCAGGATAACGTTCTTGCCCTGCGTGTGCCAATACGCGCAAAGCTTGCCGAGTGATGTCGTCTTGCCCGCGCCGTTGACACCAATCATTAGTATAACCGACGGACGTGTGACCAGATCCACCGCTTCGCCGCCGGTTAGCATAGCCGCCACGTCCGCAATAAGTGCCTCGCGGATATCCTGCGGCGTGCGCAGGCGGCTCCCGTGTGATCGCAGCTTATCCACAAGCTCGGTCGCCGCGGAAAGACCTGTGTCCGCAAGGATAAGTGCCTCCTCTAAGCCCTCAAAAAAGTCGTCGTCCACCTCCGATTTCCCGTGGAGCAGGGAATCAATTGCGCCCGCCATTTGCCCGCGTGTCTTTTGGAGTCCGGCGTTGAGTTTTGAAAACAGCCCCATTTGCGTCCCCTTTTGTCTTTCCCGATTATTATTTGCTTCTATGATACCATTTTGGGCGAAAAAAAGCAACAAGAACGAACAATTAACAAAAGCCCCCAACCGTTTTTGGTTAGGGGCTTGTTTGCTGCTGCCTATTGCGCGGATGCGCTGATTTCAACGCTTGCGAGTGTCTTTCCAGTCATAACGTTTTTCCTGTCTGCAGTGAAGATGCTATAAGCATTGCCGCCAAGCGAATACTCTTTGGTTTCGGCACTATAATTCAGAATAAAGACGTATTCTGTGTTGGTTTTTATGTCGATTTCTTTGTAGCCCGGGAATGTGTCCATCGGGTCCCAGGTTTGAATATATTTGCCGCGTTTTTCGTCTGCGCTCAGCTTCTCCAAATCCTCATTGAGGTAGCTTTGGGGATTGTGCTTCATGTATTCATCAACGCTTACCGTACCGCCGGTATAATAAACCGTGAGATTGCCGCTTGCTATCTTGCCGCTGAGCAGCTCTTTCACTTGAATGGTCAGCGCCGTGCGGGGAAAATTAAGACCAGCGATTTCGTAAGTGTCGGTGAGGTATTCCGCTTCGCCGGCTGAAATCACCGTCACGCGGGCGACTGCGGCGGCCCCAGCCAAAACGACGGCGGGTTCTGAAAAATCCGCAAAATAGTCTATTTCTGCCATTGCTCCTTCTTTATATAGAATATTGTAGCTTGGAAAGACTGACTCCGCACGGGCTGTGGATTCTTCAAGCGTCGTCTCGGAATCGGAAATTGCGGGCACAACGGGCGGGTCTGCCCTCTTGCTCATTATAAAGCGCAAGCCCAACGGTATGGCGGCAAGAATAATCACAGCGCCCAGCACAATCGCCGGCACTATAAACAGCTTTCGGACGTGTTTCATAGCATAACCTCTCTCTTCCTGTACGTGTTTCCGTACCTGTGGTCGGACGGCAACTATTTCCAACTCTATAATAGCACAATGCTGTGCGCTTATATACTCACATTAGCATTAACGGTTACAGAGTTGTCACATTTATCAACTTCGCACCCAAAACCGGTTGCGAAGTGCCGCTTTTTGCGCTATTTATGAAGGGCAAACACGGACAAGCACACCCCCAATCCGCATATGCTGTAGCAGAACGGCGGGACAGGCTTTGTATAAGCCGCGCGCCGGAAGGCAAAAATAACCTTGAGATTTTACATGGAAGGTGAAGGAAATGAAAAACGTACACAGGGGAGAAATTTACTACGCGGACCTAAGTCCGGTTGTCGGCAGCGAGCAGGGGGGTATCCGCCCGGTGCTGATAGTCCAGAATGACGTGGGCAACAAATACAGCCCAACGGTAATCGCGGCGGCAATCACCAGCCAGACCGACAAAAACGCCTTACCTACTCACATCCGCGTGGACGCTCTGGAGACAGGGCTTGCCAAGGATTCAATCATCCTGCTTGAGCAGGTACGCACGCTGGACAAGCGCCGTCTGCGCGAGCGCATGGGACAGCTGCCCTTTGGCGATATGCGGAAGGTCAACCGGGCGTTGCAGGTCAGCTTTGGAATTGGGCTGTAACTTGTCGCCGGACGCACAATGCGCGCCCCTGCATATGAGGCTTATATTTGTGCTTTGTGATGATTTTGTGCCGGTGATATATAAGCCTAAAGCTCAATAATTACGGGGGCTTTTTGAGCATATTTAACCGCAGAGCTCTATTATAGAGCTCTGCGGTTAAATTCATAGCGTTTTCCGTGTTGCTGCCGCTGCAAATTTTTTTGCAGAACTGCTGTAATTTTCCCTTTACGGCGTAAGTCTCCGTTTACCTTAAGCGGAAAAATCAAAAGATCCGCGAAACAAGTTGAAACTGTGCCGAAA
The DNA here is from genome assembly GCA_031290105.1 of Oscillospiraceae bacterium. Taxonomy (GTDB): domain Bacteria; phylum Bacillota; class Clostridia; order Oscillospirales; family Acutalibacteraceae; genus WRKY01. Next base: position 8,997 of record JAITOD010000099.1, read on the forward strand.
ATGTGATATACTTTGCAGGTGATAATACACGAGGGAGTGGGATATGGGCAAAATAGTCGCCATTGTGAACCAAAAAGGCGGCGTGGGTAAAACCACGTCTGCCGTCAATCTGGCTGCGGCGCTCGGTGCGCTCGATAAAAACGTGCTGCTGTGCGATATTGACCCTCAGGGCAACGCCACAAGCGGCTTTGGGGTCAACAAACGCGCGCTGCAAAACAGCTCTTACGAGGTCATAATCGGCGGCAAGGCGGCGCGCGAAACCGTTCTGCGCACGCAGTTCCGCAACGTGTATCTCCTGCCCTCCACCATGACGCTTGCCGGCGCGGAGCTGGAGCTTGTTGATTTGGAGCGGCGCGAATCCCGCCTGAAGGACGCCCTTGCGCCAATCCGCGATGTGTTCGATTATATCCTGCTGGATTGCCCGCCGTCGCTGGGTCTTCTGACGCTCAGCGGGCTGTGCGCGGCAGATACATACCTTGTGCCGATTCAGTGCGAGTTTTATGCGCTGGAGGGGCTGAGCCAGCTTAGCTCCACTGTCCGCAAGGCAAAGCAGCTCTATAACCCGCTTTTGGAGCTTGAGGGCGTGCTGCTGACAATGTACGACTCCCGCCTTAACCTCACGGCGCAGGTTGTGGAGGAGATCAAAAAATTCTTCCCGCGCAAGGTGTATTCGTCGGTGATTCCGCGCAATGTTCGCCTGAGCGAAGCGCCGTCGTTCGGTCAGCCCGTGCTTTATTATGACCCGGCAAGCACCGGCAGCAGGGCTTATGATACCTTTGCGCGCGAGTTCCTCTCACAGCAGCTCTAAAGCAATTAACAATGCACAATCAACAGTTACGTTGTTATTATAATGTAAATTGCTAAGTAAAAAGGGGTTTTGATAATGCCGAAGCCAAAACGCGGTCTGGGGCGCGGTCTGGACGCGCTCTTTGCCGCAAATGATTTGCCCGGCGGCGAAATCGGCGGACAAACGGGGAAGCTGAGTTTGAATGAAATTGAACCAAACCATGCCCAGCCCCGCAAGTCGTTTGATAACGACGCACTGCGCGAGCTTGCCGATAGTATCCGCGAGCATGGTGTGCTGCAGCCGCTGTTGGTGCGTCCGCGCCCGGAAGGCGGGTATCAGCTGGTGGCGGGGGAGAGACGATACCGTGCGTCGCGCTTGGCGGGGCTTGAGGAAGTCCCGGTGGTTATCCGCGAACTGAGCGACAGTCAGGCCATGGCGGCGGCATTAATCGAGAACCTTCAGCGCGAGGACCTGAACCCCATTGAGGCGGCTCAAGGCTACAAAGAGCTCATGGATAAGCTCAGCCTTACGCAGGAGCAGGTTGCAAAGTCAGTGGGCAAAAGCCGCAGCGCAGTGGCAAACAGTCTGCGCCTGCTGGATATGGGCGAGCCTGTGCGTAACGCCCTGCGGGAGGGTAAAATCACGGCAGGGCACGCCCGCGCGCTTGCCATGTTCCCGGAGGATAAGGACGTCCGCGCAGACGCGCTGAAGACGGCAGTGCAGGGTGCCTCCGTGCGTCAGCTTGAGCATATGGCGCAGGACGCGTGCAAGGAAATGCTCACCAAGTTTTTGCCTAAGACGCGCAAAACAAACCGGCGCGACAGCTTTTTTGACGAGGTGGAGTTGGGGCTTACGGTGGGTTTGGGGCGCAAGGTTCGCGTGCGCGGCACGGATTTCAGCAAGCCGGGTATGCTGGAAATCGGCTTTCACTCGCGTGAGGATTTGGAGGCTCTGGCAAGCGCGCTTGAGCATATACAGGGAAATTGACGGGCGGCGCTTAACACTTGACGAGCTGTGCGGAATATGATATACTATGCGCCGTAAGCGGCGGTTTGCGGGTATAGTTAACTGCCGCTGATTTTGGTATTTACTGCCCGGAATCTAAAGTCTTGTACCGTAGGCGGAACACGCAATATAACACA
>JAITOD010000054.1 GCA_031290105.1 Oscillospiraceae bacterium
CATGTTTGCATGCGCCCAGAGCGGAGTCGCCCTCCACAATGAAAATCTCGCGGCGCTCAGTGTCTTTGCTGCGGCAATCAACAAATTTCTTCACGCGGTTTGCCATATCCATCCCGGCGCTGAGCGTCTTTTTCAGGCTCACGCGGGTGTTTTCCGCCCGGACGCGGGATCGCATATTCACCAGCACTTGGTCGGCGATTTTGTCCGCTTCGGGCTTATTCTCAATGAAATACACTTCCAGATTATGGCGCAAAAACTCCTGCATTGCGTCCTGGACGAACTTGTTGCGGAAGGATTTTTTGGTCTGATTTTCATAGTCCGTGTGAGTCGAAAAGGAAGAAATTACCAGCAGCAGGCAGTCGCAAATATCCTGCCAGGTGATTTTGCCGTCGCTTTTGGTGTATTTGCCGCTCTGCTTTAAATATGCGTCAATCTGCGCCACAAATGCGCTGCGTGCGGCGACTTCCGGGCTGCCGCCGTTTTCTAAGTAACTTGAGTTGTGATAATATTCCTTGGCATTGCGTTTATTGCTGAACGCCAGCGCCACGCTCATAAAGCACTTATATTCGGGCTTGTCCGGGCGGTCGCGCCCCATGCGTTCGGGCATGGTCCAGGTTTGCGGCGTGGTGAATTCCGTGTCCTCTGCAAGCTCTGCGATGTAGTCAGTGATGCCGTTTTGGTAGCGGATTTCCTCATCGGCAAAAGTGCGGTCAGTTTTTTCGTCGCGCAGAACAAACTTAACGCCGCTGTTGACTATTGCCTGGCGGCGCAGCGTTTCACGAAAATATTCAATGGGCACGTCGATCTCGGTGAAGACCTTTAGGTCAGGCTTCCAGCGTATGCGAGTGCCGCGCTCTTTTTTTGCGCAAGGAGATTTTTGCAGCTCGCCAACGGCCTCACCGTGCTCAAAATGCAGCGTGAATCGAGTCCCGTCGCGCCAGACCTCCGCATCCATGTATTCGCTGGCGTATTGCGTGGCGCAAAGCCCAAGCCCGTTCAGCCCCAGCGAGTATTCATAACCGCCGCCGGAGCCGGGGCTATATTTGCCGCCGGCATAGAGTTCACAAAACGCCAGTTCCCAGTTATAGCGTCCCTGTTTTTCGTTCCAGTCCATTGGGATTCCGCGCCCAAAATCGCGCACCTGGATGCTGCCATCCAAGAATCGCGTGACCTCCACGGTGTCGCCGTGCCCTTCGCGTGCTTCGTCGATTGCGTTGGAGATGATCTCGAAAACGGCGTGTTCGCAGCCGTCCAGCGACGCTGAGCCGAACATCACCCCCGGACGTTCGCGCACACGCGCCGCGCCCTCCAGGACGTCAAGATCTATGTATCCTTTTTTCGGCACACTAACACCCTCCCCTGTGCAGAAGATTTGAATAGATTATACCATAGAAGCTGCCTGAAGTGCAAGTCGGGCTGCTTGGGCAATGACGCAAATAATAAATAACATCAGCTCTGAGCTGATAATATGTTAACATACTATGTGCTCATACCATGTATATCCCGCAAAAATACAGTAATCACAAGCTATCTTAGCGCCGCGCTAATTAAAATTATACATCAATAACAACTATATCCGTCCCCAAAATCCCTCAAAATCCGGCAGATTCCCGCCACGTGCGCCCACATGGCGGTAGTTCTGACTCATGTCGTAGCTGGGCACGGCGTTGCCCTCAACCAGCACGGGCTTCTCCGGCGTTATCGCCGCGTCCCAGCCGACGTAGCCCATCTCCGGCGTTTCCTGCGCAGCCTTCAACGCCAACGCAACCGCCTCGTCAAACAGCGGCACCCTGAACCCCGTAAACTCCGCGCCCGTCATCGGGTGGACCGCGAGTGTGCCGAAAGCCTTGTCGCAAAACGCATCCGCAGTAATTACGCCCTGCGCATCCACAGGGCAATACATCCCCCCTGCGGAGATGTTATCCACCGCGCTTTTGCCGCTGCCTATGCGCAAAATTGCGTACATCAGCCGTGCGTAACCATCCTTTTGCACAGTGCACAAGCGCAGTGTGTTAACGCCGGCAGGGTTCAGCGAGTCCAAATTCGGGTGCTGACGCAGCGTTTCCTCCGCTAGAGTCTGCCCGTTTTGCAGCAGTTGTTCCCGCAGAGCCGCCGCGTCTGTTTCGGCAGTGACGGTGATTTTCTCAATGCCGTTGCCGCCGCAGTCGTCGGGCTTTTTGGCGAAAAAGCTCTCCTTACCCTCAAGAAAGCGGGCGAAATCGTCGGCATCAGCCGTCCGCAAATCCAGCCAATCCCGTCCGAGATACTCCGCAAAGTGCGCGTTAAAACGAATTTTATCTACGAACAGCGCCCGCGTTTCTGCATTGTTGACCCGCTCCGAAAGCCGCTGATTGTGATTCATCGTGAAATAAGTTTGGCGCAGCTTGCCGCGCACAAACGCAAAACCGAACACGTTGTAATCCAAATAGCCGACCCCGTAACGCAGTGCACACCACAGCATATCGCACAGAATAATCAGCCGCGCGCGTCCGCTTTGGGCGTGCACCTGCTCCAGATTGCTGCGCAGACGGTCAAAGCTCATGCGGGCGATTCTCCGCAGCAGCGTTTTCAGTTTGCGGGCTGGTCCCGAGAGAGATCGCGCAGCAACATGCGATGAATCCTTAGTTTTCTTATCCCGCGTATTAACTTGCGTGTTTTTCAAACTACTCATTCCAGAACCTCCAGCATAGCGTCGATTTGCGGCTCAAGCGGCTGCACGCCGTCGTTGACGATGACAAAATCTGCGTTTGCGCAGTAGTCCTCCTCTCTGCGCTGAGCGGACATTCGCAGCAGCAGATCCGGCGCACTGAGCTTGTCACGGGCGAGCAGACGGGCAAGGCGCAGTTCCTCCGGCGCGGTTACGGCGGCGAGTGCGGCGCATTCGCGGGCAAGCGGACTTTCAAGCAGCGCCGCACCCTCTAAAAAGGCTGTATACACTTCCGGCGAGTCAAGCCGTTCATGCGCCTTTCGCGCAATGGCAGGGTGCATTATCGCGTTCAAGAGTTTTGTTGACGTTGCCGACGCGAATGCCCGCCGCGCAAGCTCATGCCGCTTAAGTTCCCCGTTTGCGCCGAGTATATCCGCACCGAACGCCGCCGCAAGCTCTGCCAACACAGGCGAGCCGGGCGTTGTGACATCGCGGGCGAGCGCGTCGCCGTCCAGCACGCGGTATCCCCGCGCCGCCAATGCAGCACAGACGGTGCTTTTTCCCGCGCCGCTCTGACCGATTATTCCGATTAGGCGCACAAAATCACTCCGTTCCTTATTAGGATAAACGCTGATTAATCCGCAACTGTATGGGGCGGAAGTGTAATTAATAAACGGTGATATGCATTCATTAGTATAACATTTTTTGCCGTCGGGAGCAAACACTTGACAACTGCCGCAAAATCTGATAAAATGTTAGCGCTCTCGTTTTGCCGGGGGCAACAATAACACACATACCTCAGACCCAGTGCCCGCAGCAAACTTCGGGCGCAGCATTGCCGAAAGCGTAATGTTGCCAAGCTTGGAACGGTGCGGGAAAGTCAACGTCATGAACATCGCTGACGGACGTTGCCCGAGGTATGGAGGAAAAACCGGAGGTCAATCCATGGCTATCGTTTCAATGAAATCCCTGCTGGAAGCAGGCGTCCACTTCGGGCACCAGACCCGCAGGTGGAACCCCAAAATGGCTCCCTACATCTTCACGGAGCGCAACGGCATTTACATCATCGACCTGCAAAAAACCGTCCGCAAGCTGGAGGATGCCTATAAATTTGTGGTATCCTTGGCTTCCGAGGGCAAGGAAATCCTTTTTGTGGGCACAAAAAAGCAGGCGCAGGACTCCGTCCGCGAGGAGGCAGCCCGCTGCGGTATGCCCTTTGTCAACGCCCGTTGGCTGGGCGGTATGCTCACCAACTTCCACACAATCCAGCGCCGCATTCGCCGCCTTGCGCAGCTGCGCCGCATGAGTGAGGACGGCACATTTGAGCTTCTGCCAAAAAAAGAGGTCATTAAGCTTAACCTCGAGATTGAAAAGCTCGAAAAATTCATGGGCGGCATAACCAACATGAAAAAGCCCCCCGCAGCCATATTTATTGTTGACCCGCGCAAGGAGCGCATTGCCGTCGCCGAGGCACGTAAGCTGCACATCCCCATTGTGGCGATTGTTGACACCAACTGCGACCCGGACGAAATCGACTGGATCATCCCGGGCAACGACGACGCAATCCGTGCGGTGCGCCTGTTCTCCGCCACCATTGCGGACGCGGTGATTGAGGGCCGCGGCGGCGAAGACAAAGAGGAAGAAGCAGAAGCTGCTGAAAACAAAATCGCCGAAGCCGTTGCCGAAGAAGTTGCGGAATCCGCTGCGGCAGAAGGCGAAATCGATTAACAATCAACAAAGAACAAGCGGACAATCCCAAAATTGTTCATTATTTTTGAACGGAGAGAAAAACATGGCATTCACAGCAAAAGACGTACAGACTCTACGCGAGCGCACAGGCGTTGGCATGATGGACTGCAAAAAAGCGCTGACCGAAGCGGACGGCGATATGGAAAACGCAATCGACTTCCTGCGTGAGCGCGGACTTGCCGCCGCCGCAAAAAAGGCGGGGCGCATTGCCGCCGAGGGCGCTGTTGTGGCTTATCAAGACGGCGAAACGGCCGTACTGCTTGAGGTCAACAGCGAAACAGATTTTGTGGCAAAGAACGCAGAATTTCAGAGCTTCGCAACGGCAGTCGCCAAGACCATCGCCGAAAACAATCCCACAGATGTTGAAACTCTGCTTGCCGCTAAGCTTTCCGGCGACGGCCGCACAGTGCAGGAGAATCTTCAGGACAAAATCCTCTCAATTGGGGAGAACCTGAAAATTCGCCGCTTCTTCCGCGCCGAGGGCGTGAGCGCAACTTACATTCACGCGGGCGGCTCAGTGGGCGTGCTCGTGCGCTTTGCAGCCGGTGCGGAGACCGCGGCTAAGCCCGAATTCACCGCGCTGGGCAAGGACATCGCCATGCAAATCGCGGCGATGAGCCCCGGCTATCTTGATGCGGCCTCTGTTCCGGAAGAGGTGCTCCGGCACGAAAAGAAAATCCTGATTGCCCAAATGCGCGAGGACCCCAAAATGCAGGGCAAGCCGGATGCCGTTCTGGGCAAAATCGTTGACGGCAAGATTGGCAAATATTATAGTGAGGCGTGCCTGCTGGCTCAGCCGTTTGTTAAGGACGACAGCCTGACAGTAGCAAAATATGTTGAGAGCGTTGCCAAGACTTTGGGCGCGGAGATTGCCGTGACCGATTTTGTACGCTTTGCCAAGGGCGAAGGCATTGAAAAGCGTCAGGACGACTTTGCGGCAGAGGTCGCAAGCATGACGAAATAAATCCCCTTTATGTTGGGGTGCGGGGGGCGGTGACGTCCCCCTTATCCATTTGTTGGGGCAGGTAAGTTGTGCGGACACAGACAGCAGCCCGCACAATGTCAGCAGTTTACCCACCCACCAAGGAGCGCAAACACCATGGCGGAATACCAATTCTCCGAGTTCAATCAAACCAACATGCCCTTTGCCCAAGAGGCGGAGCAGGCTGTGCTTGGCTCTATACTAAAAGAGCCCGCGTGCATGCCGCAGGTGCAGATTATCCTTCGCCCGGAGCACTTCTTTTTGCCGCAGCATCAGGCGATTTTTGCCCAGATGGTTCAGCTGGAAACGATGGGCGGCAAAATCGACCCGCTGATTGTCCTCAATGCGCTGATTGCCGATAAAGTCTATGACGAGGCGGCGGGGCGGCAGTATCTGTTCCAGCTGGCGCAGTCCGTGCCAAGCACAAACAACGTTGAATCTTGGGCACATATAATCCGCGAAAAAGCGGTGCTGCGCTCGCTCATAAGCATTTCGCAGGAGACGATTGACTCGGCGGCGGCTCAGGCAGAGGACGCGGACACGCTTCTGGATTCCGCAGAGCAGCGGCTGTACGAACTTCGCGGCGGACGCGCCAACAACCTGCCCTCCAAGCTGATTGACGTTATTGTTGGAGATGTTTACCCACACCTGCAGCTGCTCTCAAACCCTGAAACAGCAGAGGAGTTCAAGGGCCTCTCCACGGGCTTTGCGGATTTGGACGCGGTGATTGGCGGGCTGAACAAATCGGATTTGATACTGCTTGGCGCGCGTCCCGCAGTCGGTAAAACCAGTGTTGCGCTCAATCTTGCGCGTAACGTTGCGGGAAGCGGCAAAAAAGTTGTTTTCTTTTCGCTGGAGATGACAAAGCAGCAGCTTGCCCAGCGCGTTTGGTCGTCCGAGGCTGCGGTGGAGGTCTTCCGTATGCGCGCCCCGGGGCACTTCACCGAAAAAGAGTGGACACGCCTGACCGACTCCACCGTCCCTCTCAAGGATGTGGAGCTTTATCTTGACGATACCTCCAACATCACCGTTTCAGAAATCAAGGCGCGAATCCGCCGCCTGAAGAATGTGGGCTGCGTTTTTGTTGATTACCTTGGCTTGCTTGCGTCCGACCAGCGTGCTGAAAACCGCGTGCAGGAGGTCAGCAAAATCACGCGTGCACTCAAGATGCTGGCAAAAGATATGAACATTCCCGTGGTGGTTTGCGCACAGCTATCCCGCGCCACGGAGCAGGGCGGCAAGCACCGCAAGCCCGTTCTTGCCGATCTGCGCGAATCCGGCTCCATCGAGCAGGACGCCGACATTGTGCTCATGCTTTACCGTACGGAATATGACCCCGAAAGCCAGGATATGCCGCAAATGGGCGATGATATCTCGCTGCTGGAAATCATTGTGGCAAAGAACCGCCACGGCGCAACCAAGACGCTGCAGTTTCACTTCGACGGCAAGTTCACGCGCATTACGCAAGCCGCGCAGGAAGACGACCATGAATATTCTTGACGCAGCACGCAAAACAATCGCTGAGCACGGCATGATATCCGGCGGAGACGCCGTGCTTGCCGGAGTTTCCGGCGGGGCGGATTCATTGTGCTTGCTGCATATCCTCATTTGCCTGCGGGAGGAATTGGGCTTTACGCTCACGGCGGCGCACCTCAACCACTGCTTGCGCGGGGCGGAATCGGACGCGGACGAGCAACTGGTCCGCAAGATCTGCGAGGATTGGGGCGTGACGCTTCATGTTCACCGCACAAACTGCGCCGATGCCGCAAAAGCTTTGGGGATTGGCTTGGAGGAATGCGGCCGCGTTTTGCGGTACGAGTTCTTTGGCGGGCTGGCCGCAGGCGGCAAAATCGCCCTGGCACACACACTGAGCGACAGGACGGAGACGCTGCTCTTTAACCTTGCGCGCGGCACATCGCTGCGCGGCTTGCGATCGATCCCATACACGCGCGTTGTATGCAACGCAAACGTCATTCGCCCGCTGCTGGATGTGACACGCGCACAGGTGGAGGAATACTGCGCGAAAAACGGGATTGCCTACACCGTGGATTCCACCAACGCGGACGTAAAATATGCCCGCAATCGGATACGTCATAATATCATGCCGGAAATGCGAAGAATCAACCCGCACTTTGAGCTTGCGTTCCTGCGGATGTTCGACGCGGTCTCGGAGGACGCGGAATATCTGCAAGCCGAAGCGGCGGACTTGGCGGCGCAAGCGGGAGAAGCGGCGCACATCCAAACTGCGCCGTTGATTGCCGCCGCGCCACCTGTGCTGCACCGCGCCTTGCGGAAAATTCTGTCAGCAAGGGGGCTGCCGATAAGCAGAGAGAGCATTATGCGCTTGGAGGCTGTTTTGCCCGGAGGCAGAGCGTCGCTCGGCGATGGCATGTGTGCAGTGTCGCGGCGGGGTATGCTAAGCTTTCAGGCCGAAAATCCCGTCGAAGCCAAGCCTTGGCGGCTTACTATGAGTTTGGGAGAGAATCCCATACCCACGCAGCCAGGCGGGGTTTTTCGCACAATAGAATGCGCCTTAATCCCTGCAAACAAGCTGCGGGAGACTATAAATTCACCAAATAGAAAAGAAAAGGTTGCATTTGCGCTGGATTATGGTATAATAAAGGGTATCGCAACTTTTCGCGGACGGGAGCCGGGCGATAAAATCCGCATAGCCGGGCGCGGGTGCAGCAAATCCCTGCGCAAGCTATTCGGCGAATCGGGGCTTGACACCCGCGAAAGGCAAAGGCGAATTATACTGGCGGACGACGACGGAATACTTTGGCTGGAAGGCTTTGGAGTCGCCGAAAGGGCACAAATCACTGCGGACGCCCGCGAAGTTTTGGTCGGGCAGCTGCGGCAAAATACGGAGGAACAAAATTGAACAAGAACAAACTGCTTACAATCATTTCATGGATGATTATTCCGGTGGCACTGCTTTCCATTTTCACCATGATGAACCGCAGGAAGGAGCCGGAAAAGCTGCAATACTACGAAATCATAGCGCTTTTTGAGGACGACAAAATTTCCGAATGCTCACTGAACATGGCCAGCGGAAAGCTGACCTATGTCCTGCGGGCGGACAAAGAAGCGGCGGATAAGGAAAATGCCGACAACCCCAACGCAAAGAAAAAAGCGGCGGCGGAAAAGAAGATTTACTCCGTGGCAAGCGTGGAGCTGTTTATTAACGACGTATACAAAACTCTGCCGGAAGCGAACCGTGAAGTGCGGGAAAAGACTGAAATTACAGCCGATAACGCCAAGGAGGCTTTGGAAGCCGCCGGTTTGGTGGCGTTTGATCTCACGCGGGAATCTGCCGGGAGCTTTATCTTCAGTCTGCTGCCAACGATTTTGCTGGGCGTGCTGATGATTGTGCTTGTTGTTGTGATGTATCGCAAAATGGACAAAACAATGACCAGCGAAACAAACCGCACCTTAGCATTCGGCAAGGCGCGCACCCGCAAAGGCAAGGACGAGAAGCGCAAGACCACCTTTGATGACGTTGCCGGCGCGGACGAGGAAAAGGAAGAGCTCAACGAGATTGTGGAGTTCCTGAAGAACCCGCAGAAGTTCAATGAAATCGGCGCGAGAATCCCCAAGGGCGTGCTGCTTGTGGGACCTCCGGGAACCGGCAAAACGCTGCTTGCGCGTGCTGTTGCGGGCGAAGCGGACGTGCCGTTCTTCTCAATCTCCGGATCAGATTTTGTGGAGATGTATGTTGGCGTGGGCGCATCCCGCGTGCGCGATTTGTTTGAGCAGGCAAAGCACGAAAGCCCCGCGATTATCTTCATCGACGAGATTGACGCCGTGGGCAGACACCGCGGCGCGGGTATGGGCGGCGGTCACGACGAGCGCGAACAGACGCTCAACCAGCTGTTGGTTGAGATGGACGGCTTTGGCGCGAACGAGGGCGTTATCCTCATTGCAGCAACAAACCGTCCGGACGTGCTTGACCCGGCGCTGCTGCGTCCCGGACGCTTTGACCGCCAGGTCACCGTGGGCTACCCGGATATAAAAGGGCGCGAGGAAATCCTTGCCGTCCACGCGAAGGGCAAGCCGTTGGCTCCCGATGTGGAGCTGGCCATTATTGCGCGCGGAACGGTGGGCTTCACCGGGGCGGATTTGGAGAATCTGCTGAACGAAGCGGCGCTGATGGCGGCACGGCGCGGCAAACGGGCTATCACCATGTCGGAGATTGACGAAGCGTCAATCAAGGTGCAGCTGGGCACGGAGAAGCGCTCCCACAAGCTGACGGACAAGGAAAAGCGCCTGACTGCTTATCACGAAGCGGGGCACGCCGTCGCCAGCTACTATCTGGAAAGCTCCGATAAGGTCCACCAGGTAAGCATTATTCCGCGCGGCATGGCGGGCGGCTACACGCTCCATTTGCCAAGCGAGGACAAGGACACAATCAGCAAGAGCGAAATGCTGGAGCGCTTGGTTGTGCTGCTTGGCGGACGCGCGGCGGAGGCGATTGTGCTGGGCGATATCTCCACCGGCGCCAGCAATGACCTGCAGCGTGCCACAGAGCTTGCGCGCAAAATGATAACCAAATACGGCATGAGCGACGCGCTTGGACCCCTCACCTTTGGCAGCGAGCAGGAGGAGGTCTTCCTTGGGCGTGACTACACCAACCACACGCGCAACTACTCCGAGCGCATTGCCAGCGAGATTGACGAGGAAATGAACCGCGTGATTACCCGCGCGTATGAGCGCACGCATGAAATACTGACGGAGCACAGGGATAAGCTGGAGGGCGTTGCCGCCGCGCTGCTGGAGCATGAGAAGCTTGACGGCGAGGCGTTTAAGGCGCTGATGGACTGACAAAAAAGCTAACCGAAAGGGCGTGAGGAATCACGCCCTTTTCCTTTGAATTTGAATTAACCTTGAACTGATTTTTAAGTTCGCGAACTGCGTTTGAAATGACTGTAAATTTATTTTTAAAGAACTCTCTTTTTTCTTTTCCGGAATTATAGAGCGCCTTGTGAATGCTATAATCGCAACACATTTCTTTATGAAGGGGTTAACAATTATGTGGAAAACCAAACTTCGCAGAACTCTCAGCGCGGTACTTGCCGCCGTTATGCTGCTGCTTATGCTGCCGCTGACAAGCATGGCAGCGGATTCCGGAAACACATGGGAAAAGACCTACCCTTACAAGATACCTGTTGTGGGCAAGTATCTCGCCGTCCCCGGGCAATTTCTCATAAAATCCTTTGTGCTGCCAAAGCTGCTTGAGGGCATGGACGGCACAATCAAGGGCGTAACCGACGGAATTTACACCAACGAGCTGGTCAACACACTCATGCTGAGCCAAAACGGCATTGAGTTTGACGCAACGGTAGTAGTAATGGGCAGACCAATCACCACGCATACGCGTTTGCGTCCCAACGGCGTGTCTGACTCAATCTCTGCCGTTGGCGCAAAACCTGACCATGCAAAATACGACAGCGTAAAGAAGAAAATAAACACGGTGAATTTGAGCGGAACAATCACTGCCGCAAAAGTTGCGGAAGAATGGCAGAAACTGGAAACTCTTGCCGACAACGGCGAGCTGGACTGGGGCGTAACCGACCGTGCTTCTTTCATTGAGGCGGCAGGAATAGCAACCCGCCCGCTGATCAGGCTGCTTTGCTACCGCAGCTTGGGCTTTTTGGGTGAGGACGGCGTATACGCAAACGACGTTGCCCCGGGTCTTGAGGCGCTGGGCTGCAAGGGCGTTATCTCCGCAAAAGAGCTTACCGCCATTTATGATGAAGAGATTGCGGCAATCGGCGGAGTCGGCGATGCGTATGACATGAACGCAATCAGCGTTAAAATGCAGTGCGACTTTGCGTTGGCAGCTATTTTGAACCCGGTGCTGGATTTGCTGGAAGAGCTTCAGGCAGACCTTCAGGGCACTATCGTGCGCATTCTGCCGAACCTGGCCTATCACCGGGACGACATTACGCGCCTGATAGCTGCGCAGGTCACACCGCCCGGTTCCGAGCCTATGAAGATATTTGAGGGAATCGGCGGCGCCTTTGGTTTGAGCCTTACGGGCACGATTGAAGAAGTTATGGATAGCATTTTGGCAAACGCGAACCTGCCGGTTAAGCTGCCCGCTTTGCCGTGGAAAGAGCTTGCCGGTGCGGGCGATTTGGACAAAGCGACGGACACAGTTGCGGCGGATGAGAGCTTGATTTATGCTGTGTTGGTGAACTTTGCCGCCCAAACCGTGGACGCTAACGAGAGCGCCGTCATTGGCCTGCTGAGTGATTCGCTGAAGCTTATGCCTGCGCTTGGGCGTGTGTTATTCACACTTTTGAAGACGGTTCTTTGGCTGGCGAACCTGTAAAATATGCCGCCGGTTAAAAAGCTCCCCCTCACGGCTAGGATCGATGAGGGGGAGCTGCCGTGCTAAATCCGCAACTGCCTACATTGTTTGCTGCGTCTGAGCCAACAGTCTCTAATAAGAAACAAAAAACGGCACAGCCGCTGCCGCGCCGCCTTTTTTCAGAGACAACCTTAAGAAAGGAGGTCAACGAATGAAGCAAAGATGCCGTTGATAAACTCATTTACATCATTGCCAAGTCCCAAGCCGGTAAGCCACGTCTGCACGGTTCCAAGAACGCTTAGAATGAAATCCGTCATGATATTTCTCCTTTCTGTCAGTAATCGGGAGTGCCTCTCCCAGTGCGGTAAGTATAGCACATTTTGCGGTAGCTATTTTTCCAATACGGAAAATATGAATATTTTTTAAAGAACTTTTGAACTTTCTGTCTTGTAGCAGCACCGTATTCTTCTAAATTAAAAATATTTTTAGAAAAATCCAAGCTGTTCGCTTATATTGCGAATATGGAATAATAATCGTGCACGTTTATGGTATAATACTCAAGCTATCGCGGGGTGGAGCAGTTGGTAGCTCATCGGGCTCATAACCCATAGAGTGTTCTTCTCAAATCCAGTTCAGGTGACCCTCAGAAAATTCATATCGCGGGATGGAGCAGTTGGTAGCTCGTCGGGCTCATAACCCGAAGGTCGTGGGTTCAAGTCCCTCTCCCGCAACCAAAAAACCCTTGAAGCGTAAGGCTTTGAGGGTTTTTCTTTGCCTTAACCCTCGCTCTGGTTTTCGGTTTGACACCAATTGACACCAACGCGGTTTGTTGGAAATCCCTTT
>JAITOD010000028.1 GCA_031290105.1 Oscillospiraceae bacterium
AGTTGGATGACGCTATCGTTGCAGCTATAGATTTGTTTACTAAAAGTGACATTCAAAACTGGTTTTTGCATGTCGGTTACGTATTGTAATATATCTTTATTTTAAGTTATGTTGCTGTACCATTACTGCTTCTGGAACGGATACGGAATTAAGTGTGTTGCCATCCTATTCTGGCGCAACTATTTGTTCTTCCGCAGCATCCGAAGTTGATGTTGTGACCTCAGGCGATTATAACAACGTATCGTTTTGGGGGATTGCTGGAATGGAATCTGAGATAACCCTTGAAGAAACTGAAGGAAAAATAATAATAACCAATGCTAGCGGAAATGAAATCGCAAAGGATAAAATTGGTTATTCTATTTCCTTTAATAGCCTTGGCGGCACTCCATTGAAGTCTATCGCCAATATTACGCCTCAAACGATTGTAACCGCTCCAGAAAATCCAGAGCTGGAAGGATACGTATTCGATGGTTGGTATACCGAACCCGAATACACCAATCAATGGAGTTTTTCAAATCCAATAACGAAAGACTTAATTTTATATGCAAAATGGAGCAACAATGGGGATAATGACAATGATGAAATTCCTCTACAATCAATCTCCTTGAATAAATCATCTATCATAATGAATAAAGGAAATAAAGAACTGCTAAAAATAGAATGCCATCCAAGCACAACAACGGCGGATAAAAGCATTTCTTGGGAAACTTCAAATCCCAATGCCGCAATCGTTGACTCTAACGGACTTGTGACAGCGATAGGACCAGGCAACGCTAAAATAACAGCACAAGTCATTGACAACCCTTTCCTATATGCTGAGTGTGTGATAAGCGTTCCTGCGGAAAATTCTAGTCAAAATTGGTTTATGCTCTTTATGAAACGAGTTCTAGACTGGTTTGTATCTATTTGGCAAAGCATTTTTGGACGTTAGAAATCAACATGCTTTGTAATGTCTTCAATGACTGCGCAAAGCACATTCTGATAACGGAAATAATGTGGTATCTACATTTAGTTTGAGTGGATACCACATTCATCATTTAACCAAAACTTTATTAGATAGTGTCGTCAATAGATATTAGCCCAAATTGCCAGACAGCGAATTTGAACAGCCGCTAAGAATGAAGCCGTGTTTTTGGCGTATCTGGTGGCGATGCCGCGCCAGCGTTTGAGCCAAAGAAATGCGTTTTCTACCAAATGCCGCAGTTTGTAAATGTCCTTGTCATATTCGCGCTGCTCTAATCGATTCTTTTTGGGAGGAATGACGACCTTCATACCCTGCGCTTGCGCCGCCGCTACAATGGCGTTTGTATCATAACCCCGGTCAGCAAGCAGGAACTCGGCATTTATCCCCGATATGAGTTTTTCTCCAAATTTGCAATCCGCTGTGGTACCTGCTGTAATAAAGATTCTGACCGGCATACCATGCGCATCCACGGCCATATGAATCTTCGTGTTGAGCCCCCTTTTGTGCGTTCCATGTCTTGGTTTCCGCCGACCGCTCCTGCGGCGTGCGGATGAACCTTGCAATGGGACGCGTCGATCATCAGCCATTCATAATCGGGCTCATTTACAAACAATTCAAGCAATCTTTCCCATTCACCTTTGTCGCGCCAGCGGCAAAATCGGCGATGTGCATTCTTCCAATCGCCGTAATCAGGGGGCAAGTCGCGCCACGGCGCACCTGTACGCAATATCCAAAAAACTCCGTTGATAAACTTTCGATTGTCGCGCGCATTTCCGCCCCAAGTGCCCTTACGCCCTTTTAGGTTGGGTTCAAGCAGTTCCCAAAGGTGCGATGAGATGTCGTGACGATGGTAATCCTCTTGCATAGAGAACACTCCTTAACGGTTTTCTCTATTATATCATAAATCTATTGACGACACAACCTAGCGCGGAAGTGCTTTGCGGCGGCAGATATTAAGATCTCGTGATACATTTCCACGCAATTTGCCGGAAAACTTTCCTATTTTTCCAATATGGAAATATGGGGGGGAAGTTTGTGTTATTATGTTCTTATTAAAAATCGGAGGCGAAGTCAAGGGTGAAAAGTAATATATTTACGAAGAAGGAACGCACAATAAACGAGCTTATATGCATAGTAAAATTATTACTGGGATTTATTATCGTAATGGAGGGATTCTTCGTTTTGATACATCAAATTGATCGAGGATTGTACGTAATGTCTCCTAAAATATTGCGCCCCTTTGTTGATCAATATCCGTGGTTGTGCGTTGCTGGCATGATATTTTTAATGGTATTGATTTTATCTATTCCATATTACACCAAAGAATTAAGAGAGAGAATTCACGTCGGTACAAAAATCCTTTTTATGATTGAGCGAAATGTTAAAGAAATTCATGATACAGGCATCACAACGACATACTATATTAATGGCTTTTCGCAGGGAACATATAAAAATTATCGGACGGATTGGCGCACTGACAGAGAAAGTGTCCTCACAACGGTTACATCGTTAAAAAAGAGAGGGCTCACAATTGAATATGCATCAGGCACGCAAGTGTTTATCAAATATAAGGAAATATGCGGGGGGTTTGGGGTTGCCTTAAAAGGACTAGAAGGGATAGCAAAAGAGATGAATATTATCGAATAGGCTTCCGCGCCTTGTTGCCACGTCTCAAGAGAAAAAACAAAAGGCAAAGCCCGCTCTCACAAGCCCTGCCCATTGTTATTCTGCATAAAATATACCATTAGGTTAACCGTTCCCTAAACCGTTAGGCTAACCTTTAGCTAGAACTATAGCTACTGATCGTGTCCGCTTTCCGCAGCAAGACTCAAAAAAGCAAAAGGCAAAGCCCGCTCTCGCAAGCCATGCCCATTGTTTTCCGCGCGGTGCTTAGCCGAAATTGAGCGGCGCAGCAGCCTCGGCAGACCGATGGGCTGCAAGTCGCCGTTCTCGGCAAGGATTGTTTGCGGCGATTGCGGTGGCTTTTACGGTAAAAAGGTCTGGGGAAGTCGAAAAGATGACAAGCGTTACCGCCGTTATATTTGGCAGTGCAACGATAAATATGCTCATCTCGACAAGCCCGCCAAGGGCTGCACCACGCCTCATATCACCGAAGACGATATCAAGGTTCGATTCTTGGCGGTCTGGAACGGCATGGCAAGCAATCGCGATGAACTCATCTCCGACTGCAAAGCCGCCAAAACTGTGCTTTGCGACTGCAAGGACATTAACACCGAACTTGCCGAACTCCAACGCGAAATTGAAGTGGTCACGGAGCTTTTACGAAAAGCTACATACGAAAATGCCCGTGTTGCCCTCAACCAAGCCGAATTCACTGAGCGTAGCGACGGCTATTTTGAGCGCCAGCGCATGGCAAATGAGCGCATCGCCAAGCTTGAGACTGAAAAATGCCGCCGCCAGCTGGGGGCGCGGATTTTGCAAACATTCATCCGAAACCTCACCGATAGCCCGCAGGCGCTCACCGAGTTTGACGAAAAACTCTGGGCAACGACCATCGACCGTGTCACCGTTTTCGCCGATGGCAGGATGGCATTCAAGTTCATGAGCGGCAGGTCAGTCGAGGGGTGAAATTGAATATTTTATGAGCGGCTCGCTCCAGCGGGCTGTTTTTTTGATAAAAACTTTTCTTCGGAATTTATCGCGTAAATTTTTTCAGAAGACTATTGACTTTTATTATCGTTTATGATAATATTATATATGTTGATAGTAATTGGAGGCGTATGAATGATAGAGAGCCTATTAATCAGTTTGGCAAACCCTGCACGGGCAAAATTGTTGCTGGACATATATGCAGAGAAACAATTGACCGCTAAACAATTAGCCGAAAAGTACCCGGATATTCCACAAGCAACGCTTTACCGTCATCTTAAAGCCATGCTTACGGACGGCATTTTGAAGGTAGCGGAGGAAAGACCCATTCGCGGAACTGTTGAGAAAGTCTATGCCCCCGATATGGATTTAGCCGCAGATGTCACGAAAATGCTCGACAGCAATGACGGTGAAATGTATTTCCAACTTCTGACGTATTACACGATGGGCATTATGCAGGAATTTAAGGAATACGCAAAAAGAAAGAATATCGACATCAAAAAAGATGGTTCAGGGTTTACGGTTGCGCCGATTTATGCAACAACAGAAGAAATAGAAGCGGCGCTCGTGAAAATTGGCGAAATTCTCATACCGCTCTATCATAACAAAAGCGGCGAAGGACGTAAACTGCATAACTTGTGTATCATCACTACCCCGCCAAAAGAGTAAATATTTATAACATTTTAAGGAGGAAATTATTATGCCATTCGATTTAACACCTTATCTGCCCTTTCTTATCCCGCTTGCGGTGATTGAGGTCGGATTGACAATTGCCTCGCTGATTCATGTTCTCACACATAAAACCTACCGCACGGGCAATCGTGTGCTGTGGGTTGTTTTAAGCTTCGTTCAAATCATCGGACCTGTTCTGTATTTCATAATAGGCAGAGATGACGGAGGAAAAGACTGATGGATATTCTGAGCATTTCCAATCTGTCTAAGAGCTTTGGGCAAACGCGGGTGATTGACGGCATTTCATTTTCCGTGCCGGAACACGCAGTATTCGGTTTCATTGGTGCAAACGGCGCAGGTAAAACCACGACCATGAAGATGATTTTGGGACTCTTGAAAGCAGACGGCGGCGAGGTTGCCGTCTGCGGCGAAAAAGTCACATTCGGCGCAACGAAAACCAATCGGCATATCGGGTATCTGCCGGACGTGCCGGAGTTTTACAACTATATGCGACCCAAAGAGTATTTAAGGCTTTGCGGGGAAATCACAGGATTGCCGCACACATCAATAAACAACCGCTGTGATGAACTTTTGGAGCTTGTAGGACTTGCCGGTGTGCGCAAGAAAATCGGAGGGTTTTCGCGTGGCATGAAACAACGACTCGGCGTGGCGCAAGCACTTTTGAACGAGCCGAAGCTGCTTATTTGTGATGAGCCGACCAGTGCCCTGGACCCGGTGGGGCGCAAAGAAATCTTAGATATTCTTCGGCAAATCAGCAGAAAGACCACGGTGATTTTTTCAACGCATATCCTTTCTGATGTGGAGCGCATCTGCAATCAAGCGGCGGTACTGAATAAAGGGAAAATCGCTTTGGCTGGTACGCTTGCGGACTTGAAAGCGCGGCACAAAGCAGACAGTCTGCATATTGAATTTGTATCAGCTGCTGATAAAGCACGATTTATCAGCGTGTATGGGCTTTCCGCAGAGCAATCCGAAACAGGCATAACGTTGCGCGGGGGTGACATTGAGGGAATAGAGGCGAAAGCACTGCAAATTCTTGCGCAAAATGACATTCTGCCGATTCGCCTTGAAGTCGCGGAATCAACGATTGAGAGCCTGTTTTTGGAGGTGGTACAATGAGAGCGTATCTTGCTTTTACGAAGAAAGAATTTACAGAGAACTGGCGCACTTACAAGTTACCGATTCTGTTGGTGGTGTTCCTGCTGTTCGGCATGATGAGTCCGCTGCTTGCCAAACTCACGCCGGAACTACTGAAAAGTCTTTCGGATACAGGTGGTGTTGTCATCACTCTGCCGGAACCCACGGCGATGGACGCTTGGGCGCAGTTTTTCAAAAATGTGGGGCAAATGGGAATGTTGGCGATAATCATTGTGTTCAGCGGGCTAATGGCAACCGAATTTAGCAAAGGAACGCTTGTCAATATGCTAACCAAAGGGATGAAACGGCATACGGTTGTCCTATCCAAACTCACGGCGGCTACCGTTATTTGGACGGTGAGTTTCTTGCTTTGCCTTGCCGTGTCCTATGCTTACACCGCCTACTTTTGGGATATGGGAACGCTTCACTACGCATTTTTGTCCTTTTTCAGCCTATGGCTGTTTGGGGAATTTCTAATTTCCCTATTGATTTTCGGCGGGATACTGTTCAAGTCGCTCATGGGAAGTTTGCTGTTTTGCGGCGGCGTGATTGTTGCAATGACTATTCTGAACATCATACCGAATATTACGAGGTATAATCCCAGTTCCCTGTCCGGTGCGACTTTGGAATTGCTGAATGGACAAAAAGGACTATCTGAATTTATGCCTGCGTTTGTAATTTGTGCTGTGTTGATTATTGTATTTAGCGCTGCGTCCATTACGCTATTTAACAAAAAACAGATTTAACGGGGCAGTTAACAGTACGGAACCCCTCCCTGCTTTTGCTGTAATGATTCCGCTGACATTCATAACACTAATGTGGGTGACACGGGTGTACCGCAAGGCAGTAGCGTAAGTGATAAAGGCAACGGAGCGCTTCGGCGGGCTGTTGTTTGAGTTCAAAAGTTTAACGGCAATTTTGCATACCCCTCAAAGGGCGTTAAAAGATACCCCCATTTTAGGCACTTTTTCCGATTTGGGCTGATTTTCGACATCAGTAGCCCTATGACAGGGGGCTATGATTTAACGGGGTATGCACGATAAAGCCCCATTCTACGCCGTTTTAAGGCAAAAAGAAAACTCCTCAACCGACACAATTCCTTGTATCAATTGAGGAGTATTTCTATGGTAGCGGCAGTAGGATTTGAACCTACGACACTCCGGGTATGAACCGAATGCTCTAGCCAGCTGAGCTATGCCGCCGCACCTCGAACATTATACGCGATTGTGCGGACTTTGTCAAGTCCGGAAACCCGCAGCAGCGGACAAATCCGGCTGATTAGACGCAATCCCGAAGAGAGCAAGCTGAATCGGGAAATAGGCGCCGCAAAGCTGCATTGATACTCTCGGCGTTGTGCGTCGCTTTTGCCGTGGATATTACGCACGCAAAACTTTTTTGCAAAAAGCGCCGCTTACCCCTTGACAAATTTCGCGCTTGGTGCTATACTGTAAAATAACAATAGAATAGCCCCAAGTTAAAGACTATGAAAAACCAAAAGACACTGTAATGACGAGCTTTGCGGGTTTTGCCCGCGCGAGAGAGTCGGCGGCCGCCGTTGGGCGGCAGGTGTGAGCCGGCGCCGCGAACAGTGTGTATAGCTCGGTTTGGAGTTGCGTGCCTGAAGTACATCAGTAAGGCACGACGTGCGGACACGTTACAGTCCGGACTTTTACCCGGCGGGATTTGTGTTAGGCTTTCGGCGTGCCGAGTGCGCGTTGCGGCAGACGCAGCGCAGGCGTTCACCCACACAGCTGCAATCTAACATCTGATATCTACCGGCTGGAAGCGCAGAGGGCGGGTTTTTGTCCCGCTGAAGTAGGGTGGTACCGCGTGAAACTCACGCCCCTATATCTTTGTGATATGGGTGCGTTTTTGTTGTATAACAACCTTTTGGAGGCACACCATGGTACCGCAAACAATGATTCATCCGGAAATTACAAACGAACCGCAAGAATTCCTGACGCGCACCTTGGGTGAACAAATCGCCTATATGGCGCAAAAATACCCGGACGACGTGATGGTCAACTACACGGACCGAAGATACTCACGCACGTGGAAGGAATTCAACGAGGAGTGCGAAATTATCGCGCGGGGCTTTATGGCGCTGGGTCACAGCAAGGGCAGCCACATCAGCATTTGGGCCACAAACGTCCCGTGCTGGCTGCTCACCTTTTTCGGCTCTGCCAAAATAGGCGCGGTGCTAATCACGGTCAACACAAGCTATAAGACCTTCGAGCTGGAATATCAGCTCAAGCAGTCCGACACCGACTGCCTCGTTATGATCGACGGCTTCAAGGGCACAAGCTATGTCGATATTGTCAACACGCTGATACCCGAAATTAAAACCGGCAAGCCCGGCAGGCTGAGCAGCGAAAAATTCCCGCGCCTCAAGACGATTATCTACGCCGGCGAGGGCGAGTGCCCGGTGGGTATGCTGCCGTGGGAAAATCTATACTCTCTTGGCAAGGGCTTCCCGTCGGAGGAATACGAAACGGTCCGCGACAGCTGTAACTGCCACGAAATCGTGAATTTCCAATACACAAGCGGCACAACGGGCTACCCCAAGGGCGTCATGCTCACGCACTATAATATCCTCAACAACGGGCTGACAATCGGAGACGGCATGGCGTTCACCCACGCCGATAAGCTCTGCATAACCGTGCCGTTCTTCCACTGCTTTGGCATGGTTTTGGCGCTGATGAGCTGTATTACCCACGGCACGTCCTTTGTGCCTATCGATATCTTCAAGCCCAAAAAGGTGATGGATGCGCTTGTGAACGAGGGTTGCACGGCGGTTCACGGCGTGCCGACAATGTTCATCGCCATGCTTGAGCACCCGGATTTTGAGAGCTACGACTTCAGCAATATGCGCACCGGGATTATGGCCGGCTCGCCATGCCCCGTGAAGACAATGCGCGAGGTCAATGAACGCATGCATATGCCCGAAATCGTCATCGTCTTTGGGCAGACGGAATCCTCCCCCGGCTGCACCATGACCAGCACCGACGACAGCGAGGAACACCGCTGCGCCACAGTCGGCAAGGCGTTCCCCGGTGTTGAGTGCAAGATAGTCAACCCGGAGACGAACGAAACTGCGGCAATCGGCGAAATCGGCGAGTTCTGCGCGCGCGGCTATAACATCATGCGCGGCTACTACAACATGCCCGAGGCGACCGAAAAGGCGATCGACTCTGACGGCTGGTTGCATTTTGGCGATTTGGCGACTGTTGACGAGGACGGCTATTACAAAATCACCGGGCGCATTAAGGATATGGTCATACGCGGCGGCGAGAATATCTACCCCATGGAGCTGGAGGAGTGCCTTTATCACCACCCGCTTGTTAAGGACGTGCAGGTTATCGGCGTGCCCAGCAAGAAATACGGCGAGGAGGTTTGCGCCTGCGTCGTTCTGCGCGACGGTGCGGAGGCTACTGTTGGCGAGGAGGATATCATTCAATATTACCGCGAACACGTTGCTTTCTTCAAAATTCCGCGCTATGTGTGGTTCATGAAGCAATTCCCAATGACACCCAGCGGCAAGGTGCAGAAGAACATCATGCGTGAGCGTGCCGTTGAGCGGTATGTGCTGCAGGCTGACGCAGCCATCAAGACGGCGTAGTATATATGCCCTTACGGCGCAGCAACCCCCGCATAAACACTGGCTTTTGCGCGCCGTTAATTGTTAATTTTTTCCTCAAGGTTCCGTCCCTCAACAATCACCTCGTCATAGCGCTGCAAGGAGTACGGGCGCACTTTGCCGGAAGCTTTAGCCGCATCGCTGATTTGCTGCTCGCGCAACGCAATGGGAGAGCGGCTCGCGGCGGGCGCGTCCGAATTCAGCGATTCAAGCTCCGCCTGAGTCAAAGCCTTTACAACCACGTAATCATCACCGCTGCAACGCACCAGCGCGCGCCTAAAGCGGATTTTATTGCCGATACGCACAAACACACCCGTTTCGCCGTCGAGTACGTGTATTGCGGAGCGGGGGACAAGTAATCCTTCAGCCTCCTTGAGGATGATGTGAAGCTGTGTGACGCGCAGGCGCAGGAGTTGTTCGTCCTGAGCGGAGCAGGAAAAAACCAGCGGAATCTGCCCGTTTTCCTGTATCCCAATGCTCTCAAGCGTCAGCGTGATGCGTTTGCCGCCGTTCTGTTCTAAAATGACCGGGTATATCTCGCCAACCTTGAGCCGTTGTGAGTCTTCGGGGGATGCGGCAGCGGCAAAATACCAGATAAACCCTGTGACCAGTTTGCCGCCGGAATGCGCAGGCGGCGCGGCTTTTTGCGCAAGGAGCTTCTCAATTTCCGCCGCTGTCAAGGTGGATTTTACCTCGCCGTTATTGCCGTCAGCAGTCATCGGCTGCGCTATTTTGGCAGCGAGCTTGCCGCCATCTTCCAAGCCGTCAGCATAGGCAATATACATCCCCGCAGTTGGCGTTTGCAACGTTTTGCCGGATTCCGTTTTTTGCGCCAGCTGCTCAATTTCCTTACCCAACGCAAGAATTTTTTTGCCCACATAATCAGATTCCCCTGCGCTTAGCGCCGAGAGCACTCCCCACTTTTCGCTCAATTCAGCTGCGGCGGCAGGCTCCCGCGCAAGGGTGCCGTCGGCGGTGCTGTCAAGAAAATCCAGGAAGAGCCCGGAGATTTCCGCCTCCAGTTTTTGTGCGCTCAGCCCCGTGAGTGTGCTGCCCTGCAACGCAAGCAAGCGATTGCGCAGGACCTCACACTCCTGCATTTTTCGGTAAGCCGCCTCCTGCTCGCGTGACTTGAACGCCGCCGCCCAATCCGCGCCTTTTTCCAAGCGCACGCCGTCCCGGGCAAGGATTGTGTAACCCGTCCCGGGCAAGGCAAGGGCGCTCTCCTCCCGCAGGGCGATTGCCGTGAGAGTTATGCCTTCGTTGCCGGAGCCGGGTATTGCGGGAACCGTTTTCAGCGGCGAATAAAGGGCGGAAGCCAATTGATAGACCATACCCGCTGTGACGACGAGGAACAAAGCTGCCAGAAATACCCTGAATATATTAAGCCGATTGCCCTTTGCTTTGCTTGCTTGACGCATTGGTGCGCTCTCCTTCCGTTTATTATCCTCACGCGGATTATCACCGCTGCGGGGCGTTGCATACAACGCTGACACGCTAGCCGCACGCGCGGAGTATGTCCATTGCAGCACTGTGCAAATCCTCCGCGCGGGCGTAGTCGTCCGTATACAGCCAGCGGACGTCCGATGTTTTGTTAAGGAACCAAGTGCGCTGACGTTTTGCGTACTGCCGTGTGGCGCGTTTAAGGTTATCGACCGCCTGATCGCGGGATATTTCTCCCCGCAGCGCCGGGGCAAGCTCCTTGTGCCCGATTGCCTGCCGTGCAGTTGGCGAGCAATTTTCAAGGAAGCGCTCCGCCTCCTCCCACAAGCCGTTACGGAGCATTTGCTCCGTGCGGGAATCAAGGCGGGCATAGAGCTTTTCGCGGTCACGGCAATCAAGTCCGATTGTCAGTGAGCGGTAAGGTGATTTTTCCGCGCGGGA
Source organism: Oscillospiraceae bacterium (assembly GCA_031290105.1). GTDB lineage: Bacteria > Bacillota > Clostridia > Oscillospirales > Acutalibacteraceae > WRKY01. The sequence continues at coordinate 10,926 of JAITOD010000028.1, forward strand.
GAGAGCGTCGTGCTCGCCGGGTGTCAGTCCTGTGGCAAGATAACGCTCCCACGCACGAACTATTCTGCCAATGCCGCCCGTTTGCAGACGTTCAGCGGCGATTGGGTCAACGGCACGGAGCTTTTCAAGCAGTGACGCGCCGCCGTCCGCTTCAGCCTCGGCGCGCAGCTGTACGCGAGTTTCCGCGTCCGATTCCTCCGGGGAAAAGTGCAGGTTTTGCGTCAGCGCGCTGTAATAAAGCCCCGTCCCGCCCACAACAACCGGTACCTTGCCGCGCGCTGTAATATCCGCAATTACAGCGCGCGCATCGTTGCAAAACCGCGCTACGCTGTATTTCTCATCCGGCGGCAGAAAGCCAATAAGGTGGTGCGGCACGCCGCAGCGTTCGTCCTCGTCTGGCTGAGCGGTGGCGATTGGCATACCCGCGTAGACCTGCATGGAGTCGCACGAAACGACCTCGCCGCCCTCGCGGAAGCGCCCAAGCTCACGGCAAACGGCGGCGCCCAGCGCTGTTTTTCCTGTGCCCGTGCAGCCGACAATGCCCAATAACAAAAATTTATCGGCGGGCATTTGCAGCTCACACACCCCGCAAATCACCAATATATGGCAGCCCGCGGTACTGCTCCGCATAATCCAAGCCATAACCCACAACAAATGCGTCCGGCAGGTCAAAGCCCTGATATTTCGGTTCCAGCTGAATCTCGTTGCGCGACCTTTTGTTCAGCAGGGCACAAACCTCCAGGCTGGCGGGAGCGCGTCCCTTCAGCAGACCCATAAGGTAACTGAGCGTCAGTCCGCTGTCCACAATGTCTTCGATAATCAGCACGTGCCGTCCGCCGATATCCTGCTTAAGGTCCAGATTGATTTTCACCGCGCCGGAGCTTGTCCGGCTGTTGCCGTAGCTTGAAACCGCCATGAAGTCAATCGCGTAGGGTATTGTGATTTGACGCATAATATCCGCCAGAAAAACCACGCTGCCTTTAAGTACAGAGAGCAGCAGCAGGTCTTTGCCGTCGTAATCCCTGCTGATTCGCGCCCCCAGCTGTGCTGTTGCCTGCGCGATTTCCTCGGCGGTGATTAGCGGGTCAATGGTTGACATAGTATTCCTCCAATCAATTCAGCAATTAATAATTGACAATAATCCCCATAGATACCCGCGCCGCTTAGCGCATTTTCCGCCTTATCCCGTCCATACGGTTCAGCGCTTCGGTAAGCGTATCCTCTTTTTTGGCAAAGTGGAAGCGAATCATGCTCTGCACATCCTCCCGGAAAAAGCTTGACCCCGGCACCGCCCCTACGCCGACGCGCTCCGCCAGCTTTTCACAAAAGTCAAGGTCGCTCGCGTACCCGAATTCGCTGATGTCCGCCATAACGTAATACGCCCCTTGCGGCTCGGTGAACGGCAGACCGATTGTTCTCAGGCCGTCCAAAAAGAGCTTGCGCTTGGCGGCGTAGACTGCGCTCAGCCCGTCATAGTAATCCTGCCCCAAGCGCAGCGCCGTCACCGCCGCCGCCTGTAAGGGAGCTGCCGCGCCCACCGTCAGGAAGTCGTGCACCTTGCGGGCGGTTTCGGTCACCTCCGGCGGCGCGATTATGTACCCCAGCCGCCAGCCGGTTATGCTGTACGTCTTGGAGAGCGATGAGCACGAGAGCGTGCGCGTGCGCATTCCGGGCAGAGCGGCGAAATATGTATGTACATTCGGCGCGTAGAGGATATGCTCGTAAACCTCGTCCGTGATAATGAACGCGTCGTACCTTTCGGCCAGCTGCGCAATGAGCTCCAGCTCGCCGCGGGTGAAGACCTTGCCCGTTGGGTTGCCGGGGTTGCACAGTATGAGTGCTTTTGGCTTTTGCGCAAACGCCGCTTCCAGCTCGTCATGGCGGAAGCTGAACTCCGGCGGACGGAGCGGCACATAAATCGGCTCCGCGCCTGAAAGGATTGCGTCCGCACCGTAGTTCTCGTAAAACGGGGAGAAGACCACAACCTTGTCGCCCGGGTTGCAGACGGTCATCATGGCGCACATCATTGCTTCCGTGCTGCCGCAGGTGACCACTATCTCCGTTTCCGGGTCAACCTCAAAGCCCATCAGGCGGGACTGCTTCTCTGCAAGCGCCTGCCTGAAATCCTGCGCGCCCCATGTCAGGGCGTATTGGTGCGGACCTTGTACGGCCAAATCCGCAAGGGCGGCGGTCAGCGCGGCAGGCGGGTCAAAATCCGGGAAACCCTGCGAGAGGTTCACCGCAGCGTATTTGTTTGAAATACGCGTCATGCGGCGAATGACAGAATCTGTGAACCCGGCTGTGCGGTCGGATATATGCGGCATATGCTTCCTCCATACTCGCTCACGCGATTATGCACAAGATTATACCCCAAAAAGCTTCGGCGCGCAAGTGGGGGGCGTCAAAAGCTTCGGTGGGGTATATATTATATTGCGTTATCAACCGGCGAATCTGATATCTAACGTCCGACAGCCAGCACAACCCCGGCGAACACAATGCTCACCATGCTGAGCAGCTTGATGAGAATGTTGATGGACGGTCCGGAGGTGTCCTTGAACGGGTCGCCGACTGTGTCGCCCACAACGGCGGCCTTGTGCCCGTCAGAGCCCTTGCCCCCGAAGTTACCGCCCTCAATATGCTTTTTGGCGTTGTCCCACGCGCCGCCGGAATTCGCCATGAATATCGCCAGCACAAAGCCCGTTGCGGCGGACCCGGCAAGCAAACCCACCACGCCGCTCGGTCCCAGCAGCAGACCGCCGGCAATCGGCGCGGCAACAGCGATTATCGTCGGCAGAACCATCTCTTTCAGTGATGATTTCATGCACAGGTCTACGCAAGCGGCATAGTCAGCCTCCGCCTTGCCCTCCATAAGCCCGATTATCTCCTTGAATTGGCGGCGCACCTCGCGCACAACCGCCTCCGCCGCGCGCCCAACGGAGCGCATAGTCAGCGCGGAGAACAGGAACGGCAGCATTGCGCCGATGAATAATCCCACCAACACCGGCGGATTGGTCAGGCTGAGGTTGAGCTTTGCGGCAAAATATTCGGGGTTCAGTTCCTTGATTCTGTCCACATACGCCGCGATGAGTGCCAGCGCGGTCAGGGCGGCGGAGCCGATTGCAAAGCCCTTGCCGGTGGCGGCGGTGGTGTTTCCAAGGGAGTCCAGCGCGTCTGTGCGCTCGCGAACCTCCTGCGGCAGACCTGTCATTTCGGCGATTCCGCCCGCGTTATCCGCAATGGGACCGTATGCGTCAGTCGCCAACGTAATACCCAAGGTGGATAGCATGCCCACTGCCGAAATAGCAACGCCGTAAAGCCCCATGCCGGGGTTCGCCGCGCCGCCCGAGAGATAAAACGACGCCAGCACGCACCCGCCAACCAGCAGTACCGGCGCGGCGGTTGAGAGCATACCCAGCGAAATGCCGCCGATTATCACCGTGGCGGAGCCGGTTTGGCTGTCGCCGGCGAGGGTGCGGGTTGGCTTGTAGCTGTCGGAGGTGAAATACTCGCTGAAGAAGCCGATCCCCACGCCGGCGAGCAGCCCCGCGACTACTGCACCGTAAATACCAAGATGCTCACTGCCAAGCTGCCACCAGACCAGCGGGAACGCCGCCACGGCAATACACAGCGCCGAAAAATTGCTGCCGCGCCGCAGTGCAGAGAGCAGATTCTTCTGGCTCGCGCCCTCTTTTGTGCGCACAAGGAAGGTGCCCAATATGGACGCGACGACGCCGACAGCCGCCATAACCATGGGGATTGTGACCGCCTTTAGCCCCATCTCGCCGCCCAACGCGCTGAACGCGGAGACACCAAGCGCGCTTGCGGAGATGATTGAGCCGACATAGCTTTCGTATAAATCCGCGCCCATGCCGGCAACATCGCCCACGTTGTCGCCCACGTTATCCGCAATGACGGCGGGGTTGCGCGGGTCGTCCTCCGGGATTCCCGCCTCCACCTTGCCCACTAAGTCTGCGCCAACGTCCGCCGCCTTGGTGAATATGCCGCCGCCCACCCGGGCAAACAGCGCCATGCAAGACGCTCCCATGCCAAAGGTAAGCATTGCGCTCGTCACGTCCTGAATCGGCAGACCGAAGGCGTATTTGAGCAGTATGTACCAGAACGAGAGGTCAAACAAGCCCAGCCCCACCACGGTGAATCCCATCACGCTGCCCGCACTGAACGCCACGCGCAGCCCCTTGTTGAGCCCCTCGGCGGCGGCGGCGGCTGTGCGTGCATTGGCGGCTGTGGCAACCTTCATGCCGATGAAGCCCGACAGCCCGGAGAAGAATCCACCCGTAAGGAAAGCGAACGGCACGAACGGCGTGAGGAACTTGAACGCGGCAAGCACGCCGAGCAACACCGTCATTACGCCGAAAAACACGGCGACTATGCTGTATTGCCGCCTGAGGAACGCGTTTGCCCCGGCGCGGATTTTTGCGGAAATCTCCGCCATTGCGTCGCTGCCTTGCGGGAACTTCATCACCCGCGCCGCCAAAAGTCCAGCCATACCAAGTGCCAGCACGGCGGCAATCGGCGTTAGGATTATTGGTCCCATAATGTCTTCCTCCCAAAATCCAAGATTATAGTGACTTGTGCACATTATAATCCTATCCTATGCCAAAAGTCAAGCGATTTTGCACAAAATCCAAAATAAGTGCTTGACAAACGGGAAAGATAAGCGTATACTAGCGAAGACAGTAAAGTAGGGCAGGTTGCCCTCACCGCAGGATTGCGTTCCATGCCGGTCAATAAAACCCAAAAGGCCCCGCGTGAGCGGCGGCGCGGGTGTTGTTGGCGGGAACGGCTGTCCCCGCTTTTATTGTTGCATAAGACCGCACGGAGGTGTTTGAGTATCGCAAGCAAACCGCAGCAACAGGCACAAGCGCAAATCAATGACGAAATCCGCGACCGCGAGCTACGCATAGTTTCCGCAGACGGAGAACAGCTGGGGATTATGTCCGCCGCGCAGGCACTGCGCCTTGCCGAGGAGCAAAACCTTGACTTGGTGAAGATTGCCCCAATGGCAGCGCCGCCCGTCTGCAAAATCATGGACTACGGCAAGTTCCGCTTTGAGCAATCCAAAAAGGAAAAAGAAGCGCGAAAAAACCAAAAAACCGTTGAGCTGAAGGAAATCCGTCTTTCTTACAAGATTGATATCCACGACTTCAACACAAAGCTGGAGCAATCCAAAAAGTTTTTGGCGGCGGGGCACAAGCTCAAGGTGAGCATCCGTTTCCGCGGACGCGAGATGGCGCACGCAAACCTTGGACGCCAAACAATGGAGCGCTTTGCGGAGCTGGTTGCCGAAATCGCAGCAATCGAGCGCTTGCCGAAGCTTGAGGGACGGCAAATGCTCATGTTCCTGGCACCGAAAAAGTAACTTTTGCGGAATATTCAGGGGCTGTCAATTGCCCTTGGTGTTTTGCGCACATATTCTAAGGAGGAAATCCACAATGCCGAAGCTAAAAACACACAGCGGCGCGAAAAAACGGTTCAAAATGTCAAAAAACGGGAAGGCAATGCGCGCGCACGCCTATAAATCCCACATCCTCAACAAAAAGACGACCAAGCGCAAACGCAATCTGCGCAAGGTTTCTGTTGCCGATACCACAAACCAGCGGCAAATCCACCGTCTGCTGCCTTACGATTGATTCTCAAAGCAGGACAGACGCAAGGTCTACCGTCCAAAATCTAAAATCTAAAACCTAGGAGCTATAAAGATGGCACGAATCAAAGGCGCACTTGCCACACGCAAGCGCAGGAATAAGGTACTCAAGGCCGCAAAGGGCTACTACGGCGCAAAGAGCAAGCTTTTCAAAACTGCAAAGCAAGCGGTCATGAAGAGCGGCAACTATGCCTACATTGGGCGCAAGCAGCGCAAGCGCGATTTCCGCCGCCTGTGGATTACCCGGATCTCCGCCGCCGCAAAAATCAACGGGATGAACTACTCAACGTTTATCAACGGCTTGAAGAAGGCGGGCGTAACGCTCAACCGCAAAATGCTTGCGGAGATTGCCGCGCGCGATTTGGAGAGCTTTGCCGCACTGGCAGACCAAGCTAAGGCGGCGCTGTAAATTAAAGCGTGATGAAATCAACGGGCGGGGTAATACTCGTCCGTTTTTGTTGCAATATGCGGGCGTTTCAGGTATAATACAGCCTGATATTTGCTGCGGAGCTTTATGCCGCGTCTTCAGAATCAACGAGGAAACAAAAACCTGCGCAAGCCGGCCGTGCGATGAACCCTGATTGCGGTCGGCAAAAAATACCGCAGTACGATAAGGAAGTAAACACCATGCCCAAACAAATCCAAGCTATCAAAGGTACGCAGGACATTTTGCCGCCCTACGGTGATACGCTGCGCACGCTTGAAAACACCTTGCTCGCAGCGGCGGCACGCTATGGCTACAGCGAAATCCGCACGCCGGTTTTTGAGCCCACGGAGCTGTTCTCCCGCGGAATGGGGGGCTCCACAGACGTAGTCCAAAAGGAGATGTACACCTTTGAGGACAAGGGCGGACGCTCACTCACACTGCGCCCGGAGGGCACGGCGGGGGTCGTCCGCGCACTGCTGGAGCACGGACTCTTTAATGAGCCGATGCCCCAAAAGCTCAGCTACATCACCTCTTGCTACCGCTACGAAAAGCCGCAGGCGGGGCGTTACCGGGAGTTCCACCAATTTGGCGTGGAGTGCTTCGGCGCGGCGGGCCCCGCTGTTGACGCGGAGTTAATCGCCCTAGCCGCCGGGATTTTCCGCACACTTGGTCTGGATTCACTGCGCCTGGAACTAAACTCCATCGGCTGCCCACTGTGCCGTCCGGCGTATCACACAGCCTTAAAGGACTATTTTGCCGCGCGGCAAGACGAGCTCTGCCCAACCTGCCTTGAACGGCTTGAGCGCAATCCCTTGCGAATACTTGATTGCAAAAGCCCCGTCTGCTCCGCGATTGCAAAAGACGCGCCGATTGGTCTTGACTACCTTTGCGGCGAATGCGCGGAGCATTTAGACGGACTGAAATCCACGCTTGACGCGCTGGAGCTTGACTATACGCTCAACCCGCGCATTGTCCGCGGGCTGGATTATTACACCAAAACGGTGTTTGAGTTTGTGACGGACACAATCGGCGCACAGGGCACGGTCTGCGGCGGCGGTCGCTACGACGGACTTGTGACGGAGCTTGGCGGAAATCCGTTGCCGGCGCTGGGCTTCGGGCTTGGCTTGGAGCGGCTGGAGCTGGTGCTTCAGGCCGGCGGCAAAGAGCCGCCGCTGCCGCCGCCGTGTGAGCTCTATATTGTGCCGATTGGCGACGAAGCTACCGGGCGCGCTGCTGTTTTGTGCGAAAAATTGCGCAGTGAGGGAATCCATGCGCAGTTTGATGTGGTGGGGCGCAGCGTCAAGGCGCAGATGAAGTACGCCGGAAAAATCGGCGCGCAGTATACAACTGTGCTTGGCGCGGACGAGCTGGAAGCGGGCGCTGTAACGCTGCGGCGGATGGCGGACGGTCAAACGCGCACGGTGGAGCTGCTGAATTTTAGGCTTTAGATTTCAGACGCTTTCCGAAGACATGGGACCGCCGCCGGGCTTTTTCTTGCAAACTTAACAATATCTTGCAATACTGTTAATCTATAATTAATTGACTTTCAGCGCGTTTTAGGATACAATATCAGAGTGAAGCCGCCAAGCTTCGTGCGATTGTGTATTTTTGAGGGGCTGTGTAACGGTGAGTTCCGTAACCAAAAAAGTTTTTCAGTGTATTTGTGCGGCGCTGCTTGTGCTTGCGCTCACTTGGATTACGGTGGGTGAGAGCCCGCTTTCCGCGCCCGCTGAGCTGCTGTATTCCCCCGATAGTTCCACCGGCGCTCCGGCGCCAAGCGGCATTACCGACCCGACTATCCCGCAGCCCGGCGGAAGCACCATCCCCACCGCAAACAAAACGCAAGCACCCGCACCAACGGGCGGCGTCCCGCAGACCACCGCCGCGCCGCGCCCGGGCAATACCAGCCCAAAGGTTACAAACGCGCCGTCTGCCTCAATTTTGCCGTCCAGCGCAACCAAGGCTGAAGCCGTAAAGCTTTATCTGGCCGCGATTGCCAAGGCGGAAACAGCGTCCGGCTTTACCGCGCAAAAGTCTGAAACTGCCAACATGAACATCCACACGGGCGAGCGGATTAAGGTTCTGACCATGGATTTTGGTGTGGACGAGTTTTTCCACGATTTTGTCGGCACACTGCGAAGCAGCAATTATCAATACGGCGGCGGCACGTGGGCACTGGTTTCTCAGCGCTCAACAGAGAACCTGCTGACCAACAAGACCGAGTCCCACAGCTACGCTGAATACGGCAGCAAGAGCGCTGTTGCCTACAATGACGCAAAATATTGGAATCTTTCACCGGCAACAGGCTCCGGTCTCAGCACGGCGAGCCTGACCGCGCTGCTCCGGCAAGGCGACGTCCTAAAGATGGCGCGCAGCTCCGCCCCCGCAAGCTTCCTCCCGCCCGCAGCTTTTGCGGCGAGCGATGTGCTTGCCTATAACTACACCAAAACCTCCGGCGGCGCAACATTATCAATCACGCTGAACGCCTCCGCCATTGCGAACGCAATGATTATGCCGGACACAAACGCAATCCGCACACAGCCGTATGTTTATGATGCGGGCATTGCCAAAGTCAAGCTGAGCTTTTCGGCGGTGAACCTTAAGTGGCAAAGTCCGCATATCGAAGTGACACTGAACGCTCAGGGACTTCCCACCTCAATCAAGCAGACTGCGGCTATGGGCGACGGCAGCTCCTGCACAATGAGCGTCAACAGCTCCATCAAGGACTTGGAAAATCTCAACTCCACAATTACCGGCAGTTATTCCGTTAGCTGGACGCTGGGCAATTGGGGCAAAGTCGGCACGCCGGGGAGGCCTTGGTGATGCGTGTAATTACCGGTACGGCGCGGGGCAAGCGATTGCAAACACTTGCCGGGGATAGTATCCGCCCCACCGCCGCCGGCGTGAAGGAGTCGCTGTTCTCCGCCATTCAGTTTGAGATTAGCGGGAGGAACGCGCTGGATTTGTTTGCCGGGAGCGGTCAGCTGGGGATTGAGGCACTCAGCCGGGGCGCGGCCGGCGCGGTGTTTGCGGACAGGGACAAACACGCTCTGGCTGTTGCGCGGCGCAACGCTGAGGACTGCGGCTTTGCGGAAACCGCCGCATTTGTGCAGACGGACGCACTCGTTTTTTTGAGCGGCACCGCCAAAAAGTTTTCGCTTGTGTTCCTTGACCCGCCATACAAAAAGCAAGAAACAGAAGAAAACAGGCAAGAGCAAGAATTGGGAGCTAAACGGCACGGAAGGAAACACAGGGGGCAAGAAGAACCCGCCGGCTTGTCCCTCTTGGAGGAAGCACTGCAGCTTCTGCCGCGCGTGCTGGAGGAAGACGCAATCGTCTGCGCGGAATCACCTGTTCAGCAAGCGCTGCCTACGGTTTTGGGCAAGCTTGCGGCAAAGGAATACCGCTACGGCAAAACCAAACTCACAATATATCGTCCTTAAGGAGAACCCATTGCGCACGGCTATCTGCCCGGGCAGCTTTGACCCGGTCACCAACGGGCACATGGACATCATACGCCGCAGCTCCGCGCTGTTTGACCGCGTACTGGTGGCTGTGATGGAGAATTACCACAAACCAACGCGGCTGTTTTCCGCAGCCGAACGTGTGGAGCTGCTAAGGCGCTGTTCTGCCGGACTGCCCAATGTGGAGGTGCTTTTGTCCGGAGGCTTGCTGGCGGATTTGGCGCGTGAAAAGGGCGCGGACGCTGTGGTAAAGGGCTTGCGCGCCGTTTCGGATTTTGAGATTGAGTTCCAGCAGGCGCTCATCAACCGCCAGCTTAACCCTAACTTAGAAACGGTGTTCCTCACGGCGGGAGCGGAATCCATGTTCCTCTCTTCCAGCGTGGTCAAGCAGGTGGCGCAGTTCGGCGGGGATATCAGCCGCTTTGTTCCGGGGGAAATCCTTGGTGAGGTTGTTGACCGCCTCGCCGGTATTACCGGCAGTGAATAATACATAACATCATATTAGGGGGTAAACATCATGGCAATCGAAGACATACTGACTCAGATGGACGCACTTCTGGAAGAGGGCGCACGCGGTCCGTTCAGCACAAAGGTGCGTGTGGACGCGGAACAGCTGCAAAAGTGCGCGGAGGACATCCGCCTGCAGCTGCCGGCGGAGCTGACCCAAGCGCATGAAATCCTTGGGCAGAAGGAGCGTATCTTATTCCTTGCGCGGCAGGAAGCTTCCCAAGCGACGACGTCCGCGCGGCAAGAGGCTGCAGCTCTGACGGAATCCACTGACCGCAAAATCCGCGAAGGCTTGGCAGCGGCGGAAGCGGCGGCGAAGAAAGTCCGTGAGGACGCGGCGGCAACTACCCAAAAAGCAATCGCAAAGGCTGAGGCACAGGCTGTTGACATAGTCGCCAAAGCAAAACAACAGGCGGCGCGGCTTGTTGAAGAAAGCGCCATTACCCGCGACGCAAAGAGTGCGGCGGCGGCCCTTGCGCACGACACGGAGACTAAGGTACGCGCTCTCTCGGACGACGCAAAGCAGAAGGCCCGCGAAACCGTTACGGACGCGGTGCGTCAGGCGGAGCACGTCCAGAAGCAGGCGCAGGACGACGCCGCGCGGCGCAAAGCCGAGGCGGAGCAGTACTCAGCGCAGGTGCGCGAATCCGCAGAAGCGTACGCCGGCGGCATTTTGTCGGACGCGCGGCAACACTTGGAGGATGCGCAGTCGCAGGTCATCAAGGCACAGGCAAAATTAACCGCAATCACTTCCAGGGGTTAGCTTGCAGACTTTTGATTTTGGACGTATAATCTAATATCCGGGTGCGGGGGGTTGTTATGCAATACAGAACAGACGCGAAAACAAATACGGAGCTTTCCGTATTTGCGCTTGGCGGAATGCGCATTCCAAAGGATTTTGCAACGTGCAAACAGCTTGTTTTGGAGGCGCACGAGGCGGGGGTGAACTACATTGACACTGCGTATATCTACCCCGGCAGCGAGGAGATGTTCGGCAAGGTCCTTGAGGAAACCGGTCTGCGCGGCGAGTTTTACATTGCCACAAAGCTGCCACTCGTTATAACAAAACGCGGCGCGGATTTTGAGAAATTCTTCCGCCGCCAGTTGGACCGCCTGAAAACAGACCACATCGACTACTACCTGCTGCATATGCTTGTCAGCCCGGAGCAGCTTGAGCTGCTGCAATCATGGGGGCTTGAGGAGTGGATTGCCGAGAAACGCGCCGGCGGGGAAATCCGACGGCTGGGCTTTTCGTTCCACGGGCGGCAGACGGACTTTTTGAAGCTGTTGGAAATCCGCAGCTGGGATTTCGTCCAGATTCAGTATAATTACAGTGACCCAAACTACCAGGCGGGCACGGCGGGGTTAAAAAAAGCTGCGGAGCTTGGAATACCTGTAATGGTGATGGAACCGCTGCTTGGCGGACGTTTGGCGGACTCTCTGCCCACGGAGGCGCAGGCAGTCTTCCGCAAGGCTAACCCGGAGCGTTCCTTGGCAAGCTGGGGCTTCCGTTGGCTTTATGACCAGCCGGAGGTGACGCTGTGCCTTTCAGGCGTCGGCAAGCTTGAGTATCTGCGGGACAACATCTCCGCGGCAAACGAGGCGGCTGTCGGCATGGTCACGCAGGAGGAACGCGCCGCATATGACGAGGTGGCGGCAATCCTGCGCAGCAAAACCAAGGTTCCCTGCACGGGCTGTGCATACTGTATGCCCTGCCCCAAGGGCGTGAATATTCCGGGCTGTTTTTCGGCGTACAACGCGCGCTACACCATCAATTACAAAACGGGGATGCAGCAATACACCAACTCCTCCGGGCTGATTTCGGAGCGCTTCACGGGAGCGGGGGCATGTGTGGGTTGCCGCCGCTGTGAGCGCCACTGCCCGCAAAACATCGCAATCGTCAAGGAACTGGCAGCTGTACGCAAAAAAATGGAGCCGTTCTGGTGGCGTTTTGCGCGCATCGCTATTAAAGGATACAAAAAAGTGACCGGCGGCCGGAAATCTAAATCATAGCTGTTAGACGCGGGTTATCAGCACCAATACCTAACGCCTGCAGTCTAATTCATCCCTCCGCAGCTGCGCGGTGAGTTTCTCCGCGTCCGCAAACGCGCGTTCCTCTCTGGTGAAACGAAGCAGCTCCACCGGCAGGTTTTGCTCGTATAAATCGCCTGAATAGCCGAAAACATGCGTTTCCGCAATCACGGTGCTGCCCTCAAAGGTGGGGCGCAGACCAATGTTCGTCATGGCGGGGCAAGCTTTGCCGTCAAGCGTCACGCGGGAGGCATATACCCCCCTGCGCGGCACAAGAAATCCCGCCGGGAACAGCTGGTTCGCCGTAGGGTAGCCCAAAAGCCGCCCCCGCGCGTCGCCGTGCAGGATGGTAAAATCAAAACCAAACGCCCGCCCAAGCATGGCATTGGCGGCGGCAGTATCCCCGGTAAGCAGCGCCTCACGGATTCTCGTGGCACTTACAGGTGTGCCGTCCCACAAAACCGGCGGCACAACGCGGCACGCAATCCCGTGTGAGCGGCACAGCCGGGCAAGCTCCTCCGCGTCCCCGGCGGCGTGTGCCCCAAAGCGGTAGTTATACCCGCAAACAACCCCGGACGAGCCAAGCCTTTTCGCAAGTATTCCGCTCACAAACTCTTGCGGTGAAAGCGCGCGCAGCTCAGCAAACGGCAGGATTATCGGCTCAACCCCAATCCTCTTGAGGAGCTTGCCGCGCATTTCATCGTTCAAAAGGCGGGGCGGCGGGTTGCCCCAAAGCACGGCGCTCGGATGTTCGTTGAACAGCAAGCAGTGCGCGGCGGGCAACTCCGCGTCGCGCAATACCGCCATGTGACCGATGTGCAGCCCGTCAAAGCTGCCCAAGGCTATGATTCGGCTCAACATTACCCCCAAATATACAATCAGCAATGCACAACTGACAATTAACAGGTTTGGTGCCGTTTTTGTTAATTGTGCATTGTTAATTGTTCATTTTTATCACTGCGGTAAAACGCTGTTCAGGAACTGCCGTGTGCGCGGGTTCTGCGGGTTGGTGAAAAGCACTTCCGGCGGGCCCTCCTCCGCAACAATGCCGTCCGCCATGAACAGCACCTTGTCGGCAACCTCGCGGGCAAAGCCCATCTCGTGGCTGACCACCAGCATGGTCATGCCCTCAGCCGCCAACTGCTTCATGACGGCAAGAACGTCGCCCACAAGCTCCGGGTCAAGGGCACTTGTCGGCTCGTCAAACAGCATGATTTTCGGCTCCATGGCAAGGGCGCGCGCAATCGCCACACGCTGCTGCTGACCGCCGGAGAGCCGCGACGGGTATTCGCCCGCCTTCTCCGCCAGGCCCACCTTTTCCAGCAGGACGCCGGCAAGTTCATTCGCTTGCGCCTTAGGCGTGTTTTTGACCTGCTGTGGCGCAAGTGTGATATTCTCCAGCACGGTTTTGTGCGGGAACAGGTTGAACGACTGGAAAACCATCCCCATTTGCAGCAACAGGCTCTTGAAGTCGTCCTTGCCTGCCCGCGCGATGGTGGCGTTGTTCTCGCGGTGCAGAAGCAGCTGCTCCTCAATGAAGATTTTGCCGCTGTTGATTGTTTCCAGCTGGTTCAGCGAGCGCAGAAACGTACTTTTACCCGCGCCGGACGGACCGATTATGCAAATAACCTCGCCCTGCTGAACGGTCACGCTGACGTCACGCAAAACGTGGAGCTCCCCGAAACTTTTGCACAGGTCTTCTGTTTGAACCATCACCATGGTGCTACTCCCTAAAGTATATTATGTATTTTTTTAATGCAGTGTCTTCCTGTAGGCAGAACCTGCCCCGAGGGCAGAACCTACTCGTGGGCGGCGAGTTTCTTTTCAAGCTTGTTGAAGATGAGCGTAAACACACCCGAAAGAATCAGGTAGATTATCATGGCGGGAATATATACCAGTTCGCTGGACCGGAGCGCCGCGATTTGCTTTGTTTGGAAAGTCAGGTCCATCAGCGCGATGATTGCCACAAGTGAGGTATCCTTGAGCACCATCACAAACTCGTTGCACACCGGCGGCATCATGCGGCGGTATGCCTGCGGGATGACAATCAGCCGCATACCCTGACCGTAAGTCAGCCCCAATGAGCGCGCCGCCTCCATCTGCCCTTTGGGTATTGACTGAATTGCCGCACGGATAATTTCCGCCAAATATGCCGCAATATTAAGGCTGAACGCAAGGAACGCCGCGAAAAAGCGGCTTTGCATAGACAGCGGCCCCGTGGCGATGAATTCCAGCGAGGAGCCGTCAAAAAGCTTGTGCAGGATATCCGGCAATGTGTAATAGACGAAATAGAGCTGCAGCATCAGCGGGGTGCCGCGGAAAAAGAAGATGTAAGCCGCGCTCAGTCTGCGGATAACGCCGTTCTTGTTGATTTTCCCCAGCGCAAGGAACACACCCAGCACAACCGCAGTACTGACGGATGCGGCGGTAAGCTCCAGCGTAACTGCGGTGGACTCCATCAGGGCGGGCATCCAGCCCCAGATTTTGTCCCATCCAACCTGAAACCACTCAAAAAAACCTTGCATTTATCGCTCCCCTATTAAATCCGCGTGTTTTTTATGTAACACACACCAAGCCTCGGACGACAGCCCTTTCATCCGGAGTGACATTATTTTACCATGCAGCGCGGATAATGTCAATGCACAGGGAAAATTAGCAGTATTCCGCATCCCAATTAGGCGCATAATCCTTGGGGCGCGCTATATTATATATAGGCGCTATATAAACTATATGTGTTCTCCAAGAAACCCAAAGCAAAAGGCAGCAGCAGCAAACGCCGCTCCTGCCTTTCTTGACTCTTGTTTATTACAGTATTGACGCTCAGTGCAGCTTTGCGTAAACTGCCTCCGGGTTGTCGGTGATAATCCCGTCCGCGCCGAGCAAAACCAAGTATGCCGCGTCGTCCGCGCTGTTTACCGTCCAATAGTGCACAGCAATGCCGTAGCTGTGCGCGTAAGCAATCAGCCCGCTGTCGGCAAGACCGAGCAAGCCGTCAAGCCCAATCCCCCGCGGCAGCGCAAGAACCTTGTAGCGCGGGTCCAGCTTATTTAGGTCTGCGCCGGATGTGTATGCATCCACAAACTGCAGTACCTCTGCAGTGTCTGCCGTGCGCGTCAGCTCCGGGTATTTGCGGCTGACATATTGTGCTACATCCGGGAAAAAGCTGCCGAACAGCACGCGGTCGAGTATCCCCATTCCTTTGGCGATTGCCGCTATCTTGTCCGCCGCCTGATAGCCCAAACCGAAAGGGAGCTTCGCCTCAATTGTGTAGTAAAACGGCTTCTGCGGGTCAGCGTTCGCTTCTGTGTAGGCAAGCACGTCCTCCAGCTTAGCCACGCGCAGATCGTCCGGAATATCCGCGCCGCGCAGTGACGCCCAGGATTCATTCCACTTTGCGCCAAGGTTCAGCTTATCGTGCAAATCCTTGTAGTTATAGAGCAGCGGCGTTACGCCAACGTGACCGAATGCTTCAACGGCGTTGCTTGTGGTGTCCAGAATGGGGTCATGGAGCAAAATCAGTTCGCCGTCCTTTGTCATCTGGACGTCCATCTCCAGAATATCCGCCTTGAAGTCCGCGGCGTTGACGCAGGTCTTGACCGCCATCATTGTGTTTTCCGGCGCAAGCTCCGCCCCGCTTCGGTGTGCGCTCAGCAATGCCCCTGATGCGCCTGCAAGGTATGCGTTAGGCGACCCTTGCGTAGGGGGGGGGGGGGGGATACGGGCGGCCCGCCAATAACTGTAAGGAGGGACCGTATGACAGGTATAACCATTTCCCCAAAATTGCCGATTGCGTGGATGAGGAA
>JAITOD010000067.1 GCA_031290105.1 Oscillospiraceae bacterium
GAAGGCATCATCGCGCTGACAAAAGACGCTGATGAACAGGGTAATATCCTGGTATAATTTCCCTGACGGCACGACACAGCGCAAGGGCGCCTGCTTTCACCGCGGGCGCTTTTGGGTTAGCCTTGCATTTCTGCGGTGATTATGCTATAATGGTATTGCTGACGCGCTGTTTGCTTCTCGGAACGTAAGTCCTGTTGAGCAACCCGGCGCGTTTTCTCATTAAATGGAGTTTTTATTATGGAACTTAACATCAACGACACAGTGATTTACGGCGCAACCATTTGCACCTTGACCGAAATTGCCAAGCGCGATTTTGGCGGCGGAAGCCAGCATTATTATATCCTCAAGCCCATTTTTGACGTTAAGACGACCATCTACGCCCCGATTGGCAACCCTGCCACGGCGGACAAAATGCGGCGCCTTCTCTCCCGGGAGGAAATTTACGCCCTGATTGACGCAATGCCTGATGAGGACGTCGCTTGGATTGACGACGACACACTTCGCCGCGCAAGCTGCAAGGAAATCCTTTCCGGCGGCGACCGCACAGAGCTGGCGGGGCTAATCAAAACTCTGTACCTTCGCTCACGGGAGTTGGCTGACGGCGGCATTGGCACCAAGTCGCGCAAGCTGCACGCAATCGACGGACAGTTCCTTAAGGACGCGGAGAGGATGCTTTATCAAGAGTTTGCGTATGTGCTGAAAATTGAGCCGGAAGAAGTACTGGCGTTTATCGATAAGCGGATTGCCCTTAAAGAATTGGCGGCGCGTGATGCGGAATTCGATGGCGAAACACGGCCCGACTGACGTTTGGCGCGTATATATTTCATACAGGGGCTGCGGGTGACTGCGCCCCTGTGTTTGTTAGCGGCAAGCAGCAAACCTAATACGGAAGCTAACGTCTGATATGCAAAATTCGGCAGCAGCGTTGAATTTCGTCACGCGGCGCAACAATAACGCCACTCTCACACTCTATTCATACGAGGAACGCCAACGCGCGGCGGAGTTACTCACGGCAAAACCGATATAAGGAGCCGACATATGCCACAGGCAATTTTGGTGCGGCAGGCAAAAGAGGGCAGTTCCCTTGCCTTTGGGGAGCTTTATCAGCTGTACCACAAGCGATTATACGCCTATGCGTGTATCTGTCTGCGCTCCGGAGCGCTGGCGGAAGAAGCTGTGCAAGACGCTGTGTTGATCGCTTGGCGGCAACTTGCGGCGCTGAGAAACGAAGCGAGCTTTGAAAAGTGGCTCTTCAAGATTTTGGCGAACCGCTGCCGCAGAGTCGGTCTGGCGGAAAGCCGCATTATCCCGCTGGGCGATACCCCAATCCCCGACACCGCCGCACCGGATACTCTTACGCTCTCGCAGGAAACACGGGACGCGCTGGATTCTCTGCCATATGACGAGCGCGAAATTGTGTTGCTGTGTGTGCTCACCGGGCTTTCCGGCAAAGAAGCCGCCGCCGCGCTTGGCATGAACCACGGCACGCTGCGCTCCAAACGCTCACGCGCGCTGGCAAAAATACGTAAACAACTGACAATTGACAGTTAACAATGAACAATTTGCTTTCACCCATATGTTAATTGCATATTAGGAGGCTTTATTATGAAAAGCAACGATATCCGCACAACAAAGCGTCTGCGCCGTGAGTTCCGCGCCGCGCTGGAAAATACCGAAATCCCGCCGGAAATTTCGACGGAGAAAACCGCCGAGCGTATCCTTTGGGAGCAAGCTCAGCACCCGCAGCGCCGCAAGATCCACTGGAAAAAGCCCGTTATCTCTGCAGTTGCCGCCGTGCTTGCGTTGAGTGTGGCGCTTGGCGTGGCGCTGTATTCAACAGGGTTGCCGCTCACACCCGTTAAGCCGCCCGCTTGGGTGGATAATACCGCCGCTGACAACGAACGCGCCGTTCATCCCAAAAGCGCGGAGGAATTGGAAGCTCTGTTCCGCTGGTTCAAGGAGGGTGCGGACGGAACCGCTTGGGACGCGCTTAGAGAAAGCTTCGGCGGAATTTTCAATGGAGCTTTCGCTCAATACGGCCCAATATATGGTATGTTTCAGAATAATCTTAAGGCGGAGATGGCGCCTGCATCGCCAAGTTCCCCCGGCATGGAAGATTCCGCGCTTAGCCGAGAATCTGAGTCCGTTGGCCAAACCAACACCCAAGTTGACGGCATTGACGAGCAGGACATCATCAAAAACAGCGGCAAAACGCTATTTATCGCCCAGCCCGGGCACGTTAGCGGCAGCGACGAAAATGAAACGGTCACGGTGGGCGTGCGCCGCGTGCAGCTGCTATCCGGCGGGAAGATGAAGGAAATCAGCCCTGTGATAATCTATCAAGGCTGGCGTTATGTTGGCGATAGCGAGGAAATCGTTGGTATCTTCCTGCACGAGGGCAAGCTGATTGTAATCAGCCAAACGCAGGGGTACTTCCTGCATTTATCAAAATATGCCGAAGAATCTTGGGTTTCGCCGGTGCAGGGCGGCACACAGAAGCTCCGCACGATTGTGCGCGTTTATTCCGATGCGGACGGTGAGAATCCCAAGCTGCTATCCAGCTCCGCGCAGGATGGGCAGCACCTTTCAAGCAGACTATACGGTGGGCGGCTGACCGTGGCGACAAGCTCCGCTGTGCAAGTTTGGTCAGAGGGTTTTGAGCCGTCGCGTGACATGTATCCGCAAATCACCAAGGACGGCGTGACGGCGAACCTGCCGCTGGAGAAAATCTACAGCACAGTCAACAACTCCACTCCGTCGTATCTTGTTATCAGCAACACTGACCTGAACGCCGCCGCGCCCACAACGGAGCACTGCGCCGTGCTTGGCGCGGGCGAGAACCTTTATTGCTCCGGCGATACGCTTTATATCGGGCGATCAATATACGGCGAAAAAACCGAGACGGAAATCTTTAAGTTTGCGCTGGACGGCAAGCCGCGGCTGCTTGGCTCAGGCACTGTGCCCGGCACTGCGCTGAATCAGTTCAGCATGGACGAATATAACGGCAACCTGCGCATTGCCACGCAGGGTGTATCGGGCAGCGGCGGCGATAAAATAACTGCCGAGAACAGCGCCCTAATCCCCGCTGATCCCGCTGATAACAACATCATCGCCAACGCGGTTTATGTGCTGGACGGCAATCTCAAAACCATCGGCAAGCTTGAGAACATTGCGCCGGGCGAGACGATACAGTCGGTGCGCTTTGTTGGCGCGACGGGGTACGTCGTCACTTTCCTGCAGACGGATCCGCTGTTTGTGCTGGATTTGGCGGACGCGAAAAAGCCTAAGCTTGTGGGCGAGCTGAAAATCCCCGGCTTCTCCAGCTATCTGCACCCCGTGGCGGACGGCTGGCTGCTGGGCGTGGGCGTTCCGGGCGACGCAAACGGCACAATCGGCGGCGTGAAGCTCTCGCTGTTTGACGTACGCAATCCCAAAAAGCCCGTTGAGGCGGACAGCGTCGTGTTCAGCGGCTATCAATACGGTACGAACGCAACAAATGATCATAGGGCGTTCTTTGTTTACCCGGATGAGGGACTGTTCGGGCTGCCAATCAGCAACGAGACTGACGGCAGCGGCGGCGTGAGTATATCTGCGGCGGCGCTTTACACATACCGCGTCAAGGACGGCAAGATTGTCCGTGCGGGCGTTTACGGCGGCGAAGCTCTCAGCTACCGTTGGGATGAAACCCCGTATTCCTGGTATGGCACTGATCTTTTGGGCAGTCGCGCAACGTATGTTGGCAGCACGATTTACACGCGCCTTGACGGCATACTCACCAGCTTTGACCTGAGCGACGCCAAGCAGCTGGCCAAGCTGGATATGCGCAAGGATACACTCCCCGACGCGCCGAAGCCCGAGACCTCGCCACCGATCGTTGACCAACCGACCAATTCCCCCGAGGAAATAACGGAGTCCCCCACTCAGTCAGGGGCAAGCGAACCTTATAACCCGGGCGCGGCGGGGCAGTAAAGCTTACGGCAGATTATTAAAGGGACGCTGCGTGTGCGGCGTCCCTGCTTTTTTATTACACGCCGTGCAAGGCGGTTTGTTGCGTGCTGCGCAAAGCCCCGCACGGGTTTTGCAGAAGGGAGCTTTGTGCATTTGCTGCGGTTAGCTCCGCCGCGTTTGTTTTGTTTTCAGCACCCTTTGCGCAAGCTGCCTCAAACGCTTATCCAACCAATCACACAGCTGACGCACGTGCAGCAGCTTAAACAACAACAGCCGTATCTCATCGGCAAACAAACAGACGGTAAATATTACCGCCGCCGTCAACAGTGAGTAAGCTACCGCTTGCCAATTGGGCAGGTCAGCGTAATCCTTAAACTTGTCCTGTATGAGAACCCTGTAAATTTGCAGATGCATATGGATTAAATATACGCCAAAGGAAATGGGCGCGGCAAATTTTATTGCGCGTCTGGCTGCGCTGTTTTTAATTTTAAGGTTTGCGAAGAAAATCAATAAGCTAACCGCCGCAATAACCATAAACGGTGATGTGTAGCGGTGCAGCAGCTCACCTGCGAAATACTTGAAGAACAATTTTCCGTTTTCGCTGTTCGCCCAGCCGGCATGATGCTTTTGGAGGAAGGCAATTCCGGCTCTGTAGAACCATTGAATCAACGAACTCGCCGCAAAAATGACGATGCACCCAAGCTGCCGCAGCTTGCTTGTTTTGGGCGGATACAGGCGCAAATACGCGCCCACAAAATACAGCGCCGCAAGCCACAAAGCCGAGAACCCGCGCTCCGTATTAAACGGCTCGTTCATTGTTTCCGGGAAAACCGCAGTGACTGAGAAAATTATTAAAATAAGCGCAACCAATAACCCAAATTGCTTTTTGTTCAGCCTTTCAATCAGCCGATTAAAGAACGGTATGAAGAAAACATATCCAAAATAAGCGGTAAGATACCAATATTGATTTGTGGCGACGGGGAAAAATGAGCGGATAACATTTGTGCCAACCCCTAAGCCTTGCCAAACATCTGTGAAAAGTGCAAAATATAACGTAATCAGTACGGAATAAAACAAGCCCTGAAACCACAGCTCAAACGTGCGGGCATATTTGATTTTGGTGCTTTTGCAGGCTACATAGCCCGTAATCAGCGCAAAAATATTAACAGCTCCATAGCACAAATATTCTATTATCCACCCGGCGTGCCACGTTGGGGAAAGCGGCTTTGCAGACAGAACCCAGCCGCGCCCAACCACGTGCAGCAGCACCACCATGAACATTGAAACAACGCGCAGCAAGTCAATGCCCATTTGACGTTCCGGCTTTGCCAACGTGTTGCTTGGAAGCGTTTGGGACATTATTACTCCTTTTTCTTCTTGAGTTTATTAGGTCGTGTTAACACCCTGCTTTGTGCCGTCACGCCAAAAAATACGGCGCAAATAAACACAAAAAGCCCTTTTCCCGCGGCGCAAGGCAGACCGCGTCGCCCGGCGCTTTCCGCTTAAGGCTGCTCGGTTCCCCGCCTGACCCGGTTCACGGCGCACCGACGCGCGGAACCCCGCGCCGCAGGAAAAGGACTTTCGGCTATGGAAGTATATCATGTTTTTGCGGTAATTGCAAGCCGCCGCGCTTTGGGAGCGCAAAACACAAAACCTTGCAAACGATAACGCCGCGGCAAGCTTCAGTATTTATGCTTTTTGGGCAGATACTGTGTGCATATATATAGTTTATAATGCGCTCGCCGCCCACTTGTTTCTTCCCCGCAAATATTGTATAATAAGCACAGCTCCGGTTCGGGGCTTCGGCGGAGCGTAATTCCGCCAGAGATACACCACACAAAACACAGGGAGAAACCGCCATGCCGTTTGCAGCCGCCAAATGCACCCAATGCGGTGCAGATTTACAGGTAGATTCCGCGCAAGAGGCGGCAGTCTGCCAATTTTGCGGCACGGCGTTTGTTGTGGAGAAGGCAATCAGCCACTACCAAACCACAAACCACATCACCGCGGGCGTGGTGAACATGATTGACAGCGGCGCGCGCGATTTTGAAATCTGCGCAAGGGTTTTGCTGCGGTATAACGGCGCGGCGACGGATATTGTTATCCCCGACGGGGTGAAGGAAATTGGAAACAAGGCTTTCAGCGGCTATAAATATCTGCAAAATATCACGTTCCCTGAGGGATTGCAAATAATCGGCACCGAGGCTTTCAACGGCTGTGTCAGCATCACCACAATTAGCCTCCCAAACAGCGTGACCACAATTGCCGACAACGCATTCTGCGGCTGCAGCAACCTTGGCAGCGTCACTCTTTCAAATAATCTGACCACGATTGGCGGCTATGCATTCTACGGTTGCACCAATTTGTGCAGCATCGTCTTCCCCGAGAGCTTGCTGACAATCGGTGGTCGGGCTTTTCAAAAATGCGAATCTCTGACAAGCATTATAATCCCCGAAAGAACAAGGTTCACAGGTTGGGGTGCTTTTTGGAATTGCAAAAATTTAACCGTTGTGAAGTCACGCTATTTGCAGCAATTTTTCGCAACACCCTGGGGAAAAGCCATCGAAAACGATCTTGTAGCTTTCCTCAGGTCTGTTCTTCAAGAACGCAAAAAAGAGAAAAAATGCCTTTATTGCGGCGGAAAAATTAGTTTAGTCCTTAGATCTCTTTCTGACCCCATTGAGTTTTATACAGAAAAAAGGTGTAAATCTTGCGGCTTTGTAAAGCGCGATTCTGATGACTATAACGCTCGTTTCACAAAATTATATTCCTACCCGCTTCCCGAGTATATATGCGCTCATGTTATCGGTACCCAGAAGCATTATGATTATGGTAAATCTTACGGCGCCTTTGCAAAGCTGATAATCGACCACCTTGCCGCGCAGGGATTGCAATGGTAAAAGTCAACGCACAATAATAACGCAACATAATTAAGGAGAGAACCATGCTGCCAAGCTACGACCAAAAATTTGCCCGCGAGGGTCTGACCTTCGACGATGTGCTCCTAATCCCCGCGCACAGCGAGGTGCTGCCAAGCGGCGTATCCCTGCGCACAAAGCTCACAAACTCCCTTGACCTCAACATTCCCCTCATGACCGCCGCCATGGACACAGTCACCGAAAGCCGCATGGCAATCGCAATCGCGCGGGAGGGCGGCATTGGCGTTATTCACAAAAACCTGTCAATCACTCAGCAAGCCACCGAGATTGACCGCGTTAAGCGCAGTGAAAACGGCGTTATCGCCAACCCGTTCTTCCTTGCGCCCGACAACCTTGTCAGTGAGGCTGACGCACTCATGCACCGCTACAAAATCTCCGGCGTGCCAATCTGCCATGGCGGCAAGCTTGTGGGCATTCTCACCAACCGCGATTTGCGCTTCCTTACCGATTATGAGTTGCGCATTGAGGAGGTAATGACCCGCGATAATCTCGTCACCGCGCCCGTTGGCACAACCCTTGCACAGGCAAAGGAAATTCTCCGCAGCCGAAAAATTGAGAAGCTACCGCTGGTTGACGCGGACGGCTGCTTGCAGGGCTTAATCACCATCAAGGACATTGAAAAGGGCATTAAATACCCAAATACCGCACGCGACAGCGAGGGGCGCTTGCTCTGCGCGGCGGCTCTGGGCGCAACCGCGGACGTGCTGGAACGTGCGGCGGCTCTTGCCGAATCAGGCGTAGACGCGTTTGTGCTCGATTCCGCTCACGGGCACAGCGAAAATATACTTAAGGCGGTGGCTAAGGTCAAGGCGGCGTACCCCAACATCAGCCTGATTGCCGGCAACGTTGCCACGGCAGACGGCACTTTGGCACTGATTGACGCGGGCGCGGACGCGGTCAAGGTGGGTATCGGTCCGGGGTCAATCTGCACAACGCGCGTTGTTGCGGGCATTGGCGTGCCGCAGATCACCGCAATCTATGACTGCGCCCTTGCAGCGGACAAACACGGCATACCCGTAATTGCGGACGGCGGCATCAAATACAGCGGCGAGATTGTCAAGGCGCTGGCGGCGGGCGCGTCCACAATTATGGTGGGGTCCCTCGTTGCGGGCTGTGAAGAAAGTCCCGGCGACACCGAAATCTATCAGGGACGGCAGTTTAAGGTCTATCGCGGCATGGGAAGCCTTGGCGCAATGGCTGACGGCAGTAAGGACCGCTACTTCCAGGAGGATAGCCGCAAGCTGGTCCCTGAGGGCGTTGAGGGGCGCGTACCTTACAAAGGCGCGCTGAGCGACACCGTCTTCCAGATGATGGGCGGATTGCGTTCCGGTATGGGTTATTGCGGCTGCGGGAATATTGCCAGCTTGCGCCGGGCACAGTTCATGCGCATAACCAGCGCCGGGCTGATTGAGAGCCACCCGCACGATGTGGCAATCACTAAGGAATCGCCGAATTATTCTGCAGTGGTATAGCTTTTCCGATAACGGCGGTAAACTGCCGCCCATACACAAAAGTTTTCCGCTGATTATTAGTTTTCCACAGCCGGTTTTCCACGTTCTCAATATTGCTAAATACAGGAAACTAATAACTCAAGGTTTTCCACAGCGCGGCATTAATAACTCACCGTTGGTTTTGCCGATGATTACAAAGCAGACATTGGTTTTTCTATTTGTTAACACACACTACTACTGCTACTATATTGAAAGAAAGAAAACAAAGAATAAAAAAGCACATTTGTTTTCAGTTTGCTGTTCAATGATGTGAAAAACTATCAGTCTCAATTGCGCGTCTGACATCTCATATATATAAATTTGGAGGAAAATAAAATGAAAATTATCTGTGACGTGGCGGAATTCGCCCAATCCTGCGCAAATGTATCACGGGCGGTGGCTGCAAAATCAACGTTGCCGTCGCTTGAGGGTATATTGCTGAAAACAACGGCGGATGGAGCGGAGCTTAGCTGTTATAATACGGAGCTTGGTATCCGTACTGTGCAGGCTTGTGCGGTTGAAGAGGAAGGCTCTGTTGTGGTTAACGCGCATTTGTTCTGCGAAATTTTGCGCAGACTGCCGGAGGGGCGTGTGGAAATCACGGCGGACAGCCGCTGTTATGTCACGATTGCCGCAGGAGAGGCGCGCTTTTCGCTGATGGGAATACCTGCGGACGACTTTCCGGAGCTGCCCAGCGTTACAGGGGGATTTGCGATTACGCTGCAGCAGTCGCTGCTCAAGGAGATGGTGCGCCAGACAATCTTTGCCGTTGCGGTTAAGGGCGAAAAGGCGGTGCACACGGGGATTCAGTTTACGGTGCAGGATAATAATCTGCGCTTGGTGGCAGTGGACGGGGTACGACTTGCAGTGCGGCAGGAGCCAATCAGCTACGAGGGTGAGGAGCTGAGCTTTGTTGTTCCGGCGCGGACGCTCTCGGAGATAGTTAAGCTGACGGAGGACGACGACAGCTTCTTATCACTCAGTGTGGGCAAACGGCAGATTGTGTTTGAGCTGGCGGGATATACGTTTGTTTCACGCTTGCTTGAGGGCGGCTTTTTGGACTACACCACGACTTTGCCTAAAGAATATACAGTTACAGCGCGGGTTAATACGCGGCGTATGCTGGAGGCTCTGGAGCGCACAAGCCTGATGGGCACTGCGGACACAAAGCTGCGAAGTCCGTCCACGTGTGTGCTGAGCGAAAGGGGAATTTTTCTTTCCAGCAGCACGGCAATCGGCACGGCAAGCGATAGGTTTGAGGCTGTTATTGCCGGCGAGCCGCTGGAAATCGGATTTAACAACAAATTTCTTATTGACGCTTTGCGGGCGGCTGACACAGACGAATGCGTTTTGAGGTTTAACACGCCGATTGCGCCGATTATCATTGAGCCGACGGAGGGCGAGGAGTATTTATATTTGGTGCTGCCTGTGCGGCTCAGGACGGAATGAAACGTTGAGTTCTGCCGGATGGAATAATCATCATATAGGAGAAAAAACTATGGACGAGCAACTTTTGAGTGCAATATCAAAACGCCATTCAACGCGAACCTTTCTGCCGGACGCACTGCCGGAAGATGTGGTCAGTCAAGTGTCAGCTTTTGCGCAGGGGCTTGAGCTGCCGTTTGAAAGCAACACAGAGTTTCAATTTTTTAAATCAGCGCCCGGAAAAGGTCTATATAACAACGGAATTGCGCCTGCAAACGGAATCGCGCTCATTGGTGAAACAGATTTGGTGTCGATTTCAAAAACCGGCTTTGCGGGAGAGCTGGTCATACTCTACGCCGCAAGCATCGGCCTTTCGACCTGTTGGTTTGGGCATTACAAACTTGCTGAACTTGGCAAATATATTGACGGCATTGCCGAAAAAGAGCGCATAAAAGAAACCTCTCTCGGTCTCGGGTATGGCTACGGCGATCAAGTGGATGTTGGCAAACGCGTAATATGCTGTATACCGTTTGGGCACGGCGATGAAAACGCAAAACGATTGATAGACCGCGTCATGAAAAAGCTTGGAGCAAACCGAAAGCCGTTGGGCGAATTGTTGGACGAAAACACAACGCTGAGCGCGCTTCCGCCTGATATTGCCGAAGTGCTGGATTTAGCGCGGCCGGCGCCCTCGGCGGGGAACAGTCAGATATGGCGTTTTGGCTACAATAAAACCACAAACGTGCTAACGATTGCAAAGCCGATAGGCTACAAGCATTTCAAGTGGGAGCATTCTGATGTTGATGTTGGAATTTGCGCCGCGCATGTTTGGCTTGGCTTAGTGGATAAGGGTTATAAGCCGAAAGTCACAGTGGAACAACGTGAAGACAGAGCCGTTTGGGTGTTTGAGCTTAATCAGGCAAGTGAATGAAAAAACTAAATAAACAAAATACACAGTCGCTCACGCTTGCTCTGTTTGTAATTTATCTGCTGGCGTTGTTTTGGCTGGTTCTGTTCAAGCTGCAATTTTCCGTTCCGATAATGGAAGACGGGCGGGTCATCAACCTGATCCCGAAAATCTGGGTTTTCAGCGAGACCGTGAACAACGTTATTGTGTTCATCCCGTTTGGCGTCTATATATGCATGATTAAGGACAAGTGGTCTTTTGTAAAAAAACTGATGGCGAGCGTTGGCTTGACTGTTTTTTTTGAAGCAACGCAATTCATATTCGCTATCGGCAGGTCAGATATCACCGACGTGCTGAGCAACACGCTTGGCGCGCTGATTGGAATCGGCGCGTATGCCATGTTATTCAAGCTTTTTAAGGATAATACAAACAGAAAAATAAACGCGTTCGCGGCGCTTGTGACAGTGTTGGCGATATTGTCCGTTGCATTGCTGCTGCTGAGCAACAGGTGGGTGCGGATTAGATAGTGTTGCGCGGGAATACCGGTTCAGGGGTGTAGGGCGGCGGTAAAATAAAATAGAGCAACAGGCAGTGCGGAAAATTAACATCCTGCGCTTGCAATTCTCCGCAAGTATGGGTATAATGGTTGCATATGCCTGCGAATTTTTGCGGACAGTTAAAAGTTAGGAGGCTGATTTTTTTGAAAAAGCCGATAAAAATTAACGGCAAACGTTTGCTGTTAATTCTGGGTATTCTGGGTATGTTGGGTGTAGGCGTTATAACCGTCGAGGGCGTGTGGGTTTATGTTGAGTTGCGCAATTACGTTGAAACACACACAAAGACCACCGAAGACGCAAACGCCGAAGTATCCGGCGGAGAGCTGCAGGACAGCATATTGCAAGAGCAGGAAACAACAACGCTGCCGGAAACAATCGCCGTCACAACTTCCGCGGCGGTAATTACTGTAAACACAACGTCAGAACCAAGCAAAGCAGAACCCGGCACGTCCGCGCCGAAACCAAGCGCTTCATCAGCGCCGCCGAGCGCTGCACCGTCAACAACCAAGCCGCCAAGCCAAAGGGAAATCCTTGCGCAATACACAAAGGCAGTGAATGCGCGGCGAACTCAAAACGCAAGCGTTAAAAAAACAATCACCACCAATCTGGACGACTTCAATTGCCCGGCGCTGTACCGTTGGGTTCTGAATGGCAAGCTGCCTATAATAAATGTGGACGCCGGCGAATACTCAAAGCAACTCTTCGGTCAAGGAGTGAAGGAAAGCAGCGGCACTGCGGCAAAGCTGCGCACGCCCGTCACGCCGGGCATAGGCGATGTTCAAGGGCTTGTGTTACTGAACAGCGGCAGGCAAATCAAGTTCAGCATACCGGCAGAAGAAACGAACCCCACCGCGTCCAATAGCTTAATTGGCAAAGTGACAAGCGATTTTCCGTCTGCCGCCGCCCTGAGCAGCGATATTTTTTCATTGGTGGAGGGCAGCGGGGCTATCGTAAAAATCGGCGCTATCAACGTCACCACACGGAACGCCACAGTGACCGCCGACTTTTCTGCGGACGGCAAGCTTATTAAGGAGACAATTACCTTTAACTTTGTGATTCGCATGGAGAGTGTCAGCGTGGGCACGGAAAGCGTTTCCAAAATTGTGACGCTGCCTTGGGGTGAAGCGCCCGGTATGCGCGAGATTGCGCTTGAGTATAAGTAGTGAATATTTGAGCTGCGAAATGAGCGGAGGTCTGTAACTAAGGAGGGGTTTATCGTGCCGGCAATTTCAAGCTTTTACGGTTTAACAATCAAGATGTTTTACCGCCTGTCAGAGCATAACCCGCCGCATTTTCACGCTGTTTATGGAGAATACGTTGGCTCATTTAACATACAAAACGGCGAAATGATTGAGGGTGATTTGCCGGATAAAGGGCAACGCTTGGTTCGCGAATGGCATGGTTTACACAAAACAGAACTGCTTGACATGTGGAATACACAGGAATTCCGCAAACTCCCGCCGTTGCTGTAAAGGAGGCACTTGTGTTTCACAAAATCACAGAGCTAAAGCCGCTCCCAAACTTGCGGCTGTGGGCACGCTTCGAAGGCGGGGATGCGCGTCTTTATGACCTTGCACCGTTGCAAGAGCGATGGGATGTGTTCGCGTCACTATCCACCGTGCCGGGACTTTTTGCCTTGGCTCACACTGACGCTGGCGGCCGCGGCGTGGTCTGGAATGACGACATAGACCTTTCCAGCGATGAGATTTGGACGAACGGAGTGCCGGCATAGCCGTTGTGCGGTTGAATGGAATCATGCCGCTGATATGCCAAACGATTCGCGAAAGGAGCCGCCATGCCCAGTGAACCGCTGCGCCTTGCGGGCGTTATCCGCGAATCTGTTGTGGACGGTCCCGGCTGGCGTTTTGTGATTTTTGCGCAGGGCTGCCCGCACCATTGCCCCGGCTGCCATAACCCCGAAACTCATGACCCGGCGGCAGGATACACGAGCACCTGCGCGGCGCTGCTGACGGAAATCCGCAAGAACCCGCTGCTGTGCGGCGTGACACTCAGCGGCGGAGAGCCGTTCGCACAGGCGCACGCGTTTGCCGCCATTGCGCGTGATGTTCGTGCGCTGGGGCTGGATATATTTACCTACACAGGCTACACCTTTGAGCACTTGCTGGCGGGCGCGGACAAGAAAAACGGCTGGCTGGAGCTTCTGCGTGCGAGCGACACCCTGGTTGACGGACGATTCGTTTTGGCTGAGCGTACGCTGAATATGCTCTTTCGCGGGTCGGCCAACCAGCGCGTGATTGACGTCGCCGCTTCACTGAGGGCGGGGGCGGCGGTTGAGTCGGCGCTTGGGTAGCGGGGGCTTGCTGTTTTTGCGGTGGCGGCCCAAATATTGGAAAGCGGCGGCGTTAGGTTTGGCGTTGGAAGCTGACGAAAAACAAGTAGGTTCCTTGTTCTTTGTATGTGAGCGTTCCGATATCGTTTTCAACAATCATGCTGAAATTAGCCATGTCAACAGGGAAATTCTTTCTGTTACCATCCGGGAATTCAAACGCAACAACAAACAAATTCGTTGAATAACGACCGCCGGTTACTTGTGCGAGCTTTGAAATCACTTTCACCTTGGAAGATAAATTTGGCGAAGACGCAAATGCCGATTTTGCGTTCGATTTTGCCGCAGACAACTTGTAAAAGACCGGTACGAGTACCAAGCCAACAATAAGCCATAAGATACCGAGAATTAATAATATATCAGCATCGCCATAACCTCCATAAAAATTTGCAGCTTCACCATCTGGGTTTATTTTAATTCCAATAGATCCGCCAACAAAAAAGAGCAAACCAACAAAATACCCTGCAACCCAACAGAATCCAACCCAATTAAACGGCTTCTTGCTCATAATATTAACTCCTTATAATATCACTAAAACCCGAAAAACTCCATTGCCCCGTCATGGCAAACGCCGCGCACAAGCCGCTCCAGCGCGTCCCAATCCCGCGGATATTCGCCGCGCTCTACCCAATCGCCAAGCATACCGCAAAAAAGCCGCCGAAAATACTCATGGCGCGGAAACGACAAAAATGAGCGGCTATCCGTCACAAAACCGGGAAAAGTCGCCAGCGGCAAAGCGGCGGCGTAGTTGCTCAGCTGCGCGCGCATACCGGGCAGCGAGTCGTTGAACCACCACGCGCTGCCTTGGCGCAGCTTATCGCCAAAGCAGCCGCAAAGTGCAGTAATCACGGCGTTATCCGCAGGGTTGAGCGAGAAAAGTATGGTTTTGGGGAGCTGCCCGCGTGCCGCAAAATCCTCAAACAGACGGAACAGCCCCTGCGTGATACTGTGCGCGGGCTTGATGGTGTCGCCGCCCGCGTCCTTGCCGATTTCCGCCAGCATTCGCGGGTTGACGTTGCGCATGACCCCAAGATGTGTCTCAAGCACCCAATTTCTGTCAGCACAAATTTTTGTCAGCCGCCTGATTTGCTCCATATTATCGGCGTTGACGTTCGGTGCGCTGAAATCCGCCGCACGGCAACCGAGGGCGGAAAACGCGTCCGCGCGGGCACTCAGAGCGTCAGCAAGCCCCTGTTCGCTGTGAGCGTCTATGCCGGACACCGCCGACATCTCATCCAAATATTCCCTGCCGCCGTAGAGCAGATTATCCGCACGGAAGGCGGGCAATACACGGATTCCGAAGCTCCCCGCCGCATATTCATCGCGCAGTTTTTCGTGCCAAATCAGCGAAGACGCCGGGTCGTCCGTCGTGCAGAGCAGTTCAACGTTTGATATGCGGAGCAAATCGCGCACGGTCATGTTTGCCAGTTGCTCATTCGCGCGGGCGTAGATATTGCGTGCTGTGTCGGGGTTCAGCGGCTCGTTGATGCCAAAAAAGCGGCGCAGCTCAAGGTGCGTCCAGTGATAGAGCGGGCTGCCGATCAGTTGCGGTATGCACGCCGCCCACACCGCGAATTTGTCCCAATCAGCGGCAACGCCCGTGATGTGCGATTCCGGCACGCCAAGGCAGCGCATCGCCCGCCACTTATAGTGGTCGTGTGCCAGCCACAGCTGCGCGATGTTGCCGCAGGGCGCGTCCTCGGCGATTTCGCTCACGGGGAGGTGGCAGTGCCAGTCCGCAATCGGCAGTCGTGCGGCGATGGTGTGGTATAGCTCCCGCGCTGTTTCGGTGGGCAGGAGAAAGGTTTCGGCGCTGAGGAAGGGGGTCATGGCGATGCCTTTCGGGCATTGATTTTGCTGCCCTTGAGTATATCACGTTTTTGTTGGCATTTCAAGGGGTTGGCGTTTTTGCGTGAGATGAATTTTATTTGCACATGTAGCGCTGCTTGCCCTGATTGATAACTTCAACAATTTCCAGCATGCCGCGTCCTTCTTCACTCGTTGCAAAGTCCAAGAAAAAGCGCCCGAGGAGTCGTCTGTCTTTTAGCGGAATCCGCAGCCATTCATAGCCCACGAAGAGCGCGGAAAGTATGAACGTTTCCCCCGAGTAGAGCTTAGGGAGTTCGCCCTTAGCGTATTCCAGCAGTTCCGGCACTGACAGGCGGCTGTTGCTGAGGTCGATGGTTGTGATGGTGTTCATGGTTGACTCCTTTTTTGTGTGGCATTATTTATATGTTTGGGCGCGAAGCTTTAATTGGTTTGAAGCCGGATTTGGAGCGGTGAGTCGGCATTGTTTTATAGGTAGGTGAGAATATGCACTAATCGACACATGAATCGATTTATTTATCGATAAATAAATCGATTCATGAATGGTCTCAAGAGCGGTCTCTTGAAAGGTCTATAGAATAGGTTTACGCCATATTATATCACAAACTCAACCCAAACGTCAAGCTCCCTTGGCCCGTGTTGAACCTTGCACTTTGAAAGCAAGACTGCCTTTGCGTGGGGTAGTCTTGCTTTCAAAGCGCTTGTGTAGCCGCTCACTCTAACGAATGTTCAAGCGTTTAGCGTAGCGAAAGCGGACCTACAGGAATGCAATCGAAGGGCGCTAAGTGCTTATGCGGCGCATATTTCATTAGTGGCAACACTCCCTTAGTAAAAAACTCACAAAAAGCCACAACCGCCAATCACATTTCCACGCCGCCAATCATCTCTCGCGCCGCCTGAATCAGCGTCTTGCCGCCGCGCATTGCGCATTGTTGCAGATATCGGTGTGCCACCCATTCCGGCATACCGCTGCGTTCCAAGAGGAGGAGTTTTGCCTCCAAAATAACCGCTTCGTCCTCCGCGCCGCGCCTATGTGATACCTGCCGGCGTTGCTGTCCGCTAACCAAAAGCTCCCGCACAGTGCGCAGGAACTCGGGCCTGTCCAGCGGCAGATTCATGCACAGTACGTTGCCTAAGCCCTCCAACGGGCGCTGACCGCTTGCCAGCAGCAACAGCACGTCTATGTTGATTGGCAGTGACCTTGCCAGAGCTGCTGGCGCCATGTCGCGCAGCTTGTGGCAGATTAGCAGACCCTCGCGCACAAGGCTGCACGCCCCCAACGCATCGGCCCCGGAATGGCATAGGCGTACATCAATTAAGCCGCCGTCGCTGAGTACGCGGCGCAATGCAGTGAGTATATCTGGCGAAGCGGCGGCAAGGAGGATTTCCTTCATCCCTCAGCCCCGCCTTTCTGCGCCTGCTCGGCTTCCTACAAATTACCCAGTATAGCATAACATTTTTTGCGGATTGGCGCAAGTCTTTTGCGGGCGCGGCAATTATCAGCTTTCTGAGGTAATGCGGCTGTAAAGCACTAAATGCCACATAACTCAATCCGCGAAATATATCTCACCTAAATTGTGTATGCCTCTCTATAAAGAATCGGCATATATAATGTTTTGGGAAGAGTCAGGCAGCTTGCAGTGCTAATCAGGGCTTCGGTCGCAATACTATTGAAATACCCTAACGGTTTAGCTAACGGTTAACCTAAAGGTCTAGCTAAAGGTTAACATAAGTACTTAGCTGTTGCCGACCTTTGCACAGTTTGCCGGCTTATAAAACGGGTGTAGGCTTGAGCCGTGCCACTTGCATTTTGCGGCACAATGTTGTATGATAAAAGCATATGGTTTTAGGTCGCGTTGACACTAAGCAAAAACGCGCGTCTTTTCGGCTAAAATTTCCCATTTCTTTGTTGTCGTCAGTCAGAATACGTCAGTATTCCTCCCTCCTCCGTCTCGAAATGAAAAATTTTCGCTCGAAAATCCGCATATTTCATTAGTGGCAACACTCCCTAATATGCTTAAGGAGCTTCGCGTGAAAAAAATCAAGCGGCTGCTGTTGCTTATGTCCGCGCTGCTGTTGGCGCTGAGCGGCTGTGCTGAACAAGCCGCGCCGCAGGACGGTTCTTTTACCGACGCGCTGAACCGCAGCATTCCTCTGCGGGAATATAGCCGCGTTGTGGTCGCGTCGGGCAGTTTTGCGGAGCTTTGGCAGCTTGCCGGCGGGGAACTGCTTGGCACAACGGACGACGCTTTCAAAAACGGTCTCAGTATTCCCGCCGCCACAGGCAACGTGGGCAGTCTGCTCTCGCCAAGCGTTGAAGCGATTATTGCGCTGAGCCCCGATTTGGTGCTTCTCTCGGCGGATATAAGCGGTCACACCGCGCTGATAGAAACGCTTAGCTCTGCGGATATAGCCGCCGCCGCCTTTTCAGTGGAGTCGTTTGACGACTACCTAAGCGTACTCAAAATCTGCACGGATATCACCGGGCGCGGCGATTTATACGCCCAAAACGGCTTGCGGATTCAGGAACAGATTCAAGGAGTTATTGCCAAAACGAAGGATAAACCCGCGCCGAAGGTGTTGTTTTTGCGCGCCGGAGCAGGCAAGGTTTCCGCCCGGGGCAGTGACACAATGGCGGGGATAATGCTCCGAAACATGGGCTGCGCCAACATCACCGATTCGGACGATACACTGCTTGATAACCTCAGCATGGAGGTGATTATTGAACAGGACCCTGACTTCATTTTCACCGTCACGCAGGGGGATTCTGAGGAAAACGCGCAGAAGGCGCTGCAGGATACGCTGCTTTCAAATCCGGCGTGGGCAAATTTGAGCGCGGTAAAAAATAATCGCTGCATCACATTGCCCAAGGATTTGTTTCATCTGAAGCCAAATGACCGTTGGGCGGAGGCATTCCAAATGCTGTGGGATATTTTGTATGGCGAGGCTTAAAAAAAACACGCTTGTGCTGTTGGCTGCGGGTGCGGCATTGCTGATTTGCGCGGTGCTGTCGCTATTGATTGGGGCGGTGCGTATCCCCCCGACGGAGCTGTGGCAGTCGCTGACGCAGCGCGATTCCGCAGCGGGGCAGATTTTGCTGCATGTGCGTTTGCCGCGTCTGTTTGCGGCGGCGCTGGCGGGAGCGGCGTTGGCGGTGTCGGGCGTGCTGATACAGACTGTGCTGCAAAATCCATTGGCAAGCCCCGGGATCATCGGCGTGAACGCGGGGGCAGGCTTGGGCGCGGCGCTGTTTTTGGCGTTCCTGCCGGGGGCGGTGTTACTGTTGCCGGTGGCGGCGTTTGCGGGGGCGTTGGCGTCGGTTTTGGCGGTGTGTGCGCTTGCCCGCAGAGTTAACGCATCGCGCATTACGCTGGTGCTCTCGGGCGTGGCGATCTCTGCCCTGTTCACAGCGGGGGTCAACACCATCGCCGTCACGCACACCAATATTATGGGTGCGCTGCGCGATTTCCAGAACGGCGGCTTTGCGGGAATATCTGCCGGAGCGGTTGCTACAGCTGCGCCGCTGATATTATTGGGTCTGCTGCCGGCGCTGCTTTTTGCCGGCGAGTTGGACGTTTTGGGTCTGGGCGAGGAGAGCGCCGCATCGCTGGGGCTGAACGTGCGGTTCTATCGGCTGTTTTTCCTTACGCTGGCGGCGGTATTGGCGGGGGCGGCGGTCAGCTTTGCGGGTCTGCTGGGCTTTGTGGGGCTGATGGTGCCGCATATGGCGCGGCGGCTGCTCTCCGGCGGCAAAAACGGGCAAAGGCGTAAAGCGCCTCCCAACGCTGAATCTGAAAACAACGATTTATCCAAAACTTGCCGACGCAGCAAGAACGCATTGGCTGAGTTCGGCGGCGGCAAGCGAACACTCATTGCGCTCTCGGCGTTAATGGGCGCGGCGTTTCTGCTGCTCTGCGACACAATCGCCCGCACTGTTTTTGCCCCGCATGAGCTGCCAACCGGAATTTTGATTGCATATTTGGGCGTGCCGTTCTTCCTGTGGCTGCTGTTCCGCGAGAGGAGGAAGCGCCGTGATTGAAGTGAAAAAGCTCTGCGGCGGCTATGGCGGCGTGCGGGTCTTGCGGGGTGTCTCGCTCACGCTGGAGGACGGTCAGCTGACCGCGATTATTGGTCCGAACGGCTGCGGCAAAAGCACTCTGTTGCGGCTTTGCTGCGGGCAGCTCTCCCCGCAGCGGGGTGAGGTTTGGGCAGACGGTCGCCCGCTTGGCGGTCTCACGCGCAAAGAGACGGCGCAGAGTATATCGCTGCTGCCGCAGAGCCGCGCTGTGCCGGATATTACGGCGGGCGCGCTGGCTCTGCACGGACGTTTCCCATGGCTGGGCTATCCGCGGGTCTGCCGCGCTGAGGACAGAGCCGCCGCGGAGCAGGCAATGCGGCGTGTTGGAATTTGGGAGAAGCGCGGTTCACTGCTGGCGCGGCTCTCCGGCGGGGAGAGGCAGAAGGCGTACCTTGCAATGCTGTTGGCGCAGGACACGCAAAATGTACTGCTTGACGAGCCGACGGTCTATTTGGATATTGCGCATCAGCTGGAGCTTTTTGCCTTGCTCAAGAATTTGGCGCGGGAGGGAAAGTGCGTTGCGGCGGTGGAGCACGATTTGGGGCTTGCGCTGGATAACGCCGACCGCGTGATTTTGCTGGGCGAGGGCGGTGTCTTGTTCAGCGGCACACCGCAGGAGCTTATTGATTCCGGCGCGATTGCTCATGCGTTTGGCGTTGAGCTGACGCGCGGCGACGGGTACCGTTTTAGCAGCTGTTAGACCTTAGAGAGCACGCCGTTTCTCGTGAGCGTTGACGCAAACGGGTTGATTTTTTGGGGCTTTGGGCAGTGCGGACGGTGAAAACATTGCAAAAGAGCGAATCTCACGAATCGTTGCTGTGAGCTATTGCAGGAGAAATAAGGGTCGCCCTGATATAATATATGCATTAAGGTAAACCGCAAGCCTAACCGCACTGTTAAGAATATTGCTGAAAAAACGAGAAAATGCGCGGTTTTCTCTTCCTTTTCGCTATATAATGCGCAAGCTTTATAGTTACACATATATCTGTCTATATAGCCCGCACTGCATAGCTGCACAGGAAGCAATTAACACAGTGCAGCGAAATTCACACCGGGATATATCCGCCGCCCCTTGCCGACCGCCGCCGGTGTGTGGTATAATTACGCACAACGCTTATTCTCAAGAGGGCAAATGTTTTTTCGCAAAAGCGCCGGCGCCCCCGTCTGGATTATCGCGGGGCTGGGCAACCCCGGCAAGCAATATGAAGCTACCCGCCACAATGCGGGATTTTTGTGCCTGGATTTGCTGGCTCAGCGGGAGGGCGTGCGGCTCACGCGGCTGAAGTACCACGCGCTCACGGGCGAAGCGACGCTTGGCGGGCAGCGCTGTTTGCTGCTCAAACCGCAGACGTTCATGAACAACAGCGGCGAATCCGTTGGCGAGGCGGCGGCGTTCTACAAAATCCCGCCGGAGCGCGTGCTGCTGCTGTTTGACGACATCAGCCTGGAGCCGGGCAAGCTGCGAATCCGCCGCAAGGGCAGCGCAGGCAGTCACAATGGCGTCAAGAGCGTGATTCAGCACCTGCATTCGGAGGAGTTTCCGCGGGTCAAGCTGGGCGTGGGCGAACGACCTAATCTGCAGTGGGATTTGGCAGATTGGGTGCTCTCACGGCTGAGCAGCAAGGAGCAGCTCCTTTTGCGCGAGGCGTGCGACAAAGCGCCGGGGGCAGTGGATTTGATTGTGCGCGGCGAGATGGAGACGGCTATGGCACGGTTTGGGAATTAGGGGGGGAGAGGGTTGTATTGCTTTTTCACGTTGGTCTCTTTCCTTTAATAATGACCACGCTTCCGTTCATATCGGGAAGAGGAAAATACGCTATGCCGGTTTCGCGGGCAAACTGCCGCACCGCCTGTTTTGCGCCCAGATATGCCGCAGAATTATAGTCATGAACAAAGATTGTGCCGCCATCGGCGAGCCGCGGATAAAAGAAGCACAAGCCGTCGTATATCGGCTGATAAAAATCACAGTCAATGCTGACGAACACAAAAAGCTCGTCAACGCCCTCTGCCGACTGTGGAAACAGCCCCTTTCTGACCACACAATTGGCTTTGCTTTTCATTTTTCTCAACACTATTT
Source organism: Oscillospiraceae bacterium (assembly GCA_031290105.1). GTDB lineage: Bacteria > Bacillota > Clostridia > Oscillospirales > Acutalibacteraceae > WRKY01. Next base: position 21,596 of record JAITOD010000067.1, read on the forward strand.
CAACGCCGGTGTCGCTGAAATCTTCCGCGCCCGACGACAAATTTACAGCAGCTTCATGTTCCGCTTGCCGTTCATCAAAGCCATCAAAGGTGTCGAATAGATATAGCTTGCGCTCAGGGAATGCAGCGTTAATCAGCTTTGCAAAGTCGCCGCGGTATACCCCAAGCTCAGCCACCGCTCCATCGATGTTCAGCTGCGCAATTTCACGCGCCGCCAATTCCAGCGCTGCGTTGCGGACATAATCTCCGTCCTCATAAACAAAGCGTTCGTGCTTGTTGTACAGCGCCGAAATATCCATCGTCACAATCAGCACCTTGAACACTCTGTTAAACGTGCCCAGGAGTTTTTTAACAAGCCTGTTGATTTTGTGTGTGCGCTGAACCGCTCTTACTGCCCTGTTCGCTTGCGATTTTTTGTGAAAACTCATTCGCTCTTCACCTCGTGGTATTCGTCGTCCACATTCACGTTCCACACGGCGGATTTGTCGCCGCCGGCCAAAATTGCGTCAACCGCGCGGAAAGCCGTGACCATTGAGTGATCCATGTTATTATATCGGTGCTGACCGTTGCGTCCCACGCAGTAAAGGTTGCCGATTTGGTCAAGATATTCCCGAAGCTCACCAAAGCGCGCGTAGCTGCCAAAATACGCGGGATAAGCTTTTTTGACACGCACACGGCTTGTGAAAATAACGTCGGATTTATCCGCGATAACACCGATTTTCAAAAGCTCCCGGGTTGCGGCGTTTGTGTATTCATCGTCCGTCTGCTGCCACGATTGATCGCCCTCGCTGCAAAAATATTCAAGCCCAAGCCAAACCGTGTGCTCAAAATCCTTCACCAAATACGGCGACCAGTTGTTGAAGACCTGTATGCGCCCCAGCTTCACGGACGGATCCTGGACATAAATCCAGCAATCCGGCGCAATTCCTCCAACGGTTTTTTGCGCCGTGAGGTTGCGCAGCCGGAATTTGTCGCTTGGCAGCAAGACCCCCACAGTCTGGAAATCACGGAATGGCAGGCCCTCCGCAATCACGGCGATATCAGCCGGAACGCCGCTCATTGCCGCGCACAAGTCGCTGATCGGCATTGACGAAATCAGCGTGTCGCAGGGCAAATCAAAGCCGTCGCCGCCAACGGAAACTATGTCGCCCTCATCATTCCGTGTGATTTTCGTCACGCGCTTTCCCGTGATAATCACGCCGCCAAGCTCGCGTACTCTTTCTGCCGCAAGCTCCCACAACTGCCCCGGACCGTATTTTGGATAGCCGAAACGCTCAATCAGCGACGTTTCTGTTTTGTGCGCTTTGACACCGAACATTCCCCCAAAAATATTGCCCAGCAGTGCGCTTACCGACAGCCCTTTGATGCGCTGAGCGCCCCAATCCGCCGAAATATCGCGCGGGTGCCGCCCCCAGAGCTTTTCTGTATAGCCCTCAAAAAACATTGAATAAAGCACGCGCCCAAAACGGTTGATGTAAAAGTTCTCGAGATTATCCTCCGGCAGTTTGCGGACCAGCGCCGGCAGATAGCTCAAGCCCGCCCGAAGCGTCGTCGCCGGACCCATGCTGCGGATTGTCTTGTGGCTGAGCGTGACGGGATAATCGAAAAACACGTTGCGGTAGTAGATGCGGCTGACGCGCTCGCGGGTGAGCATAACGGCGTCGTCTGTTTCCGGATTCAGCCCGCTTTTGTCAAGCGCGCGATCACGCCCAAGGAGGATGTCGTCCTTGGAGGGGCTGCTCTGCGGTTGCAAAAAGTGGCTCCACCATGCGTTGACCCGCCCGTCCTTCGAGAAAAACCTGTGACCGCCAATGTCCATTCGATTGCCGCCAAAATTCAGCGTTTTGGAGATTCCGCCGAAAGTTTCACTTTCCTCAACAACTGTGACCGCGCAATCCGTGCCGCGTTCAAGCAATTCCACCGCTGCAGTCAGCCCCGCCGGTCCCGCGCCGATGATTATGATGGTTTTCATGTCACACCTCCGCGTTTAATGGGGCTTCGGCAAGCTCAAGCAGATCCACAAGCCATAGTATATCACCGATCGCAGCGCAAAAGCAAGCCCGGGGCGCAGAGAGTGCGCGGATTTTACAGGCTTTTAGGGGATTTGAGATTGATTCTCAGCAGCTGCTCTCACCAGCTCCACTCAGCAGCTGGTGAGAGCAGCTGCTGAGTGTGAATATAAACAAAAACATCACGGTATACCTGAAATATTTCAGCGTTTTCGCCTCATTGTTTCTCCCATGTTAGATTTCAGACGAGTAACAATAGCGCTAGGCCTTGCAAACACAGCGAACCGCATCTTTATTGGGGCAAGATATATTCTCTCAATTGCCAAAAATCCACGCCTCTCAAGCGGAGGATTTGACAAACGCTTGCAAACCTGCTATACTTACAACGTTACCCCCTATGCGGAGCCGGGATTCAGCCGCCACCCGCGGCAATCACCTGCCCTGCCCTGCGTTCGGCGGAAAAATCTAAACGAGGTGAAAATACCCATGACACAGGCAGAAAAAACCGAAATCATGCAAAACTTTGCACGCCATGAGGGCGACACCGGCTCCCCGGAAGTCCAAATCGCCGTGCTGACAAAGCGAATCAATGAACTGACCGAGCACCTGAAAATCCACAAAAAAGACCACCACAGCCGCCGCGGGCTGCTCAAAATGGTTGGTCACAGGCGCAACCTGTTGGCGTATTTGACTAAGATTGACATCGAGCGCTACCGCACAGTTATCGCGGAACTGGGTATCCGCAAATAAAGCCCCGGAAATTAAGGATACAGGCGTGAGGGGCAACCCTTCGGCTGTATCCTTCTTTCAATAGACCTAATCGAAAACCGCACATTGCGGCGTTGTCCCAGCTTGCAGAATCGGCATACAGCGGCACTCGTCCGCCTTGCACTGCACAGTTTCCGGGGAGGTCTGATTAATAGCACCTGATTGTACGGAATCATCAATGGTGAAAGAAGAAAATTGAGGGCAGGATAAAGATCCCGCGTTGAATTTTCTGCTTTCTGCCAAAGAAGTATCCGGCAATGGGATATTTCTGTTTGAAAGGCAGGAGAAAAATGTTCGAAGAATACCGTAAGTTTGAAACCACAATCGGCGGGCGTCCGTTTATTGTGGAAACAGGCAAAATGGCACAGCTCGCCGGGGGCGCGTGTATGGTAAGGTACGGAGGGACCAACATCCTTTGTACCGCAACCATGAGCGCAAAGCCCCGCGACGGCATCGACTTCTTTCCGCTCAGCGTGGATTTTGAGGAGAAGCTCTATTCCGTGGGCAAAATCCCCGGGAGCTTCCAGCGCCGCGAAGGCCGTGCCAGCGAAAAAGCCACTCTCGCTTCCCGCGTGATTGACCGCCCCATCCGTCCGCTGTTCCCCAAGGACATGCGCAATGATGTGGGCGTAGTCGCCACGATTATGTCCACCGACCCGGACTGCCAGCCGGATACCGCCGCAATGCTAGGCGTTTCCATCGCAATATCCATCAGCGATATCCCCTGGGACGGCCCAATCGCAGGCGTGTGTGTTGGCCTGGTGGACGGCGAATACGTCGTCAACCCAACGGCGGAGCAGCGCAAAAAGTCCGTCATGAGCACCATCGTCGCCTCAACGTCCGACCTTGTTGCAATGATTGAGTCCTCGGCAAACGAGGTGAGCAATGAGGAAATGCTGGCGGGAATCCTGTTTGCCCACAAAGAAAACCAGCGCCTGGTTGCGTTTATTGAGGAGATCAAGGCGCAAATCGGCAAAAAGAAAATTGATTTCCCCTCCAATGATCCCGCGCCGGAGCTCTATGAAGCCGTCAAGGAGCTGGCGATTGAGCAGATCCGCACCGCGCTCGACACCGACGACAAGCGCATCCGCGATGAGCGCCTGAAGCCAATTTATGCGGATGTTCACGCCGCGCTGGACGAGAGCCACCCTGACGAAATCAACAAGATTGACGATTGCCTTTATAAGCTGCAAAAATATGTCGTCCGCCGCTGGCTGCTGGACGACGGCAAGCGCGTTGACGGGCGCGGCATTGATGAGATCCGTCCTCTCGCCGCAGAGGTTGACCTGCTTGAGCGCGTGCACGGCTCCGGAATGTTCACCCGCGGTCAGACGCAGGTGCTCACAGTCACCACGCTTGGCACAATCCGCGACAGCCAATTGCTGGACGGCATTGACGATCAGGACACCAAACGCTATATGCACCACTATAACTTCCCGTCGTTCTCCGTGAGCGAAACGCGTCCATCACGTGGACCGGGACGGCGCGAAATCGGTCACGGGGCGTTGGCGGAAAAAGCTCTGCTGCCGGTTATCCCCAGCGTTGAGGAGTTCCCGTACTCCATTCGCCTTGTGTCCGAGGTGCTAAGCTCCAACGGCTCCACATCGCAGGGAGCGATTTGCGGCTCCACGCTCTCGCTCATGGCGGCGGGCGTGCCGATTCACAGCGCGGTTGCGGGCATTTCCTGTGGACTTGTCACCGAGGGCGAGCGCTTCATGACCATGGTTGATATTCAGGGGCTGGAGGACTTCTTCGGCGACATGGACTTCAAGGTGGCGGGGACTCACAAGGGTATCACCGCTATTCAGATGGATCTTAAAATTAAGGGCCTGACAGAGGCAATCATCAAGGAAGCGCTGGAAAAAACTCATAAGGCGCGGCTGTATATCCTTGACGAGGTTATGCTGCCGGTTATTAGTGCGCCGCGCACCGACCTTAGCACATATGCGCCCAAGATGGTATCCACAAAAATCAGCCCGGAGAAAATCGGCGACGTGATTGGCAAACAGGGCAAAGTTATCCAGAAGATCTGCGCCGAGTGCGACTGCAAAATCGACGTGGAGGAGGACGGCAGCGTCTTCATTTCCGCGCTGGATAAAGACAACGCAGAGCGCGCGCTGCTTATGGTGCAGACGATTGCCACCGACCCCGAGCCGGGCAGCATTTATCGCGGCGTAGTCACAAGGCTGATGACTTTCGGCGCGTTTGTTGAGATTGCGCCGGGCAAAGAGGGCTTAGTCCACATCAGTCACCTGGACGTGAAGCGCACGGAGCGCGTTGAGGACGTGGTGAACGTGGGCGACGTAGTCAACGTGAAGGTGCTGGAACTGGACGACCAGGGGCGGCTGAATCTCTCGCGCCGCGAGGCTCTGATTGAGGTTGAGGGGCTGAAGGCTGATCCCCTGCCGGAGCGTCCGCCAAGGCGTGAGGGCGGGTTCAACCGCAACGGCAACGGCGGCGACCGCAGACCGCCGAGGAGATTCTAAGATCAACTAACATTGCAGCCGCGTGGGAAACCCTGCGCGGCTGTTTGGTTTTGGTGTATTACAAGTGTATCGTTGACATTAAAATAGCATAAATTTAAGGAGATCCGTATGACTGAACAAACCCGCTTCTCGCCTAATACTCCGTCAGCGCGCGGAACGCATACCCCTGCGCCCGCGCCCAATCGATAATATCCCCCAGCGCTTCGGCGTCATCGGTGGAAACCGCGTGGAGCAATATCACCGCGCCCGGGTGCAGACGCGCCGTGATTGTGTCAAACGCAACCTTCTTGCCCTGCTGCCGGCTTGTGTCCCAATCCGCCCACGCAACTGACCAAAACACACTTGTGAACCCAAGCGACTGCACCACATCCAGCGCTTCCTCGCTATACGACCCGGCGGGGAATCGGAAATACGGCGAAGTGTAGCCGAAGTTTTTGCGCAGATAATTATCAAAGCCCTGTATTTCCTCAATCATTTTTGCGCGGCTGATTGTGGTAAAATCCGGGTGAGTGACCGAGTGGTTGCCCACAATGTGCCCCTCGCTTATCATGCGGGCGGCAAGCTCCGGGTTGGTTTTGAGGTGGTGCTGCGTGGCAAAGAACGCCGCGGGCACTTTTTTCTCCTTCAAAGTGTCCAGGATTTTGCCCGTAATGCCGTTTTCATATCCCACGTCAAACGTGAGGTATAGGCGTTTATCGGTGGATTTTGTGTCCAGCGCAAGAGCCTTGTAGCCCTTGCTGTCAAAGAATTTTTGGTTGTCGATGCTGATTTGGTGGGGCTTGCCGCCCGTTGCAACGCCGTAGCTATAGGCAATCCGCGTTGTCGGCAGCTTGGGGATATCTGATGGCTTTTCGGTTTTGACAGGTAGCTCCGGCAGCGGCATAAAGCCGGTTACAGTTGCGCCGGAGCTTGTTATGCCCGAAGCCGTTGCGGCGGACGGGCTTGTGCCGGGTTGAGTGTCCGCCGGCTTTTGCGTGTTCGTGATTGCGGTATTGCTTTGTTCTGCTTCTTTGGCAAGCGCGTCGTTATCCTGCTGCATTGGGGGCAGGGAATTCAGCGCGGAGGATACCATTGGCTCAGTCAGGTCATCATATGGCAGGGTTGGTGTTGCACCGTAACGTATCCACATCACAATGAGCGCAAGGAGAATCGTTGCGGCAACAAGCAACATTCCGGGCAGGAATATTAGCAGGCTGCGTTTTTGGCGTTGCTGCGTGCGTTTCTTTTCCATACTTGTGCCCTCCCAAGCATTAAGTTGAATGGATAGGGATAGTATATACCCATTTTGGAGCAATAAACAAGCACTTTAAGGAAAAATAACTCATAATTTGACAATTTTTCGCAGAAAAAGACGATAAAGCGTACAAGGCGCAAAATCGCTGCAGCAGAAAAACCTTATGATAATACGCACACGAACCGACACTGCGGCTAAAACAACACACAACAACCCGGGCGTGTGCCCGTTGCTCAGTGTGTTTTGTTATCATAGAGGGAAAGAAGATTTTCCATGAATTTCTTATGCCGAGACGTTGCTCAGTCTGCTATTGTTTTTTGGCATCTTCTGCGCGGACGGGAACAATCAGCATTACGCCTGAAAAGCGTCCGCAAGCCAGCGCAGCTTGCGCGGCTGACCCGCCGCGTCCAGGTACAGCTCCGCAACGTCAAAGCGCGGCTGGAGCTCCGACGGGTTATCCAGCATATAGCGCTGTGCAGCAAGGATGATTTTGCGCTGCTTATCCGGCGTGACAGCCTCCCCGGGCGTACCCCACATACCAAGCCCCCGCGCTTTGACCTCCACAAACAGCAGGAAGCGCGCATCTCGGGCGATGATGTCCACCTCGCCCTGCCGAGTGTGGTAATTGCGCCGAAGCACAGCAAAGCCGCGCGACTCCAAGTGGCGCGCGGCGGCATCTTCACCAAGGCTGCCGGTGGATTGCTGCGGTGCTGGCATGGCGTTTACTTTCGGCAAATTGTTGCGGATAAGAACAGGCGTAAGGAATCGGACGTTCGGGTGTGAGTGACGGCAGCGGGGCGCGCATTAATTGTATCACGCAAACAAACGCAATGCAAGCAACGGGCAAATAATGTTTCACGTGAAACATTGCGCAGCTCAACATCGCAGCGGCGTCACGCAAGCGTTGTGAAGCGCGCGCAGAGCTCCATGCGGATTCCGTGTATGCGGCAGAGCTCCTCGAAGCGCTTATTGGCGGTCAGGCGCGAAAAATATACCTCGCGCTGCAAGCAGGAAAAAGCGGGAACGGGTGCTTTGTTTTTCAGCATGAAGTGGTATTTATAGCCCGCAATGCCTGTCTTTTTCTCCGCAAGAAGGATTTGGTTGTAGTAGATATATTCGGGTCTGTGCAGGGGATCGCCGGAGAGCGTCAGTGCAAAGCCGTTCATCGCCGAAGCGTAGGTTCACGCCGCCGATGGCGCTGCCGCGCGGCTTATAGGAGAAGTCGATTATCATGGTGTTGGGGTTCGATTCATTCATGGCAGTACCGCCTTTCGTTGCTTGCTTATGCCGCAGGGAGAAACTCTGCCGGCACATTTTTATATGGTTTTGCTTCCCGCGCGCACGGGACGTTGCAATTGATAGTGAATAGTGGAGAATTGAGAATGGATTTGTCCCTGCGCGTGCGGGGCTTTGCCAATCCTGCGCCGCTGAATATCAGGTTCCTCTCATTATCAGAAGCGCTCACATGTAATATCCGCAAGCTAACAGCTAAAGCCCAAAAACCTCCACCGCTCCCATGGCGTCCGCCGCGTAGCCGTCCGCGCCCATCTCCCGCGCCGCTTTTTCGGTCAGCACAGCGCCGCCCACCATTACCCGCACATTCGGCGCACTCTCTTTCAGCAACGCCACAGTCTGCGCCATGGCGGGCACGGTTGTCGTCATCAGCGCGGAGAGACCCACCAGGCGGATATCCTCCCGCCGGACCGCCGCCAGCACATCCCCCGCCGGGACGTTCTTGCCCAAATCCAGCACGTCAAAGCCGTAGTTCTCCAGCATAACGCGCACTATGTTTTTGCCGATATCGTGCACATCGCCCTCAACGGTGGCCAACGCAACGCGCCCGCGGCTCTCCTGCTTTTCGCCGCTGAGCTCCATAGCCTCTTTCACCGCGCGCGAGACCTCCTGCGCCGCCTTTGCGCTCTGCATCAGCTGCGGCAAAAACAGCGTCCCCGCCGCAAATGCTTCCCCCACCTCGCCCAGCACAGGGATCAGTTGCCCGTTGATTATCGCGTTGGGAGCCGTTGTTTCCAGCTCTTTTTTTGCCAGTGTATATGCCGCGCCCTCTAATCCTCTTAATACAGCGCCGCGCAGAGTTCCCTCATCGCTTTTGGGCGCTTGCCCCGAAGCCGCATTGCCGCCTGTGCCGTATGAAAGCTGATCGTCAGCCGCCGCCGCGATGTAATCCGCGCAGCGTTCGTCCTGACCTGTCAGCAGCCGATGGGTGATTAGTGCCGTGCGCATTGCCGCGCTGCCCGGGTTGATGATTGCCGCGTCAAGCCCCAAGCCAAGCGCCCGCGTGAGGAATGCCGCACTGACCACGTCGCGGTTTGGCAGACCAAACGACACGTTGCTCACGCCCAGCACCGTGCCAACGCCCAGCGTTTTCTCAATCAGCTGCAGCGAATCCAGCGTGATGTTAGCCGCGTCCACGTCCGCACTGACCGCCATGCACAGCGGATCAATCAACAGGCGGTGCCGCGCAATGCCGTATTCCAGCGCCCTGTCGGCAATCTTTTGCGCAATGGCGAGCCGTCCCGCGGGCGTTTCGGGTATGCCGTTCTCGTCCAGCGTCAGGCAGACCACCACGCCGCCGTATTTCTTCACCAGCGGCAGCACTTTGCTGAGCGAGCTCTCCTTGCCGCTGACCGAATTGACCAGCGGGATCCCGTTGTATTCCCGCAGCCCTGCCTCCAGCACCGCCGGGGACGCGCTATCCAGCTGCAAGGGCAAGCTCAGCGCGGTTTGCAGCACGCGGACGGCTTTTTTCATCGCGGCAGCTTCGTCAATGCCCGGCAGACCGCAGTTCACGTCCAGTATGTCCGCGCCGTCGTGCATTTGGCTGATTCCCAGCCCTGCAATGTACTCCCGGTCTCCCTCGCGCAGCGCCGCCTGCAGGAGCTTTTTGCCTGTAGGGTTTATCCTCTCGCCAATCACCACAGGCGCAGAGGTTTTGTTACCGAGCCGATTGCTTTCCGCGCCCGCAACGCCATGAACGTCTTCCTGTGGGCGTTGCCCGCTCACCACAGGCGAATTGTTCGTTGTTAATTGTGAATTGTTAATTGTAACGCTTTTTGCGTAGGAGCAGACTGACGTGAGGTGTTTTTCCGTCGGCGCGGTTGGAGTTATGCTCTTGCAGCGCGCAATTGTCTGCTTAAGGTGCGCCGGAGTTGTGCCGCAGCAGCCGCCCAGCAGGCACACGCCCGCTATGGACGCAATCTCCTCCATCTGCTCCGCAAAAAGTTCCGGCGTTACGTCAAAACGCGTCTCGCCGTCGTGCATATGGGGCAATCCGGCGTTGGGCATAATCAGCAGCGGCAGACTGCTCAGCGCCGCCAATTGACGCGCAAAGCCCGCCATCACGTCAGGACCAAAGCCGCAGTTGAGTGACAGCACGTCCGCGCCCAAGCCCTCCGCCAGGTTTGCGATAACGCCGAAGCTGCCGCCCGTGAGCAGCTTGCCGTCTTTGTCCGGCGAAAACGACGCGATAATCGGCAAGCTGCAGTTTTCTTTTGCCGCAAGGATTGCCGCCTTCATCTCGTACGGGTCGGTCATTGTTTCGATTATGATAAGATCCGCGCCCGCCGCCGCCCCCGCACGGATTGGCACGGCAAACGCCGCCACTGCGTCCTCAAAAGCCAGGTCGCCGCCCGGCTCCATCAGCCGCCCCGTTGGTCCGATATCCAGCGCGCACCGGGCGTTTTTGCGGCTCAGCGCAATGGCTGTTTTCACGTTATTGACCGCCGCCGCCACCGTCTCTTCCACCTTATCGGGGTTATATTTGAGCGGGTTTGCGCCAAATGTGTTGGTGGTGATTACGTCGCAGCCGGCGGAGAGATATTCGCCGTGCAGCGCAATCAGCCGTTCGGGGTATCGGACGTTCCAGTTTTCCGGCTCCTCACCCGCACGCAGACCCTGCGCTTGCAGAGCCGTACCCATTGCGCCGTCAAAAAACAGAATACGCGTTGTGAGTGCTTCACGAAAGGTCATTGCTTTACGCTCCTAAAATGGTGTACAATATGTATGCTTATTTTACACCATACAGCGATAATAAGCAAGATATTGGCGATAAAAAAGGAGAATTCTATGGGCGAGGGCACGCGGCTGGATATATTGCTGACCCGGCGCGGGATTTTTCCCAGCCGTTCAAAGGCTCAGGCGGCGATTGCGGCGGGGCGGGTGAGCGCGGACGGCACAGTCTGCGCAAAAGCTGGACAGATTATGCCCGATTGTGCTATACTTGGCATTGTTTGCGGCGGAGAGGACCTTGTTGGGCGCGGCGGTGAAAAGCTGCGGCACGCGCTGGAGGTTTTTGCTCCGGACGTAGGCGGTCAGGCTTGCCTTGATGTGGGCGCGTCCACCGGAGGCTTCACGCAGGTTTTGCTGGAAGCGGGTGCGCGGCGCGTTTTTGCGCTGGATGTGGGGCACGGTCAGCTGGCGGAGAGTCTGCGGGCAGACCCTCGCGTTGCCGGCATGGAGGGCTGTAATTTCCGCAGCTTTGACCCGACGCAGCTATCAGAGACCCCGGGCTTTGCGTGTGTGGATGTGTCGTTCATCTCGCTTAAGCTGATTTTGCCCAAGCTGGCGGAGTGTCTGCCAAGCGGCGCGGGTGCGGTCTGCTTGGTCAAGCCGCAGTTTGAGGCGGGGCGCGCGGCGCTGGGCAAACGCGGCGTTGTTCGGGACGCGAAAATCCACGCGCGCGTGTTGCAGGAGCTTGAGCGGGCGGCGCGGGATTGCGGCTTTATGGTAATCGGCAGTTGCGAGTCGCCGATTTTGGGCCGCGCAGGCAATCGGGAGTTTTTGCTTTGCCTCAGGCGGTTGTGATTCGCAATCCCGATTAAAGCAATGAAGCGCCCCGCTATAATAAATTTCAAGCTAAGCAAAGGAGCTATCCGACAATGCAATGTGCCATTCTCCCCAACCCATCGCTGCCCGCCGCGCTAATTTTGCGGGATGAAATTGCCGCACGGCTGGACCAAATTGGTGCGGAGCACACGGACACGCTCACGCGGCAGACCGACATAGTCATAACCGTTGGCGGCGACGGCACAGTACTGCGCGCCCAAGGCTGCGGCAAGCCGATACTGGGAGTACACGCAGGCACTGTGGGCTTTTTGACCGAGATTGACCGGACGGAGCTTGATTTGCTTTCGCGTTTGCCCTCAGGCGATTACCGCATTCAGGAGCGCATGAGACTTTGCGCAGAGCTTTCGGGCGCCATGTCGGGCGCTGCAGGCACCTGCTTGAACGAAATTGCCCTCACAGCCCCGCCGGAGAGTCGCCATCGACGCTGTGTGAAAATCACGGCATTTGCGGACGGCAAGCCCTTTGCCGAATACACAGGCGACGGCATTGTTTTTGCCACGCCGACCGGTTCAACGGGGTATTCACTCTCCGCGGGCGGCGCGGTGCTTGACCCATCGTTTGCGGCCATTCTGCTCACGCCGCTTTACAGCCACACGCTTGACGCAAAGCCGCTGGTGTTTTCGCCGGAAAGCGAGCTGTCCGTTGTTTCACGTGAAACATTGGCGGTGACCGCGGACGGCGGCAAACCGATGACGCTTCCGCCGGGAGAAACCTTGACAATCCGCCGCAGCCCGGAACCGGCACGCTTTATCCTGCTGAAGGAAACGCCGTTTGCCGCGCGCTTGCAGCGTTTGCGTTTTTGAGTACCCAGCCGGCGTATTGTAAATGTTTCACATGAAAAAACACATAATGCACAAGAGGAGTCAGCCATGAAAAACCCACGCCATACGGCAATTTTGCGCCTAATCAGCACGCGCGCAATCACCACGCAGGACGAGCTGCGGCAAAACCTAATCGACGAAGGCTTTGACGTTGCACAGGCGACGGTCAGCCGCGACATCCGCGAGCTTGCGCTGGTGAAGGTGATCGGGCAGAATGGGCAGTACCGCTACACAATCGCTGAAACTGACACCGATGAGATGCTTGCGCGGCAAACAAACGTGTTCAAGCACTCTGTCACTGCGGCGGACTATGCGGGCAATATGCTTGCCGTCAAGACGCTCACAGGCATGGCGAACGCCGCCTGCGCCGCGTTTGACGGTATGCGCTGGGAGGGTATGGTCGCCACGTTGGCGGGTGACGACACGTTCTTTGTGCTTTGCCGTTCGGAGGGCTACGCGTCGCAGATGAAGGACGCGATTTTGCGGAATATACGGTAATAACACAAAGCGGGCGCGGCGCTGCTTGCCGTACCCGCTTTGTGTTGCGTCATTGAACGCCTTTGCGCCTTATGACTGATACCAGCACTTTCTATTGTGACAATAAAACTTCATTAGCGCCTTGCGAAACATTCTCGTTGAAATATGCAGCTACATTATTGTAGAAGACAAAATTTTCGAGTATCTCCGCTCTGAAATTGGTTGAGGAATTTTTCGATGCTGCGCCTATTGAGCTAAGAACGGAAAGCCCTATTCCCAGACCAACCATGCCGCCGCTGCCTGTGCCAATCCAAGTCGAACCTCCGCCTTTTACTCTTCCAAACCCAACTTTTGCTTCTGTCGGGTTAATGCCTAATTTGCGGCATATACTTTCAAGATCCCAAGAACCTAAACAAGAAGTATTTTTGAAAGCTTTATCTTCATATAAATCCCATTCGTTAAGATCTGATTCTGTTTTATCTTTATATTTTCTTTGTAAGTGAGAACGATTTGCAAAGAATAATATAAACGCTGCTGCCAAAAGAATTAACCATGTCACTATCATGGCACCAGTGGGTTCATCGCCACCATTATTTACCATCACAATTATTGGTAACACCATTAGTACAAAAATAATAATCGCTTCAATACAGTAAAAAATTATCTTTTCCCCAACGTTTGAATATTTTATAAGAGCTTTTTCGCGCCAAATGTTTTTTACTTTATTGCGGAAGCAGTCTTTATCCTCTTTATCCTCGCCGATTCCAAGTAAGAGTTCCATTGCAAATATGCCTTTTTTATAACGTTCTTCAGCGTTTTTTTCTGTATCTAAATCAAACCCACTTTCAAGTTGGTTTTGAAGCGACATCAGTATGTTTTTCGATATTACCGG
>JAITOD010000068.1 GCA_031290105.1 Oscillospiraceae bacterium
GAGAAGATAAACCGCGAAACGAGAATCACCATCATCATGGTTTCTCACGACATCCGTAGTGCGGTGCAGTACGCAAGCCATATCCTGCACCTCAAAAACACGCAGGTATTCTTTGGAAAAACGGAAGAGTATGTAAAATCCGGCGTGGGCGCCCAATTTATCGGAGGTGAACGGAATGGCTGACGCGATACTTGAAAAAGGCCTTGCCCTGCTGAGTGACCTTGCGCATTTGCTGCTGCCGGAGGTTCTTTTTGAGATGTTCTCATATAAGTTCCTTGTCCGCGCGGTAGTTGTGGGGCTGCTTGTCGCCCTGTGCGCGGCGCTGCTGGGCGTGAGCCTTGTACTCAAACGCTACTCAATGATTGGCGACGGGCTGTCCCACGTGGGCTTCGGCACTCTGGCAATCGCCACCGCGCTGAACGCCGCACCGCTGACCGTTTCCATACCCGTTGTGGTGCTGGCGGCTTTTCTGCTGCTGCGAATAAGCGAAAACAGCAAGATAAAGGGCGACGCCGCAATCGCGCTGATTTCCACCGGCTCACTGGCAATCGGCGTTGTGGTTATCTCACTGACCACCGGCATGAACACGGACGTTTGCAACTATATGTTCGGCAGTATCCTTGCCATGAGCAAATCGGACGTGAACCTCTCCATTGCGCTTGCCGCCGTGGTGCTGACGTTGTTTGTGCTGTTCTACAACAAAATCTTCGCCGTCACGTTTGACGAGAACTTTGCGCAGGCAACCGGCACAAAAACCGGGCTATACAATATGCTGATTGCCTTTTTGACAGCGATAACGATTGTGCTCGGCATGAGAATGATGGGTGCGCTGCTGATTTCCAGCCTGATTATCTTCCCCGCGCTGACCTCCATGCGGGTGTGCAAAAAGTTCAGGAGCGTAACCATTTGCTCGGCGATTGTGTCGGTCGTGTGCTTCTTCATCGGTGTCGTCGGCTCATATATATATGCCGCGCCAACAGGCGCCAGCGTCGTTATTGTAAACATTGCGGCATTCCTGCTGTTTTGGGTGATAAAATTCATCCCGCAGGCTAAGATAACCGGAAAAGCCTAACAAAAAAGGAGATATTTACCATGAAAAAGTTACTCGCATTGGCGGTAATGGCGTGCATTATCTTGCTGGCGGGCTGTAACAGCAGCACACCATCCGCAAATCCTCCGGCAAACAACAATGGCGTCACTCAGGAAGGCGCGTCTGATGCCGCGCTGTACAATGACGTCACTCAGAAAGGCGCCGCAGTGACTGCCGCCCCAACTGCTGCTCCAACCGCCGCCCCCGTCGGTGAGGTTTTTGAAATTAAGGAAAAAATGTTCATCGCGCAGACGAACGACATTTATTACAACACGGACGACTACATGGGCAAAACCATAAAATACGAGGGAATATTCGACGCTTACACGGTGCACGAAACCGGCATTACGTATTATTCCGTTATCCGCAACGGTCCCGGCTGCTGCCCCGGCGTTGACAACAGCGCGGGCTTTGAAGTCCGCTGGGATAAGGGATATCCGAATCAGAACGATTGGGTTGAGGCTGTTGGGGTTCTGGAAACATACAATGAGAATGGCACGCCGTATTTGCGGCTGGTGCTCTCTTCGCTGACTGTGCTGACTACCCGCGGCGCGGAATATGTTTCCCAGTAAAGTATATGTTATTTGAAAATACCGCGCGTCCGCAAGCGTGAGTGCGCTGTATCGACTGTAACCAAGCAACGGTTTATGCTGTGAATTGACATTCGGCGGCGCGGAAGGTATAATATTCACAGACCTTGGGGAGGTGACGGCTTGGCACTGCAGGATGATAAATACGATGAGGAACCTTTTGAATCGGAGGACGAGCCGGCGCTGCCCACCCAAAGCGACGCGCTGCGGCAGCTTGAATATGACCGCGATGCGATAATGTGGCGGGAACATCCGCGCTCATGGCTGCTTGGCATTCCGAATCCCCTGCTGAAATTTTGGGTGCAGCACGGCAGGCTCTATCGCGGCACATACGAGTCATATATGAACGTAAAGGCTCACGGAAAACGCGGCGCGCGGGGCGAAACAGACCTCAAGTGGCGTCCGCACTATTCACGGGAAAGCGTGCTGCTCTACAAAATTCAGGACACCTCAGTGGTGCAGCGCCCGCTGGGGCAGCTGCTGAATATCGGCACAGTTACAATAATTTCCTTCGACAAATCAATGCCGAGCTTGGTGCTGGAAAACATCAAGTATCCCATGGATTTCTGCGATTGGCTGGACGAAATTGTGGCATGTGAGCGAATCCTGAACAATGTGCAGCCCACCGAAATTGTTCCCGGATAACACTTGCTTTTTTATAAGCATATTGGTATAATATCAGTAGTCCTGCCGAGCGCGATGGTGCTGAGTCGGTGGGGCGGTATTTTTGCGTATAATATATTCAGAATGTGCGGAGGTGACGGATGGACACAATGCTCAGGGCGGTGCTTGACACAGACCACAGGGAGAGCGAGCGGACGGAACAGCTTATCAAAACGCGCGAAATGCTTTTTGAGGAAATGCGCGCCCAAAAGGAATCGCTCTTTGCCGCGGCGCGCGAGGACGCAAACAACGACATCGCCGTGATTGCCGGGCGAATTGCCCAAATGCGGGATGAGCGCCTTGCCGCGCTGCGTGCCCAAGGGAGCGAGGCTCTGCGCAAGCTGACCGAGTGCGGCGACGCAAAGCGCGAGGAATGGGCAGGAGAAATTGTGCGGCAGGTGCTGCAATGACCAAATACGCCGCAAACGCGCTTTATGCAAAGTGCCACGCCCTTTTTGGCAAGCGGCTGACCGGCACAGACTATTCACTCCTGCTTGCGTGCAAATCCGTTGGCGACGTTGCCGCATACCTTAAAGGCAAAACGGTTTATGCCGATGCTCTGGCGGATATCCACACTCCAACCGTCCGGCGGCAGCAGCTGGAGCTTCATCTGCGCAGCCATCAGTTCCATGAGTTTGCTGCGCTGTGCCGCTACGAGGTTAGCCTTGGGCAGGGCTTCTACCGCTATTACGTCCTGCGGGGCGAGGTCGCGCAGCTGCTGAACTGTCTGCGCTTGCTGGATTCCGAGCACCAAGACGATTATCTGCTGAGCATTCCTGTATATTTCCAGCGTTATGCCTCTCTGGATTTGTTCAAGCTGGCAAAGGCGGCCGATTCCGCCGAGGTGCTGGAAGCTACACAAGGCAGTGAGTACTACGCTATTCTGCGCCCGTTTTTGGAGAAAAATCCCACACTGCCGGATATGAGCGCCATTGAGCTTGCACTGAATTCCTTCCTTTGGAAAAAGGTGCACGGAATATTGAAAAGCAGCGGCAAGGGCAAAGGAACACAGTCTGACGGCGTGCGCTACCTTGAGGTTGGCGCGGACATGAAGGCGATTGCCATAGCCTACCGCATGAAGCGTTATCTGCGCTCCAACGCAAACCAAATCCGCGCAAAGGTGAACTTCAGCGTGGGGAAGCTCTCCCAAAAGCAAACGGATAATCTGCTTGACGCGCCCACGGCGGACGAACTCCTGCGCCGCCTCACCGCAACGCCATACGGCAAGGCGTTTGCCCGCCAGGACTTCCTTTATATTGAGGACAGCGCGGCACGTGTCGCCTACTCGCACGCCCTGCACACCTTCCGCTACTCCATGGATGCGGGCGTAACAACGCTTGCGTACCTTGATTTGGCAGAGAACGAGCTGCAGAACCTCACGCACATCATTGAGGGCATCCGCTTTTTTGCCCCGCCGGACGAAATCCGCAAGCAGCTAATCGGCAACTTAGATGTTCGAGCTTAGCTGTTGGATCTCGCGGTCAATGCCTTTATCTGAAAGCTACCGTCCGGCATCAATCTAAAACCCGGTTCCTAACATCCAACATCCGGTAAGGGGGTATTTGGTAACATGGCAGTTTCGCAAATGAAGCTTGTACGTACGGTGGGTTTTCTTTCCAAACTCAACCCATTCCTTGCAAGCTGCTGCATTGACGGCTTCTTTGAGCCGGATAACGCCGCACGCCACATCTCGCCGTCGCTTGGCTTCACGCCGCTGGCAGAGGAAAACCCTTACATCTCCCTGATTCACAAAATTGACGAGCTGGCGGAAATCTCCGGCATTACCCCGGAGCGCAAACGGGTGCGCGCCGGGCTTGTCCCGGACCCTCAAAGCGAAACGTGGCTGCTGGACATGGGTACGCGCATTGCCGCAATCCACGATGAACGCCGCGACTTGGCGGAGCAGCTCTCTCTCTGCGAGAACGCAATGGAGCAATACAACCACTTTGTTGGGCTGGATACGCCGCTTGAGTCTATCTTCAGCTGCAAATATATAAAGGTCAGGTTCGGGCGCCTTCCAAAGGAATCCGCCCAAAAGCTCACGCTTTATGCCAACAACCCGTATCTGCTCTTCATCCCCTGCTCCGAAACCGAAACGGACGAATACGGCGCGTATTTTGCCCCGCGGCACTATGCTGATGAGGCTGACCGTATTTTCGCGTCACTCTTCTTTGAGCGGCTCTGGATACCCGGTGCGGTTGGCAGACCCCGCGATGTGCTGGCGCATTTGGAGCAGAACATCTCCATCCTCAAGGAGCAAATCTCCGCGCTGGATACACGCAGCCGCGAAATTTGGAGCAGTGAAACCGAGCGCCTCAATTCCATGTATTCACAGCTGTGTTACCTGAGTGAGCTGTTTGAGCTGCGCCGATATGCCGTGGTTCACGGCGACAGCTTTTTCTACACCGGTTGGGTACCCGCCGACCGTATGCGCCGCTTCACCCGCCTGATTGACAACATGGACGGCGTAACCTTTGAGGCAGTCGACCCCACCCCTGAGTTTGCTGAGGAGGTGCCCGTACGCCTCAAAAACCTCCGCCTGTTCCGCCCGTTCGAGTACCTTGTGGCCATGTTCGGTTTGCCCTCAAGCACCGATATGGACGTGACGCCGTTTGTTGCCATAACCTATACCCTCATTTTCGGCATTATGTTCGGCGACGTGGGGCAGGGCTTTGTGCTGCTGCTGGCGGGGCTGTTCGCCTACTTCAAAATGCGCAGCAAGATGGGCGCTATCATCGCCTATTCCGGCGGCGCGGCAATGCTTGGCGGCTTGGTTTACGGCTCATTCTTTGGCTATGAGGATAAACTGGACTTCCTCTACCGTGCCGTGGGACTGCCGGGAAAGCCTTTCCATGCCATGGAGAGCGTCAACGGGCTGCTGATAGTGAGCATTGCCGTGGGCATTGCCCTAATGCTGTGCTCCATGGTGATTAACATCATAACATCGTTCAAAAATCACCGCGCAGGGGACGCGCTCTTCGGTCCCAACGGCTTTGCGGGAATGGTGTTCTACGCCTGCGGGGTGACCTTCGCCACGGACTTCCTCTGGTCCGATAAAAACGGGCCGTTCCCGGTTTCCTCCGCGCTGTATGGCAGCTGCGCGCTGGTCGCTATTGTGCTGTTGTTTCTGCACCCAATCCTATCCAAGCTCATCGCGCGGCGCAAGGACTGGAAGCCGAAAAACATCGGCGAATTCCTGATGGAGTCGTTCTTCGAGGTCTTTGAGTACGTGCTCTCATACTTCAGCAACACGGTTTCTTTCCTGCGGCTGGGCGCGTTTGTGCTGGTGCACGGCGGCATGATGATGGCAGTTTTTGCCATGGCTAAGAACGGCAACATTGTGGTGATAGTCCTTGGCAACATATTCGTCATTGCGCTGGAAGCGCTGTTCACATCAATTCAGGCAATGCGGCTGGAGTTCTACGAAATTTTCAGCCGGTGCTATAAAGGCGAAGGGCGGGCGTTCGCGCCTGTGCGCCTTAAGTAAGGTTTGCGCGGAATAAATCGTGCCGACACTACCCAAAAATCTTGGAGGTTTAACTTATGGAAATCTTGCTCTATGTTCTGCTTGCGGTGTTGCCGCTCGCTTTCTTGACGCTCTCAATTTATAGCGTCATGCGCCGCTTTATGGCGGGTCAAAGCAAAAAAAGTGTGCTGATTCGCCACTTTGTCACGGTCGGCATGGTCTGCCTGATTATGGGCGTGCTGGCGTTTGCCGTTTCCGCCGCCCCTGAAGCCGCCGCAGACACTGCCGAAACCGCCGCCGTGACTTCCGGGCTTACGCAAGGGCTGGTTGTGCTCTCCGCCGCGCTCTCCATGGGCATTTCCGGCATTGGCGCGGGAATTGCAATCGCCGCCGGCGCGCCCGCCGCAATCGCCGCCACAAGCGAGAACCCTGCCTCATTCGCCAAATCAATGATCCTTGTGGCGCTTGGCGAAGCTATCGCCATCTACGGGTTGGTTATCTCAATCATGATTTTGGGCAAGTTCTGATGAAGTTCTTCCTCATCAGCGATAACACCACCACGCTCGTAGGGATGCGCCTTACGGGCATTCCGGGCACTCTTGCGCACACGCGTGAGGAGGTCGCCGCCGCACTGGAATCGGCAGCTGCGGACGAGAGCGTGGGCGTTGTGCTCATGACCGAAAAACTGGCGGTGGAGTTCAGTGACCTGGCCGAACCCCTGAAGGGCAGACGCGGGCGTCCCCTGCTCATAGAAATACCCGACAGGCACGGTTCCGGACGCGCCAAGGACTCGATAACGCGCTATGTCCGTGAGGCAATAGGGGTGCGCTACTAGATTTTAGATGCTAGCTTTTAGATATTAGATGTGCTCAATCAATGACAAACTCGCTATTAATAGAGAGGTATGTGACAAATGTTAGAACAAGAGGAACGCCTGAATCGCTTTTTGGCGGAAATCATCACAGAAGCTGAGGATAGACGTAGCGCTATAATCGCGGAGCTGCGTGAACTGCGCGAAAAAGAGCGCGTCCAAGCTGAAGCGGACGCGCAAAAGCTGCGCGAGGAGTCCGTTGCGGCAGAGGAGAAACGGCTTGCCGCCGCGCAAAACGCCGCAGTTTCACAGGAACGCGAGGAGCTGCGCAAGGCTCTTTCACGCAAGCGCGAGGAGCTTGCAAATCGTGTGCTGGCTTTGGCGCACGAAAAGCTGCTTGCCTACACGAGTCGGCCCGGCTATGCCGAGTTTTTTGCCCGGCGCGCCGCTGAACTCAGCGATAATTTCCGCGGTCGGGTGTTTACCCTGTATGTACGCCCGGAAGACCTTGAAAAGGCGCAGGAAATTCTGCGCGGACGCGATGATTGCACGGCGGCGGTTGACCAAACCATATTGCTTGGCGGCTGCAAGCTCAAGTGCGGCTCCGTCACGGCTGACGACACTCTTGACGCGCGGCTGGACCAGCTGCGCGCCCACGTGCTGGCGTGGATTTCACTGCCTGAAATCTAGATTTCAGATGTGTCCCCCCCTCAGTTCACGTGTGGGTTATAGTTAGGGGTATCAGGGGAACTTAATATATGTAAGGATACAGACTGCGCGCTCAATTTGGGCGCGTTTTTATGTGTAAAGTGATTTTGCTTTACAGTGAGTTGGATGCGTTTTTGTGTGTTAAGTGATTTTACTTTATAGTGAGTTGGATGCGTTCTATGTTCATTAAAGCGATTTTGCTTTATAGCGTTGGATATGTTGTTGTATGTAAAGTGATTTTGCTTTGCAGTGAGTTGGACGCGTTTTTGCGTGTAAAGCGGTTTTGCTTTACAGTGATTTCGCCGCATCTGCGCGTAATTTAATGTCCGTCACGCCTGTTTTCGTGTCAGTTCACGGTATATTTCGCCCCGAGACTGCCCGCTTGCCTTGGCGGCACTTTTGGCGGCGGCGGCAGGCGCTTCCCCGCTCGCGACGGACTCCCGCGCTGCGGCGACCGCTTCCTGCAGGCTCAGCGGCTCGGGCGTTACCGGCTCCGCGCCTGCCACAACAAGGACATACTCCCCGCGCGGCGGCACCCCCGCACAGTGCGCAAGAGCCTCCGTCAAGGTGCAGCGCATAACCTCCTCATGCAGCTTCGTCAGTTCACGGCACAGCGCAATCTCGCGCTCCCCCAACGCATCCAACAAATCGCGGAGGGTATGCGGCAGCTTGTGCGGCGCCTCGTAAAACACCAGCGTGCGCGTTTCATTTTGCAGCTTCAACAAATGCGCCCGCCGCGCGGACGTGTTCGTACTCAAAAAGCCCTCAAAGCAAAACCGACCGCAGGGCATACCGCTAATGGCAAGCGCGGTTGCAATGGCAACAGGTCCCGGCACGGATTCAACCGCAATCCCCGCCGCGCGCGCGTCACGCACCAATGCTTCCCCGGGGTCAGATATTGCGGGCATCCCCGCATCCGTCACCAGGGCGCAGCTTTCGCCCGCAAGCAGGCGCGCAATGATTTTCTCCCCGCTCTCGCGCCGGTTGTGCTCGTGGTAAGAAACAAGCGGGCGGCGTATCTCAAACCGCGCAAGCAGCTTCGCCGTCACGCGGGTGTCCTCCGCCGCAATGAAGTCAACGGCGGAGAGCGTTTCAGCGCCGCGCAGCGAAAAATCCCCCAGATTGCCAATGGGCGTACCCACAACAAAAAGCGTCCCGGCCATGGCTAACCCAAGTTTATGGCGCTGACCTGCTGCAAAAGAACGTTAAATTCTGACTGCTTGCTGCAGTAGTAAATCTTGCCGTTTTTATCGTGCAGGAAGTAATAATATGCCTTGCCGTCCGGGGATTCCGGATTGAGCGCCGCCTCAACAGCCTTTGTGCCGGGGCTGCAAATTGGTCCGGGCGGCAAACCCTTGATTGCGTCCGAGCCGACCGTATCATAGAGCGGCGCAAAAGCGTCCACCTGCGCCGGAAGCATACGCGCCTTGGCAAAAGTGGTAATATATTCCTTTGTTGCGTCGCAGCCGATTTCAGGGAAGTTGGCAGAGTGGTTCAGCCGGTTGTGGATAACGTAGCTGATTCCCGGCATCTGCCCGGCGTCGCCCGCCTCTTTTTCAATCACCGAAGCAAGCGTCATAACCTCGTCCATGGTCAAGCCAAGGCTTTCAGCCCTTTTTTGGTACGCGGCAGTCCAATGCTGCTCAAATGCGGTTAGCATTCGCCGGATAACGCTGTTTGCGTCCTCGCCCTCATAGAACTCATACTGCGCGGGGAACAGATAGCCCTCCAGCAGGAATGGGCGGTTGGAGTCGCCCTTGGGGAGCTTGTCGATGAACTTGAAGTCAAAGCTCACCTCCTGCAAAGCCGAGTAAAGGTGCTCTTGGCGGCAAACGCCCATATCCTCAAGCCGCTGAAAAATCTGGAAGGTAGTGTAACCCTCCGGAAAAACCACGGTGATAGTTTTTGCGGTCACCGGCAGGCTCTTAAAGGTGTTCAGCAAGCCCTCAAATCCCTCGTTTGACTTGACGTAATACACCCCGTTGAGGTATTTTGGCTGAATGATATTGCCGTCTTTATCTTTACTTGTGTGGAAAATCTTGTTGAACAGCTTGCAGAACCACTTTTGGCGAATCAACCCGTTATCCTTTAGGATATCGATTATGTCGCCGGTGTCCGCTTTTTCAGGTATATTGACCATAACAAGGCTCTCGTCCCGGTCGAACGCGAGTACGTCGTTCATGCAAATTCCGCCCCAAAGAGCCAGCAATCCGCTGAACACAACCAGCACCAAGCTTATCAGCACAGAACGCGTGGCAGCCATCCCGCCTGACGCCCTGCGCTTCTTCTTTTTTGTGCCCGCCGGCCTGCCCTGCGGTGCGGCGGGTTTTGCGGCGGGAGCCGGCTTTGCGGGCGGCGCAGACGCAAAATACACCCCGCGCCCGCCGGAAGCCCCTGCACCGGGAGGTACAGGCGCAGTGCCGCCGGACGGTCCGGGGCGGGCAGTGCCAAAGGGTCTGCCCGTCTGTCCGACGCCGTCGGGGTGCGGCGCATCTGACGAATTTTCATCAAAGCTTACAACAAACTTCGGGCGAACATTAGGTGAACGCCGCTCATCCTCCGGGATTCTCTTCTCCGCCATGGTTCAAGCCTCCTGCGTGCGCAAAACGCGCTTTTCAGTGATAACAACCGCTACCCGCTGGTCAAACCGTCCGCACGGCACACGCGGGCGCAGACAGCCTTCGTAGCACAATCCCGCAAGGTTTCCGGGGAACCTCGCAAGGAATCTATCGTAATAGCCTTTGCCAAAACCCAGCCGTGCCCCGGAAAAATCGAACGCAAGACCCGGAACTAAGCATAGCGTTTCCTGCGTTGGCTCCGCCGCCTTGCAATGGCTTTTGGGTTCCAATACCCCCAACTCGCCGGGCTCTAAATCGTCTTCTGACTCAATAAAGCAAAAGCCCATATCCCGCGTGCCGGGTACACAGCGCGGCGCGGCGACCTGCTTGCCATGCGCCAAAGCGCTGCGTATTATCTCGTGCGTGTCAACCTCAACCGCGCCGGAAACGTAGGTAAACAATGTCTTCGCCTCTCGGTAAGACCACAGAGTGGTTACGCGGCGGAAAATTCGCGAATCCAGCGCCGCCTTTTCCTCAATGCTAAGCTTGCGCCGCCAGTGTTTGCACTGGGCGCGCACTTCATTTTTGTCGTCACGTATGTCGCCTATCATGTTGACCTCTGTTCTCCAAGACTATCACAGCACATGCAAGCTGTATGGAGTTTGCATGACCTCGCGGATTTCCTGTGCCTTGTCCTTGCCCGCAAAGCGCGCGGCAATCGCCTCGGCAAAATCGATTGTGCAGCCGGCGCCCTTTGCGGTTATGAATTGCCCGTCCTCAACAACGTATTCATCCATAACGGACGCGCCGCCATTGCGCAAATCGTCCTCATAGCCCGGGAAGCAGACTGCGCGTTTGCCCTCCAACAGGTCAAGGTGCGCCAAAATGCTCGGCGCGGCGCAGATTGCGGCAATGAGTAGCCCGTTTTGGTGTGCGTATTCCAACGCGGTCTGCACCAAGCCGGAGACCTCAAGATTTGCGGCGCCGGGCATTCCGCCGGGCAGTATGACTGCCTCCAAAGGTTCCCATGAGATTTCATCGTCTATGTTGGGCGCCCAATCGCACAGCACGCGTATATTGTGAGCACCGCGTATTACGTTGCTTTCGATGGAGTTAAGCACGGCTACCGCGACCGTCTGCACATCCAACCCCGCGCGGCGCAGAAAATCCACCGTAACCAGCGCTTCGGTTTCCTCAAAGCCGTCGGCAAGAAAAACAGCAATCATAGCCCAATCACCTCAATCACAATTTTTCCCTCCGGCAGGGTGATTGCCCTACTTGCCGCACTGGGCAGTTCACGGTTCAGCTCCAGCGAATCAGCAAGCAATTCCGCCGCAATTTCCGCCCTGCGTTCTTCCAGTGCCGACAGCAGGGATGCGCTCTCCGTCCATGCGGCGGCATGAGCTCTCTGCTCCACGCGCAGTCCGCTTTCCTTGCGCAGAACCTGGAATTGCCGCAGAATATCGCGCACAGCGCCCTCTTTTTTCAGGTCGTCCGTCAGCGTGATATCCAACGCAAGCGTCACGTTATCGTTGATTTCTGCGGCGGCAATGCCGGGCTTAGTCACGCGGCTGAGCGTGAACAAGGCGGCGTCCAGCGGCTCCGCAAAGCCCGGCACAGATACCTTGCCGTTCGCGTATTCAGCCGCCATGCGCGCCGTTTCCTCTGCGGAAGCTTCCGCAAGGGCGGATTTAAGGCGGTTAGCCTCGCCCTTGAGCGCCGCGCCCGCCGCCTTAAAGTTGACGCCCGGCTGCTCGCAGGTCAGCGCGCCAAAGTCCGGCAGCAGCTCCAGCGACTTGACATTCAGCTCATCAAGAATCTGTTTTTCAAAGCCCGTCACGTCTGCCTTGCCGCAAAGGTAGAGCGTGCCCAGCGGCTGGCGCACCTTGATTTGCTTCTCATTGCGCAGCTTCAGCGCGGCGGCTATGAGCTCACGCGCCAAGGCGGTACGCTCAAGAATGCCGTCGTCAGCAAGCCCCGCAAATGGTTCCGCCCAGTCGCTCAGGTGAATGCTAAGCTCGCTTTGCGGCAGGATTTTTCGCGTGAGCTCCTGCCAGATATGCTCGGTCAAAAACGGCAGGATCGGCGCCATGGTGCGCAGGCAGGTGTCCAACGCAAAGTAGAGGCAATAATAGGCACTGCGCTTATCCGCCTCGTCGCCGGATTTCCAGAAGCGCCGCCGGTTTGCGCGGATATACCAGTTGGAGATATCCTCCGTAAATTGCTCAAACGCGCGCACCAACAGGTTTGTCTTGAAGTCCTCCATGGCGGCCGTTGCGATTTCCAGATATTGGTTAGTCCGTAGGAGCAGCCAGCGGTCAACCGGACTCAGCCCGCAATCAGCCGCGCGTACAAAGTTATTATAACCGGCAAAATCCGGCTTGTCAATATCGGCATAGGTCCGGAAAAATGTGAAAATATTCCAGAACGAGAGCAGCTTGCGCCGTGCTTCATCGCCAAGCGCGTACCCAAAGCGCACGTCGGCAGTGTATGCGCCCCCCGCGTATAGGTAGCGGATTGTGTCTGCGCCGATAATCTCCGCCGCCTCGTCAAACTTGATCATGTAGCCGGTTTTGCTGAATTTGCCGCCGTCCTCCTTGATTACAGAGGAATACGCCAGCACGCGGTTATATGGTGCGCGGTCCTCCAAAACAACGCTCATGAAGAGCATGGAGTAGAACCACAGCCGAATTTGCTCGTGCATTTCGGTTATCCAGTCCGCGGGGAAGTGCTTTTGCCAATATTCTTTATTGGAAAAATAACCAAGCGTGGAGAACGGCACAATGCCCGCGTCAAGCCAAACATCGCCGGTTTCCGCAACGCGGCTCACCTTGCGTCCGCACTTGGGGCAGGTGATTTCGATGGAGTCAATCCACGGTCGGTGAAGCTCAGGCAGGTCAAGCGCGTTGCCGTCTGCCGCCAGTTCCTCAAGCTCCGCGCGTGAGCCGATAACTGTCAGTTCGCCGCACTCGCATGGATAAAACGGCAGCGGCAGACCATAAAACCGCTTGCGGCTGATGTTCCAATCGCCCATATTGTTCAGCCAGTCCAACATGCGCTTCAAGCCGCTTTCCGGCTCCCACTTGACGCTTTCGGCGGCGCGGATTAAGCGCGGCTTGAGCTCTTTGGTTGCCAGATACCACGCCGGCACCAAACGGAAAATTACCTCATGCTTGCAGCGCCAGCAGATTGGGTAGCTGTGTTCATGCGGCTCTACTTTATATAGCTTGCCGCGCTTCTCCAACTCCTCAAATACCTCCGCCGCGATTGTGTGACTATCCTTGCCAGAGAAAAATCCAAAGCCTTGCAGGAAAATTCCCGTGTCGTCCACCGGCATAACGTTGGGCAGTCCCAGCTCCTGACCCAGAGCGAAGTCCTCCGCGCCGCAGCCGGGCGCGATGTGCACCACGCCCACGCCCTCCAGCGCGTCCACGTCGTTCCATGGAACGATTGGGCAACGCCCGGACGTTGCAGATTCCTTGAAGTAATCGCTCGGCGACTCAGCATAGTGCGCGGTAGCTGCCTGAAGCGCAGGAAATTCCGGGAAGCAGGTTTCGTAAGACAGCCCCACAAGCTCTTCACCCTTAAAAATTCGCAGAACCTCCAGCTTGTCGTCACCCAAAAGCTTGATTGCGTTTTTACCTAGCACCAGCAGCGCGTCGTCGCTCTTGACGCGCACTTCCGCATATTCCTGCTCCGGGTTGACAGCCAGCGCCACGTTAGACGAAAGAGTCCACGGAGTGGTCGTCCAAACAAGGATCTTCCTGCCGTCACTTATGGGGAGCTTGAAGAACACGCTGTTGTGCGTCATGATTTTGTAAGAGCCGGTCATCTCGTGCTCGGAAAGCGATGTGCCGCAGCGCGGACACCAAGGCATGGGGCGGTGCTCCAGCCGCAGCCAACCGTTTTTGTGACACTTCTTGAGAAAATACCATATGCCCTGAATATTTTCGTCCGTGTTGGTAAAATAAGAGTTATCCCAGTCCATCCACTGCCCAAGCCGCTTGGATTGTTCGGTGATTATATCCGCATAGTGCCGCACACGTGCCTTGCACGCCGCTGTGAATTTATCCAGACCATATGCCTCAATGTCCTTTTTGGATTCGAAGCCCAGCTCTTTCTCAACCTCAACCTCTACCCACAGTCCCTGTGAGTCAAAGCCGTTCTGGAAGCGTCCGTCAAAGCCGCGGCGCGTTTTATACCGGATGAAAACGTCCTTGAGGCTG
Source organism: Oscillospiraceae bacterium (assembly GCA_031290105.1). GTDB lineage: Bacteria > Bacillota > Clostridia > Oscillospirales > Acutalibacteraceae > WRKY01. The sequence continues at coordinate 14,113 of JAITOD010000068.1, forward strand.
CGCCCCCACGCGTGGTGGATGCCCATTGGATTGTTTGCGGTTATCGGCCCGTCAATAAAGCGAAACGGCTCTCTTCCCGCAACCTTTTGCCGCAGCAGATTAAAGCAATCCTCGCGCTCCCAAAAGTCCAGGATATCGTGCTCAATCTGAACAAAAAGGTTCTCCCGAACACCCTGCACCGTCTTATCAGCTTGTTCCGCCATTTTTTCCGCTCCTTATCTTTAGCTTTCCCGCTTTTTTTAACATTTATATCAACTGCGTTAGTATAACAGAAAAACGCGCGGAGGGCAAGAGGGCATTGCATTCCTCGCGATAATATGTTATACTTCACGGGTTCTTGCAGGTTATGAATAATAGGAGGCGTTAAATTAACAATGGCAAAAATTAAAAAGGCGAAGACAGACAAAAGGTCTTTCAAAGATATATTGCGGTCTGTTGCGGAGTGGTTCCGCGCAATTCCAGGCAGAACTGTAGCGTTCATCATGCCAAACGGCAAGCTCAGCCCCAAAAGGCTAACAATTTTCATCTGCTCTGTGCTGCTTGCGCTCCTGTTGCTTGCCGGTGCGGTTGTTGGCGGCGTTTTGCTCTTTCAGCCGGATGCAAGCCCGTTCGACCCTGACACAGTAATCACTCCTGACGACGACGGCTTCCCAAAAGAAAACATGTACGGTGTCGGCGATGCAAGCAGCTTAAACGAACTGCTTAAAAATTGGGCGACAAACGGCATGGAAAACGCCCATAGCTCCAACGTGGTTAATGTGCTGCTCATTGGCGTGGACAGCCGCACAGAGGGCGGCGCCGGGCGCAGTGACGCGATGATTCTTGTTTCGCTGAACAAAGCGACCCAAAAAATCACACTGGCATCTTTCTCGCGTGACAGCTACACCTATATGAACATCGGCGGCGGGGACCGCTTTGATAAGGTTAACCACTCCTTCATTTGGGGCGGACCGGAGGTGCTTATCCCCACGCTTGAGAACGACTACAAAATCCAAATTGACCACTGGGCATATGTGGATTTCGTCACCTTCGCGCGTGTTGTGGATATCCTCGGCGGCGTGAACATCACCGTCACCGCCGCCGAAGCGCAAGAGGTCAACAGCCATCCGCGCGTCTATAATTACAGCGGCGCTAATCTTCCCTCCGGCGAAAACGTACTGCTCAATGGCAAACAGGCGCTTGCGTTCAGCCGCATCCGCCACATTGATTCCGACAACGCGCGCACGGAGCGTCAGCGCAAGATGATTACCCAGCTCCTGCAAAAGGCAAAGAGCGCCACCGTTGAGCAAATCGCCAAAATGGCGGTCGAGCTCCTCAAAAACGTCAAGACAGACCTTGGGCTAACCAGCGTGACCAACCTTGGCATTGAGGCACTCAATCAGGGCTGGGTCAAATTTGCCGTAGGGTCTCTGGAGGTCCCGGAGGACAAGGAGTTGCGCCGCGGCGCATATCTGAAGGGCACCTACGCCTATCCCAACCTTTCTATTGCCCTTGCCATTATCGATTATCCCCGCGCCGCACAAGCCCTGCAAATGCGGCTTTACGGGCAGACGAACATTGTGATTGATGAGAACACCCCCTCCGCGCTTGAGCTGCTTACCCCGCCGCCGGTGCCGTCAACAAAACCGTATGTGCCGCCTGTGCCAACGGTTTCGGTCAATCCGCCGGTAACAAGCACCGCCCCGCCGACCACACCTCCGCCGGCAACAAGCACTGCGCCGCCAACCGCTCCGCCGCCGGTGACAAGCACCGCGCCGCCGGCCACTCCGTCACCGGTGACAAGCACCGCGCCGCCGGCCACTCCGCCACCTGAACCGGAACCGCCAACCGAACCGCCTACGCCGCCAACAGATCCGCCCACAACACCTGTTAATAACACCGGCCCGGAACAGTCTGTTCCGGCTTAACAGCATCATAGTATATCAGGGGCGTGACTTTGCGGTCACGTCCCTTTTCTTTTTTCAGCCTTAGGCGAGGTCCGGAGCGGATGATGCTTGCCTCGCACATGTGTTTGATGCGCACACTGTGCTTCCTCTTCAATGCCCTGCGTCCGCCGGGAACGAAAAGCCCTGCAAAAAGCCTTTTGGTTCCAGCGAGCACACGTCTCCGCCAACCACCACGCCGTCATAAACCAGAATGTTCGCCTGCACCGTGCCGGGCTTTTTTTCGTAACCGGGGTAGTTTTTGACAGTGTAGGTCCAGCGTTTTACGCGCTTGCCGCGCAGCGCCCACAAATCCATGTTCTGCTCCTGCTGAACACTGTTGTAGTTCTGATAGGTGTCGTCAAAGTCCTCGGGAATGAGCACCTCGGTCACCTCCGTCGGTTCCTCGTCAAACTCCCAGCCAAATTGGCTCAGGAAAGCTTTGCGTTCAGCCGCGGTGGAGGCTTGCAGGTTAATGCCGCCGTCATCGTTGACGGGTTTTTCTTTGTGGGAGATGTACAGCAGCGTCCCGGCCGCCAGAACCACGGCCAGCACCAGCGCCGCCAGCTTAATTTGCGAAGCTTTTACAGAATACACAAACATTAGGGACATCCTTTCACGGGCTTTTCGTGGATTATTATGCGCCGTGCGATAGAGTTATGCCGCGGTCAAGGCTGAGCGCGGTTGCCATGCCGAGCCGCAAACAAAAAAGTCCACCCGATTTTTCGGATGGACTTTTGTTTTAAGCGCTTATTTTGCGATATCAATCACGCGGCTCTCGCGGATAACATGCACCTTAATCGTCCCCGGGTATTGCAATTCTTCCTCAACGCGGCGCACAACATCATGCGCAATAATCACCATTTGGTCGTCGTTGATCTTATCCGGCTGGACGACTATGCGCACCTCGCGCCCTGCCTGCATTGCAAACGCGCCCTCCACGCCGTCAAAGGATTTGGCGATTTCTTCCAAGTCACGCAGACGCTTGACGTACTGCTCCACGTTCTCACGCCGGGCACCGGGACGCGCCGCGCTGATCGCGTCCGCCGCCTGAACCAAGAACGCCGCCAGTGACTTCGCCTCAATATCTCCGTGGTGAGCCTCAATCGCGTGAAGGACGGAGGGCGGCTCGCGGCGCTCACGGGCATATTCCACGCCCAATGTAACGTGAGAGCCTTCCTGCTCATGGTCAATCGCCTTGCCGATATCGTGCAGCAGCCCCGCCCGTTTGACCAGCTTTACAGTCGCCGCGTCGCAGCCAAGCTCCAACGCCATCAAGCCCGCAAGATATGACACCTCCAGCGAGTGCTTGAGCACATTCTGCCCAAAGCTTGTGCGGTATTTCAACCTGCCAAGCAGGCGGACAATATCCGGGTGCATATTCGGCACACCGGAATCCACCAGCGCAGCCTCTCCCGCCCGTTTGACCTCGTTTTCAATCTCTCGCGTCGCCTTGGAGAACATCTCCTCCACCTTGGCGGGATGAATGCGCCCGTCCGCAGCAAGCTTTTCAAGCGTCAGCGCGGCGATTTTGCGGCGCATCGGGTCAAAACAGCTTACCGTAATTACGTCCGGCGTGTCGTCGATGATGAAGTCCGCGCCGGTCAGGCTCTCAAGCGTTTTGACGTTGCGGCCCTCGCGCCCGATAACGCGCCCCTTGATTTCATCGTTCGGCAGCGCAACAGACGTCACCGTTACCTCTGCGGAATGGTCCGCGGAGCAGCGCTGAATCGATGTAGCCAAAATCTCACGCGCCAGCGTTTCGGAGTCCTCGCGGGTGCGCTGATCGTTCGCCTGAATGCGCAGGGCTTTTTCGTGGGCAAGCGATTCCTCAAGCTGTGCCAAGAGCTGCGCACACGCCTGGTCACGCGTCAGCCCGGCGATTTTCTCCAGCACCGTTACCTGCTCATCGCGAATTTTCTCCGCCTCAGCAAGGGCAAGCTTGGCTTTTTCCGTGTGGTCAGCAAGCTGCTCTTCGCGCTTTTCCTGGCGATCAATCTTCCTGTCAAGGCTCTCTTCCTTTTGAGCCAAACGCTGTTCCTGGCGCTGAACCTCGCCCCGCCGCTCACGTGATTCCTTGTCCAAATCCGATCGCAGACGCTGAATATCCTCCTTTGCCTCCAGCAGAAGCTCCTTCTTCCTCGCTTCCGCCTGCCCCATTGCCTCGCTGACAATCCGCGCCGCTTCGCGCTTTGCGTTGCCAAAGGTCTCCTCATCCTGCTTTTTGCGCAGTGCCATGCCAACCACAAGTCCTGCGGCAAGCGCAAGCAATGCGGTCACCGCAATCAGCAGTGCCGCCAACCATCCTTGCATATTTATCCCCCTCGTTTTTGCATAACCGCAAACGCGCAAATCAGCGCAGCTTTGCGTTTAGTGTTTTAATACGTTAAAAGCCGCCGAAGGGTAAACTCCGGGGAAAACTCCGGATATACTGGTCCCGCCAACGGCGGCTGTTTTCTGTACATGGCTAAAGTATACCCGTTTTGCTCCTCAATGTCAAGCAAATTAGAGATTAGAAAGCAGATATTAGATTTTATGACCTGTATATCTACAAAGCGTAAAGCTTAGCGCTCTCCCCCAATATAATGGATGCCATCCGGCGGATGCACCCTCACTCCGGCCACCGAGAGCGCGCAGTCCGTTCCAACACGCGCCCCAATTGCCAGCAATGCGGCATTTGTGTGTTCATATGCCAAATCAGGGTGATTGTTTTCCTTGCTCAGGTGACCCAAAATCAGCTGCGACACACCGCTGCGCACCAAACGAGCCGCCGTCTGCGCGCAGACCTCGTTGGAAAGGTGCCCCTCGTCGGAGAGTATGCGCTGCTTGAGCCAATACGGGTATGCCCCGCTGCGGAGCATTTCCACATCGTGGTTGGATTCCAGCATAACCAGCTCGCAGCCGGTCAGCGCGCCAAGCACCTCCGGCGTAACCAACCCCAGGTCAGTAGCGATTGCCGCGCCGCGCCCGTCGGGCAGGGTGATTCGGTAACCGCAGCTCTCGCGCACATCGTGGCTTGTGCGGAAGGTCTCGAACAAAAAGCCCGCAGCCTCCGCTCCGCCGGGCGGCACAACGCGACACTCAAAGCTGCCGTCCGCAATGCCCGCTTCCTCAAGCGCCGCCAGCGTTCCGGCAGTCGCCCAGACGGGAAGCTTATGCCTTTTTGCGAACACGCGCAGCCCGCGCACGTGGTCGCTGTGCTCATGAGTCACAAAAACAGCGCGAATGCTCTCCGCATCCACGCCAATATCCCACAACGCAAGCTCCGCCTGCTTTGCGCTGACGCCCGCGTCAACCAGCACGCCGCCGCCCTCGCCGCCTATGTAAACACAGTTTCCGCTGCTTGATGAAAACAGCGGACAAAATTCCACCATCAAACTACCTCTTCCAGCAACTGTTAAACCGCACTCCAAAAATTAAGTAGGGGCGGTAACCTGCCGCCCGATTACGCACTCAAAGCAACGCTTTCCTCGTCGTGGATATAGCGTATATCCGCGCCAAGCGCACGGAATTTTTGCACCACGTCTTCGTATCCGCGCTCAATATATTCAATGCGGTCAATCTCTGTCTGCCCGTTTGCAACCAGCCCCGCAATGAGCATTGCCGCGCCCGCGCGCAGGTCGTCCGCCTGAACAGGTGCTCCCATCAGGCCATCCACGCCCTCAACAACCGCCATCTTGCCGTCCACTTTAACAACCGCGCCCATGCGCGCCAGCTGGTCAACGTAGCGGAAGCGATTATCAAAAATACTCTCGGTGATATAGCTCGTGCCCTGAGCAATACTTAGCAAAACCGCCATCTGCGGCTGCATGTCTGTGGGGAACCCCGGGTGCGGCATGGTCTTAACGGAGCACTTGGTTGGTCTGCCGCCGCCGATAACACGCACGGAGTCGTCGCCCTCCTCCACAGTCGCGCCGCTCTCGCGCAGCTTTGCGGTGATTGCCTCCAGGTGCTTTGGTGTGACATTTTCGATCATAACATCGCCGCCCGTCGCCGCCGCCGCCACCATGTATGTGCCCGCCTCAATCTGGTCCGGCACAACCGACCACGTGCAGCCGTGCAGCTCATTCACACCGTCCACGCGGATAATATCCGTGCCGGCGCCGCGGATATTCGCGCCCATAGCGTTCAGAAAGTTTGCAAGGTCAACAATGTGCGGCTCCTTGGCGGGGTTTTCAATTTCTGTGCGTCCCCGGGCACGAACCGCCGCAAGCATAGCGTTTGCCGTCGCCCCAACGCTCACTACGTCAAAATAAATCCGCGTGCCAACAAGTTCGTCTGCGTCCACGCTGATGATTGCGTTTTCCTCGGTGTCCACCCTTGCGCCCAGCGCCGCGAATGCCTTTTCATGCAGATCGATTGGGCGCACCCCCAAATTACAGCCGCCGGGCATGGCGACCTTTGCCTTGCCGAACCTGCCAAGCAACGCTCCGAGGAAATAATATGACGCGCGCATATGCCTCGTAAGCTCGTGGGTAACGGTGAAATCTTTGAGCGGCGCGGTGTCGATTTCCAGCGTGCTTTTGTTGATTACGCGCACCTTTGCGCCAAGGCTTTCCAGTATCCGCAGAGCATAAGTCACATCGCTGATTCCGGGCACGTTTTCGATGACGCACACGCCTCCCGCAAGGATTGTTGCCGGCAAAATTGCGGCGGCGGCGTTTTTTGCCCCGCTGATTCTAACATTACCGTGCAACGGATTTCCGCCGCGAATAGCTATTTTCTCCAATGGAAAGTCCCCCATAAGTTAGTAAACAACAAACAGTAAATAACCAAACGCCTTTTCACTTACAGTGAAAAACACCCGCAATATTATAGCACAATGCGGTGAAAAATGGAAGCGTACGGAAGCGGAATTTATATTTTGTTAAGATTTAATGCGCGGCAGAGCGTACCCTCACCTATAGTTTACTGTTCGCCGCCCCAAAGTGTGCGATTATATTATTTCCTGCCCGGCGCGTTTGTATTCACCCGCGCTTACGCCGCCATGCGGATTCGCCACCTTTTGCTGATTGCGCCAAAGAGCGCGTAATACAGCGGTGTGAACAGAAGTGAATACGCAAGGCTTGGCAGAGTGAAGCGCACAAACGCTGCCGCCGTGTGCCCGGCAAAGACCCATGCCGCCAGCAGATAGCCAAACAGCGCCAAGGCGGAGAGCAGCATTGCCGCAGCAAGTGTGTTGCGCATTTTGCGCCTGACGACGGCAGAAACTGCACAGCCGATTATACACAAAAAAATCGCGTGAAAATTAAGGCGCAGATTGGCGCAATCCCAAAGCAGCCCCGCCAAAAGCCCGTACGTAAGTCCGGCAAGCTCATTCTCAAACATTGCGCAGCAAACGGCGGCCGGAATCAGCAAAAACGCCGCCGCTCCGAAAGGGCGCGGAAAAAGTCCGTCCGTAGTCTGCAACAGCGCCGTCAGGATAATCAGCCCGGCGGCGGCGGCAATGTGTTTGGGGCGGGTGTAGTCCCGGCGGCTTTTGCTCACGTGCACTCCCCTGTCAGATTTCAGATGGCAGATATTGATAACGTAATCTAAGCTCCGCAATCTAATTTTCCATGCCGTCAAATGCGGTGATAATAATCACATCGCGCACCTGCGCAATCAGCGTGCCCGGCGCAATGACCGCATACGCCGAGATGCTGGTTGGGTCGTCAAGGATCTCCGTCACCGTGCCGATGATAAGTCCGCGCGGAAACTTGCCCGTCACTCCGGATGTACAGATCACACTGTTTGCGGCAAGCATACTGCCCGCCGTCAGGCCCGGCGCCTTGCATAAGCCCTGCGCGGCAAGCTCCGGGTCTGTTGTAGTAAAAAGCTCCTCCGCAGAATTGAGTGCGTACGCGCCAACGTTCAGCTCGGGGTTCAGCAGGGTGTTGACCGTGCTGCTGTTTGCGGAGCAGGCGGCGACTGTGCCAATCAGGTTTTTGCCGTATACCACCGGGCAGCCGACTTTAATGCCGTGCGCCGTGCCGCGGTTGAGAGTGAACACTCCATAGCCGCCGTCCGGCGCGCGCCCAACCACAGCCGCCGCAACCGGCTTGTAGTCATCGTTTTGGCTTTTCAGTTCATAAAAAGCCTCGTAAAGCTCAATTTTCTCCTTCGCCTGGGCGTAGTCGACCAACTCTTCTTTGATTTTGGCGTTCTCTTCGGCAAGCCGGGCATTCTCTTCAGCCAGCACCGACGCGGAGCGGAAGCTCAGCGCAAACACGTTCAGCCTTTCCGCCGCCATGGCAGCGATGCTCTGCAACGGTGAAAAGACGGCGGAAACCACCGAGTTTGCCGGCGTACTGCCGGACGGCAAAAAGCCCGCCAGCACACTGCCAAGCGCCAGCAGCAGCAATACTATCACCAACACGCGGAAGGCGGTGCTTTTGAGGAATGCTTTCATCTTTAACAGCCCCAATTTAGATTTTAGACCACGTCGTCAATACACGCTATCTAACATCTAAATCAATAAGAATCGCGGTGCAGAAGCTTGTTCAGCTGGTCGTTCTCAAGGCAAATGCCGGTGCCGTCAACAACGCAGTCCAGCGGGTTTTCCGCCACATGGACGGGGATTTTCGTTTCTATGCTGATGAGCCTGTCCAGCCCGCGCAGCAACGCGCCGCCGCCCGTGAGCATAATGCCGTGGTCGATGATGTCCGCGGCAAGCTCCGGCGGAGTTTTTTCCAGCGTTGCGCGGATAGCGTCCAGCACCTGACCCACAACGTCCGCCAGCGCCTCGCGGATTTCCTCGCTGGAAATCTCGACGCTCTTTGGCAGACCATCCATCAGGTTGCGCCCCTTGATGTTCATGGAGCCCTCGCCCTCGTATGGATAAGCGGAGCCGATTGTTACCTTGATGTCCTCGGATGTGCGCTCACCGATGAGGAGGTTGTATTTCTTTTTGATATAGGTGATGATAGCTTCATCAAAGCTATCCCCCGCAACGCGTGCGGAAAAAGATGTAACCACGTCGCCCAGGGCAATAACCGCAACCTCGCTGGTGCCGCCGCCGATATCCACCACCATGGATCCCGTCGCCTCGCTCACCGGCAGTCCCGCGCCGATTGCCGCCGCCATTGGTTCCTCGATCAGGCTGACGAACTTTGCGCCCGCACTCTTTGCCGCGTCATAGACCGCGCGCATTTCAACGCCCGTCACCCCGGACGGAATACAGATCATAACCCTTGCGCGGGAGAGCGGCGAGTGGCTGACCGCCCGCTTGATGAACGCCTTGAGCATATCCGCAGTGATGTCAAAATCCGCAATAACGCCGTCCTTGAGCGGGCGCACGGCTTTGATTGAGCCGGGTGTGCGCCCAATCATCTCTTTTGCGGACGCGCCAACCGCAACCACACGCATGGGCGTGCTGCGCTGGTCAACCGCAACAACTGACGGCTCACGAATGATGATGCCCTTGCCCTTAACAAAAACCAAGGTGTTTGCGGTGCCCAGATCAATTCCGATATCCTGCGTAAATAACATTTTGGCGGGTCCTTTCGGGTTGTGGTATCTTTCGGTTATTATGGTCGGATTTGCTAATTTTCATGCCCGCATATTATAACATTTAATAGAGCAGATTGCAAGAGCTTGCCTTTTTTTTTTTTCATAAGGTATAATAATCAGCATTGAATATTGTTTAAAGGGAGTTCATCATGAAAAAGCGTAAAAAAGGTCTGCTGTGGAAAATCCCGCTGTGCACATTGTGCGCATTGCTGGCGGCGATACTTGTCCTTGGCGCGGCGATCGCGATTCAAGGCAAGACGGGCTGGCACGAATGGGAGGACTGGCAGCAGGAGCACTTAGCACAGCTGCGTGCGGCAAGTCTCACTCTTGAGCCGCAAAGCCGGGAGGCAGCTCTCGCGGCGGAAAAAGCCCGCACAGGCGTTGACGTTGGCGCGGAAATCAAATCCGGCACAAAGTTCAATCAGCTGCGCGGACTGATAACTCACAACAGCTACAAACAAAAAATGCCGGCCGCCGGGTCGTTTGTTTTCAACTCGCTTTATCTTTTCGGATCGGGCATGAAGGGCGAATATGAATACACCTTCGAGCCGCTCACGGACCAGCTCAACAACGGCGTTATGGGGCTTGAGCTGGATCTTTACTACACCATGGAAAACGGCGCGCCGCGCTTTTTGTTTTGTCACGCGCCGCTGATTGACATGAACTCATCGGCGATTGACGCAGGGCTGGCGCTTGAGGAACTTGCGCTTTGGAGCAAGGCACATCCAAGCCATCTGCCGATTGTTTTGCTGATTGAGCCGAAGGAGGTCAGTCTGTCGCCGTTCAATATTTACGGCATGGACAAACAATATTTTGCGGAGTTTGATAAACTCATCCGCGACTCTCTGGGCGATTCCCTGCTCTCCCCCGCCGATATGCTTGGCGATTACACCGACTTTGCCGCCCTGCGTGCCGACGACGGCTGGCTGCCACTGGAGCAAACGCTCGGCAAGTTTGTCCCGCTTTTTCATCCCAACGAAACGCTAACTCCGGAATACATAGCAATCGACAGCACACTGCGCACACAGGCAATGTTCCCGGCGTTTCAGTGGCAGGATTGGGCGAATCCGCTGGCGTCGTTTGTGCTGGCGAACGACCCGAAAGAGGCGTATGACAACAGCAGCTTGCTTGTTGATGAGCAGAACCTTATTGTCCGCAGCCGCGTTGACGTCTGGCCGGAATACACCGCCGAGGAATACAAGCTCTGCATGGAAAGCGGCGCTCAGTGGTTCAGCACAGACTACCCGAAGCGCACAGACGCGGTGGGCACGCCAAGTTACTTTGAGTTTGCCGCCCCCTCTGCTGATCTTCCGGAAGTTGTGAAAACTCCGGGCGATTACCACATCTCACTGTTCCCAAGCGGCGGCACGGCGATGATTAAAGAGAGCAATGCGGCAGATTGATTTGCGCGGGCTGAGTATTCCGTGCCTCGGTCAGGGCGGCTGGGAGCTTGGCGATGATACGGCCAAATCCACGGGCGAATCCGCCTCACTCCTGCGCGGACTTGAGCTTGGCATAACGCTGATTGACACCGCAGAGATGTACGGCGGCGGCAACTCCGAGGAGCTGATCGGACGGGCGTTGCATCGGGCGCCGCGCGGGAGCTACCAACTCTGCAGCAAGGTCTTGCCCCAAAACGCGGGCAGGGAGCGGATCTTTGCGCACTGCGAGGAATCCCTGCGGCGTTTGGGCACGGATTACCTGGATATATATCTGCTGCATTGGCGCGGAGAAATCCCCCTTGCGGAAACAGTTGCGTGCATGGAGGAGCTGGTTCGGCAGGGTAAAATTCTGCGCTGGGGCGTGAGCAACTTCGACGTGAGCGACATGGAGGAGCTGTTTGCTGTGCCCGGCGGTGAGGGCTGCGCGGTCAACCAGGTGCTGTATCACATCGGCTCGCGCGGCATTGAGTTTGACCTGCTGCCGTGGTGCCGTACCCATAACGTGGCGGTGATGGCGTACTGTCCGCTTGCGCAGGGCGGAAAACTGCGGCGATACGGAAAAAACGTCCTCGTGGAGCCGCTGTTAATCGAGCTTGCGGAGAAATACAGCTGCACGGCACAGCAGATTTTGCTGGCATTTGTCCTGCGGCAGGACGGCGTGATTGCCATACCAAAATCCGCAAACCCGCATCACACGGAGCAGAACGCACGTGCGGCAGAGCTGCTTATTTCCGGCGATGATTGGGCACGGGTGGACCGGGTTTTCCGGCCGCCAACGGAGAAAATGCATTTGGATATTGAGTGATGTTTTGTCAATTTGTTCTTAGAACATCAGCGCCAAGAATCACACTTGCCCTCCCGTCGGCATAGAATACAGCAAACAGCTATTCAGGAGGCAGACCATGCCCAGCGTGTTCCTCAGCCCGTCAACTCAGGGCTACAACGAATACATAACAGGCGGCACCGAAAAAGAATACATGAACCGCCTTGCCGACGCAATGGAGCCTTTCCTGGATTTGGCAGGAATCAGCTACGGGCGCAACGACCCGAACGGCGACGTAAGAACCAGCGTTGCAATAAGCAACGAGGGCGATTATGATTTGCACCTTGCGCTGCACTCAAACGCATCGCCGCAGGGGCAGGTCGGTGAGAATCAAGGTCCGCTGGTGATGTACTACCCCGGCAACGCGGCGGGTGAGCGTGCGGCGGAATACGAAGCGCAATCGCTGGCGGACATCTACCCGGAGGACGGCAAGGTGGTTTTGCGCCCCGAAACGAACCTTTACGAGCTGCGCGAAACCAAGGCTCCGACTGTGTTTATTGAGGTTGCATATCACGACAACCCGGAGGACGCCGAGTGGATTGAGAGCGCAACAGTCGCCATTGCCGACCATTTGACGCAGGGGCTGGCGGAATATTTTGGGCTGCCGTACGCAAGGCAAGACGAGCCGCAGCAAGCAGTCGTCCACCTGAACGAGGGGCATTTGAACGTGCGCCGCCTGCCGGGGATTGAGTATCAGCGAGTCGGCAAGCTGGAAAACGGCGAGTCGGTGACGGTTTTGCGGCGCATTCCCGGGTGGAGCTATGTGCGCTTGCCGAGCGGGAACGCAGGGTATGCGGCGAGTCAGTACTTGCGGACGGTATGACAGACTTTAGCTGTTAGACTTTGCGGATTAAAACATAAGCGGGCACAGCTTTTGAACCGTGCCCGCTTTTTGTTGATTCTTGTCAATAGCCTCGAGCTTCCATCTCTTTCAGCCTGGCTTCAAACTCTGCCTGCGTGTAATTTTTGTATTCAATAGTGTCTCCGGGTTTAAGCTTTTCAACATCGTCATCAAACGCCAACGATTCATCCATTTGCACATCCGTACTGCCAATCTTGAAACGAATTGCAAAATCTAATGCGTAGCACCAATCGCCGATTATATAATCTCCAGCTTTGCCGAGAATTCCGCTTGGTTTTGGCTTTTGCTCACCTGTTTTTAAATTATAGAAGTTATTGTTATCTTGAATCCAGTCAGAGTATGAGTATGGTCCATCCAACTTGCCGGGGGCAGGCCGGTCGTAGTCCTGCTTACCGGTTCCGTCCAAGTTCATCCTGCCGTAATGGAGATCCTCGCTTTGATAGATGATATACCCGTCACGAAGGGAAACATTTCTTTCAGAGGAGTTCGGAATTTTAACCGGATTGCTGCCGTCTATCGCCATAGACAAGAGATACGATTCACCGGAACCACCATCTTCGCTCACGAAAACAAGCATGTGATTGTTTTGTGTCGCAAACAATTGTCCCCAAGAATCAACGGGCAAGTTATATATCTTGCTTAATTGCGTGCCGTCAACATGCATTTTGCCTATATAGTAACCGCTGTAATCTGCGGCTGTAAAATACACGAAATTATCAATCACTTCAAAACTCTCAGTTTCACCAAAATCAACACGTGAATTGGCTATTGTGCTAAACTCTGAGCCGTCCGTTTTCATGCGTGTAATGCCGTAATCGCTGCCCAAATAGCTGCCGCAATATATCCAACCATCAACAACCCGCATGCATACAGGGTCCTCCACCTTACGCAATTGCTCAAAGCCCGTGCCGTCTGTTTTCACCCTGCAAATTGATGTGCCTGCAGCGTTTTGACTCAAGTAGAAAATCCAATCCCCTTCTACTATAAAATCCCAAATTTCCTTCTGCCCATCCAGCAACACCCGAACAGTGTCGCCGAAAGAAACCAGCTTTTCACCAAATTCCATGAAAATCACATCTTGCTTTGGCGCGGCCACCGGATTTGGAGCATCGCTGCCGCCCTTAATCAGCCCAAAGCCGTGCGTCAGCACACCCGCCGCGGCAACGGCGACGACTAAAACCGCCGACACAACAGACAGTATAATTTTCGTTGGGAACGGCTTTTTGGGGCTTGCTTCCGCCTTTAGCGTCGGTTGCGGGACAGGCGGCGCTGCCTGTTGGGGTTGTGCATATTGGGCTTGCTGAATTGGCGGCGCGTTGAGTGCAGCCCCGCAGCTTACACAAAACGCCGAGTCGTCGGGTGATTGGTTACCGCATGATGAGCAGTACATATATTTCCCCTTATGTTGACAAGAATAGGGGTATTATAGCGCATAATGCGGGGGGGAATTTCTTGTATGGAAATATGGCAAAGTTTTTTGAAAAAAATTTGGGGCCCGGGCAGTTTTTTGTGCGGGAGTGCATCTCAGCGCGCAAACTGCCGCACGCTGTGCAGCGCGCAGAGCGCTCAAATGTTCGTCAAATGCGGGGGCGGATATAGCGGCTGCAGCGGGGCGGATATGAACGCAAATTAACCACGTAGCTATACGGGCAGCTGTGTGGTTTAGCGTTGCGGTTACAGGCTTTTTTGCGGTAATTTAACCGCAGAGCTCTATAATAGAGCTCTCAGCTATAAAATCGGCAAATTACATGATGAATCCCACGCAATCCCCACAGCCGCGGAAGTAATCCACGCTCACCTTAACGCCCGCAGCAGGCGCATAAACATTTCGCCGAACGTCATCTTGCCCACAGCATCCGGGGCGGCAAGCGGGTACTCCGCCAGCGTTACGCCGTCCAGTGAGTAAATCACCTTGCCAAGCGCCTGCCCCTGCTCCACGGGAGCTTGAACGTCCAGCGCCAGCTGAATCTCCTGCTTTAGCTTGCCCTCCTCGCCCTTTTTGAGCACAACGGGGTCAAGCTGCGGCAAAATCGGCGTGATTGCTTCCGCAGTGCCGCGCAAGACCTTTACGGGCGGAACCAGCGCGGGGTCAAGCTTTGGCGTGAGCGCGGCGAAGTTGGCAAATCCCCAGTTGAGCAGCGCCTTTGCGCCGTCAAAGCGCTCGTCGCTGGTGGGGCTGCCCATTACCACGGCGATTAGGTGGAGATCTCCGCGTTTCGCGCTTGCAGATACACAGCAGCCCGCCTTGTTGGTGGTGCCGGTCTTGAGCCCCGTTGCGCCCTGATAAAACCGGATTATTTTGTTGGTATTGACAAGCTGCGTTACGCCGCCGCGCAGATAATCCATCCACACCGTGGTGTAGTTGAGTATTTGCGGGTGCTTCAGCAGCTCGCGCGACATTACCGCCACATCGTTGGCGCTGGTTAGGTGGTTGGTGACTGTGTCGTCAAGCCCGGTGCCGTTTTCAAAGTGAGTGTCATTCATGCCAAGCTCGGCGGCGCGCTCGTTGAGGCACCGGATAAACGCCTCCTCGCTCCCAAAAAGGTGTTCGCCAAGAGCGGTGCACGCATCATTTGCGCTGTAAATTGCCGCAGCCTTCAGGAGGTCGTCAACACTCATGGTTTCGCCCTCCTTGAGCCAGATCTGCGATCCTCCCTTGCCTGCGGCGTTTTTGGTGACCGTGACTGTGTCCCGCAGCGTAAGGTCGCCCTTATCAAGCGCTTCCATCACTAACAGAAGCGGCATTATTTTGGTCACGGAGGCGGGGTACAGCCTGTCGTGCGCGTTGCTTTGGGCCAAAATCTGCCCGCTGCCCGCGTCCATGAGCACCGCGCTTTTTGCGTTGACAGGCACAGGCAGGGTTGATTTTGTGCTGCTGCCATCCGGTTTTGCGGTATAATCCGTTTTTTTTGCAGCGTCCGCTTTTTCGGTACTTTGCTCCGGCGAGCTAATCTCCGCCGCGACCGGTTCAACAGCTTCTCCGCTGCCGGCAAACGCGGCCGCCGGTGTCAGGGTCAGCAGCGCCAATGACAAAATCAAGCACACTGTGTGTTTAAGAGGGTTATTCACAATATCCAACCTTCCTTTGCGGTAGTCTGTGCAAGAGTATGCATGTGCGGTGCGGCGATATGACTGCGGTCAAAATTAAATTCAAGGCGTGTGCCCGCTCTCCGCACCGCAAAAAAGCGCAGGAGAGCGTTCACTCTCCCGCGCTTTTTGGTTGTTCCCTACTTCACGGTGACCTTGCACTTGGCGGTTTTGCCGTTGAAGGTCTTGAC
>JAITOD010000064.1 GCA_031290105.1 Oscillospiraceae bacterium
CCATTCAAGCGCTCTACCAATTGAGCTACACCCCCGCGCGCGGAAATTATAGCATAACCGCGCAAAAAATGCAAGCCCCTATTTTCGTGGGGAGCGGCACAACAGTGTCCATCAAAAGTCCGCCGGAGCGAAGTATATTTCTTTTGCGGAGCGCGCCCGGAGGGAATCGCCCCTGAGATGCTGCTTAGTTTATAAAGCAACTGCGCGCAGTCGCAAAAAGTTCATAAACGATTCACATTTGTGTAAAACAAACTTGCCGTATATATGCGATAATAATCATTTAGGAATAGGGGGTATTTTCATGCGGACATTATTGGTGGGGCCGGGCGCAATCGGCGGTACTGTCGCCGCGTTTGCCGCTGAGGCGGGCTTTGATTTCGACGTACTCGGCAAACCGGAAGAGGCGGCATACCTTGCTGAGAACGACTTCGTACTAACGGGCGTCAAGGGTGAGCACC
This sequence comes from Oscillospiraceae bacterium, assembly GCA_031290105.1. Classification (GTDB taxonomy): domain Bacteria; phylum Bacillota; class Clostridia; order Oscillospirales; family Acutalibacteraceae; genus WRKY01. The sequence continues at coordinate 459 of JAITOD010000064.1, forward strand.
GCGCGCGGCTGCGGACTTTTGGCAGCATGGACGAGCTTGCGGGAGAGTATGACTGCGTGCTGATTGCCACGAAGGCACAGGCAATGCCTAACGTGGCGCGGGCATTTTTACCGCGTCTGCGTGAGGATTCGCTGGTGCTGGGTTTGCAGAACGGCATCACAACAGAGATGATGAGCGAGGTTGTGGGCAAGGAGCGCACCGTGTCATGCATGATTGGCATTGGTGCAACGGCAAAGGGCATAGGCAAGGCTGAGCTGACCAGCGGCGGGCATTTCATCATCGGGCAAGCTGTGCCGGGCGGTCAAAACGGCGATAAGCTTGAGTATCTGCGCAGCTTTTTGGATGCTGTTCAGCCCACAACAATCAGCGGGAACATTCTCAGCGGCTTATACAGCAAGTTAGTGTTCAACGCGTGCGTGAATGCGCTGTGCGCACTTTCGGGCATGACGCTGGGCGTTTTGCTGGATGACAAAAAAGCGCGACGGGCTTTCCTTTCCATCGCGCGTGAGGGCATGACGGTTGCAGGCAAGCTTGGGCTTGAGGTCCCGCCGTTCATGAAGATACTCGACTACAATCTGCTGATGAAACATCAAAGCAAGGCAGCGGACGCCCTGTTCGGCACACTTTTTCAAATTATCGGCAAGGTGCGAATCGGCAAGGTGCATCCAAGCACACTGCAATCGCTTGAGCGCGGTGAAATTACGGAGATTGACTACCTTAACGGCTATTTCCTCAAGCGCGGCGCGGAGGTCGGCGTGGAGTGCCCGCTTAACGCGCAGATTATCGCCATGATACACGAGATTGAGCAGGGCAAGCGCTCAATGGGACTTGCGAACATCGCGGAACTGACACTGTAGGCGATTAACAATGAATAATTAGGAGCTGACCATGAAACGCGCGATTAAACTTTGCGTCGTCCTTGCGCTGATTCTCTCGGTGTTCACGGTGTGCTATGCGGCGGCGTACCAAGCGCGGCAGGAGCCGGCGACGCTATATGATTACAGCCAAATTCAGCCGCAAATCACCGCAGGACAGGCGGAGGTGCTGGCAAGTATGCGCATTGGGGCGTCAGGTGCGGGCACAGTGGGCTACAGTTGGGTTGCGCACCAATCCGTGGGGACACGGCAATATCCGCCATATTACCAATATACGCCGGATAACCTGACCTGGTTTGTCACCTACTACCCCAAGGGCTGGAACGGCAAGGATGAGGATATAGTCAATTGCCTTTTCGGCGAGCTGAACGGGCTGACGGGCAAAGCGCTTTATGCCGGCAAGTGCACACTCACGGGCGAGGAGCTGCGGCGCGAGATTGAACGCGACGGCGAGCGGCAGGAAGCGGAAGCTTCGGTCAACGAACAGGGGGAAATATTGCGCACTTGGGAGCCTGAGCCAACCTGGCAGGTTTCGGAATATTTTTTGCCTGACGGCAACATACGCATACTCAAGCCGCTGAATGACGAAAAAGACAAGCCGCAGGGGCGCGTTGAGTATTACACATACAACCCGAAAACTGAAAAAGTCAGCGACAGACTGACGTTTTGGCCGGACCGGGAAAAAATCTCCGCAGAGAACATTAAAAACGGCATGACACCAAGCGGCGCTGTGATTGTTTACGCTCTGACGGACAAAAAATTCATCAACGAGGAATGGACAAGCAACAACGATATTTGGTCCCAGGGCGAAGGCGAGATTGATGGCTTGCGGCTGGACGTCAAGACGCTGCTGCCGTTTTGAATAAGCGTAATTTTTGATCACTTTTGGCGCACTGCCAAAAACGAATAACAACACAAAGCAGAGAGGAAACAAAATGAAACGAGAAATACGCGAGGACTACCGCTCAGATATCCTCAAGCAGGGCGAAGCGAAAATCAGCAGCCGTTCCCTCATGAAGGGCGCCGGGCTGACGGAGGAGCAAATCTACCGCCCGTTCATCGGCGTGGTCAACAGCTACTCCAACTTTTTCCCGGGGCACAGCAATCTGGACAAAATCGGCGCGGCTGTGCGCGACGGCATACTTATGGGCGGCGGCACACCCGTGGAGTTCCAGACAATCGGCATCTGCGACGGCATTGTGATGGGCACGCAGGGTATGCGCTACTCTTTGCCCAGCCGCGAGTTGATTGCCGACAGCGTGGAAACCATGGCGCAGTCACACGTTTGTGATGCACTGGTGCTGGTTTGCTCCTGCGACAAAATCATCCCCGGCATGATTATGGGTGCGCTGCGGCTGGATTTGCCGTTTATCGTCGTCACCGGCGGACCAATGCTGGCGGGCAACTATAAAGGCAAGCGCGTTGACGTGCAGGACATTGCCGAATGCGCCGGGCAGGTGCTGGCCGGCACGCTGGACGAGGAGGTCTACAAGGCGTACGAGGATGAGGTATGCCCCGGCTGCGGCAGTTGTCAGGGGATGTTCACAGCAAACTCCATGGCGTGCATGACAGAGGTACTGGGGATCTCGCTGCCCGGCACGGGGACCGTCCCCGCGGTGAACGCCCGCCGCTATCACATGGCTAAGGATGCGGGTATCCTGGCCGTGGAGTTGGCGCAATATGACGTGGTGCCCTCATCGTTCATCAAGCGCGAGAGCTTTTTGAACGCAATCAAGATGGATATGCTGCTTGGCTGCTCCACCAACACGGCGCTGCACTTGCCCGCGTTGGCGCATGAGCTGGATATTGAAATCACGCTGGACGACTTTGACGCGCTCAGCCGCACAACGCCGCACTGGGTCAAGCTTTCGCCCTCCGGCAAGCACCTTATGCAGGATCTGGACGCGGCGGGCGGCGTTTCTGCGGTCATCAAGCAGGCGATCGGCGCGGGAATTTTGAGCGGCGGCGTGAAGACTATACACAGCAAAAAACATAAGCCGGGCGCGGAGGAAATCACGCCGAAAACGCTGGCGGAGGTCGTTGCAAACGCCGAGATTCTTGACGATTCCGTGATTCATCCTGTCGCAGATCCATACTCCGCAGAGGGCGGCTTGATGGTACTCAAGGGGAACATAGCCCCGCTTGGCGCGGTTATCAAGGTTGCGGGCGTTGACCCGGCGATGTGGGAGCACGAGGGTCCGGCGCGGGTATTCGATAGCGAGCACAAGGCTTTTTTGGCGCTGCTGATGGGCAAAATCCGGCCGGGCGACGTGATGGTAATCCGCTACGAGGGACCACGGGGCGGACCGGGTATGCCGGAAATGCTGATGTTGACGGCGCTGCTCTGCGGACGCGGGTTGGACAAGGACGTTGCACTGGTAACGGACGGGAGATTCAGCGGACTCTCGCGCGGCGGCGTGATTGGCCACGTTGCGCCCGAAGCGGCGCTGGGCGGACCGATTGCCCTTGTGCATGAGGGCGACAGGATGCGGCTCTCCGTCAGCGAACGCAAGATTGAGGTGCTGGTGAGCGATGATGAGTTGGACGAGCGCCGCAAGGAGTGGACTCCGCCCGCACCAAACGCCACGTCAGGTTGGCTGGCACGGTATGCCAAACTAGTGGGGCCTGTGAGCGGCGGGGCGGTCTTATAGAGTTCAAATGTCAGATCATTATCTGGTAGATTGGCGCATAATCTTCCAGATGCTAGATAGTAGATTGGGGCGCAGGCGGTTGCGCTCCTTTCTGCCTATTCTCGGCATTTTTCCAATACGAAATTGTTTTCAGAAACTCATATGATACAGCAATAGTTTATAAAAGAATACGAAAGGGCGTAAAAATATTATGAAAAAAGCAGGAACAATCGTCATTGCAGTGCTGCTGATGCTCTCACTGCTTGCGGCGTGCGGCTTTTTGCCAAAACCCATGGACGGAACATATAAATCCGACGGTGAAAGTCTTTTGTCAAAAACATGGATTTTCAGCGGTTCAAACCAACTCACAATCAAAAACGGAATTGATTCACTTGCCATCGCGAGTAACGGCACTTACACAATCCACAAAGGTACACTCACATTTGTGAGCGACGGATTGCCGTCAATAACCACAAATTACACAATTACAGAAATAACTTTTAAGTCGTTTTTCATTGACGGCGCAAAATTCACAAAGCAATAAAAATCATGGCAATGTGTGAAAATACCCAAACACAGCCTGCGCGGCAGGTTCAGTCATTCCCGGCGCGGCAAGCAGCTCCTCCACAGACGCGGCGCGGATTTTCTGCATAGTCTTGAAGTGCCGCAGCAATGCCTTTGCGCGGCTCTCTCCTATCCCCTGAATCTGCGTGAGCGTACCTGCAAGCGTAGATTTTCCGCGCTTTTGGCGATGATAAGCAATGGCAAAACGGTGCACTTCCTCCTGAATCTGCCCCACGAGCGTAAATGCCGCCCGCTTGACCGAGAGCGATATTTCGCCGCCGTCCGCCGCGATTGCACGTGTGCGGTGGCGGCTATCCTTGACCATACCAAACAGCGGCACGGGCAGCGCAAGCTCCTCCAGCACCGGCATGACCGCGTGCACCTGTCCCTGTCCGCCGTCCAATAAAATCAGGTCGGGCAAGCGCCCAAAGCCATCGTTTTTGTCCTTTTCGTCAACATAGCGCTTTAGGCGGCGGCGCAGCACCTCCGCCATTGAGGCATAGTCGTCCGCATTCTCAACTGTGCGGATTTGGAAGCGCTTATACGCCCGCTTGAGCGGCACGCCGTCCTCGAAAACAACCATGCCGGCGACCGCTTGCGCCCCGCCTGTGTGTGATATATCATACGCCTCAATGCGCACAGGCGGCGTCGGTAAACCAAGGACCCCGGCCAATTCGTCCAGGGCGGCGGTAGTTTTGCCCTGCCGCCCCATGTGCTGCGCCAAGTACTGCGCAGCGTTCGCGCGGCACATCTCAACAAGGCGCAGGGGCTCGCCCTTTTCCGGCAAAACGATATTGATTTTTCTGCCCGCTTTGTCGCGCAGCCAGTCGGTAAGGAGCGGAATATCCGCCGTTTCGCCGTCCAGAACTACGCGGCGCGGAATGAAATCCCGCATGGTGTAGTAGCGCAGAAGCAGCTCGCGCCGCGCTTCCGGCAGTTCCTCAGGCGTTTCGATCAGGAAGTGCTCCGCATCGGTGAGCTTGCCGTCGGTGAAGCGCAGTACACACAGGCAGCACTTTTCGCTCTCTCGTACCAGCGCAAAAACATCCTGCTCCGGGTACGAGCTGTTGACGACCTTTTGCCGCCGGCTGAGCTGTTCCATTGCGCGCAGGCTGTCGCGCAGACGCGCGGCGGTTTCAAAATCAAGCGACTCGGCGGCGGATTCCATGCGTTTTTGCATTTCCTCCATTGCTTTTGACTCGCCGTGCTTGAGGAAAGAGAGCGCGTCCGCGACGCATTGGGAGTACGCTTCTTGACTGATTCTCCCCGCACACGGCGCTGAGCACAGCCCGATAAAGTGGTTAAGGCACGGGCGGCTCTTGCCGATATCGCGGGGGAAAAGCTTGGCGCACTGCGGCAGACGGAAAATTTTCTTGACCGCGTCCACCGCCTGATTGACTACCCATGCGCTGGTGTATGGACCCAAATATTGCGCACCGTCGTCGGTAATTTGTTTGGCTTCATAAAAATTGCTCCAGGGGGGCGGCGTGATGCGCAGATAGTGAAATCCCTTGTCGTCCTTTAGGAGGATGTTGTATTTTGGGGTGTGCTGCTTGATGAGCGAGCACTCAAGGAGCAGGCACTCATTTTCGGTATCGGTGAGGATAACGTCAAAATCATCGGCGTGTTCGACCATAGCGCGGACCTTTGGCAGGAGGTTTTGCTGCTGCGCCGTGAAATAGCTGCCCACGCGGTTTTTGAGTGCCTTTGCCTTGCCGACATAAATAATCTGTCCCCGCGCGTCCTTCATGAGGTAGACCCCTGGGGTCAGCGGGAGGGCGTTGGCTTTGGCTTTTAGGCGGCGGAGGTTTTGCATTGCTCACTCTTTCAGCTATTCGTCGCGGAATACTTTTTCTTCCGTGTCCGATGTCACGACCATTTTGCCGTTAATATTCTTTTCAACAATGACGCGCTTGAAAACATGATTAGGGTCATCATCAATCGAGGTGAAAAGCATTGCTTCCGTTGAAATTATTACATATTCACCCGCGCGATATTCCATAACAACGGTATGATATTCACGCGGACCAGCTCGAGAAAAGCCCGTTATCTGTTTTTCATTGCTTTTAATCTGCAAAGAATTAAGCTCGCTTTTTTCTGTCAACTGTTTGTTCTCCGCGAAGCGATTTTTTTGCGCGTCCCACAGCCAATAATAATGCGGTGAATTGCCGGAACTGCCGCCATCCGCTCTAAGAAGACTAATGTCAAGGAATCCGTCAAAGTTCCAATCTGCCAATTCAAGACCATAAGAATCATCACTCGCATGGAATCCTGTTGACAGCCCGGTGATTGCCTGCTCGAATTTGCCGTCCGCACCGCTAATCGTGAGCTTGGAAATCTGGTAGAATGACTCTTTGGCGACACCTTCCAGCTTGAAGGTGAACGCCGGAAGCCCTTTTCCGATTGTTTGGGTTTGCGAAAAGTCAATGGGCGTTACAGCGTTCGGCTGATTTTTGTCATCGTACTCAGCCGGCGGCTCGGTCGCGAGATTTTCGGCTGTGGTACTCACGGCTTGCGGCGTTGTTTTCTCGGGAGCGGGGCTGCCGCAAGCACTCAGCGCAAACATAAACAGAAGCAGCGCACATACACAAAGTATACTTTTTTGCGTTCTCATTGTGTTCTCCAGTTTGTCAAATCTAACGTCCAAAATCTACCAACGATCGCCCGGTTGACCCAAAGCCCCCCGCGCCGCGCTGTGTATCGGGCAGCTCGTCCGCGGCGATAATTTGCGGCAGCAGCACGGGCATTATCACCAACTGCGCAATACGCTCTCCGGGTTGGATGGTATATGGCTCGGCGTACTGGTTGATTAGCCCCACGAGGATTTCCCCGCGGTAGTCGCTATCGATCACGCCGACTGCGTTTGCGGGCACAATGCCGTGCTTGACCGCAAGTCCGCTGCGTGCAAAAATATAGGCGGCGTTATTGGGCAATAACGCAATGGCAACGCCCGTAGGCACAACCGTGTGACCGCCGGGTTCCAGCGTCTGCGGTGCGTCAATGCAGGCGCACAGGTCGTAGCCGGCACTGCCCTGCGTTGCGCGGTTTGGCAGCTTTGCGCCCGGGCGGGTGAGCTTCACTTTTAGTATGTTTTCCATATCAATCATCCAAATCCTTATATACACTCTCGCGGTAGAACCAGTCGCCGTTTTTGTCAACGTAGCCTTGGGCGGCGCCTTTGCGCACCCAGTAGTAGAGGTCGTCATTGTATCCCTCTATTGAAAAACCTTTGAACTGCAACGATTGTATAGCATCATTTTGGTTGGTGTAGTCATTTACAGGCGTTTCGCCCCACTTTTCATGCCAGCCCTCGCCGTGCAACTCGTCCGCAATATCATTTGCAATTTGATAAGCTGGGTCTTCTTCATTCAGATTATAGTTTTTCAAATCAATTTCAATTTTTTCGCCGGTTTCAGCCATTACTTTCCATGCACTGGACAATTCCAATCCACTTGCATTTTGGGTATACTCGCAATGCAAAACTTGATTATCGTCAATAGAAACAATACTATTATAAGAGCCTTTTGCAGGCGGGAAAATTGTTGTTTTCATGCTTTTGAGACTGAACAAGCCACGTCGACCATTATCCATTCCTTGATAATTCATATCCATGAACCAGATATACGGCTCATCGTGTTCACGATAAATGGCAAGGTAATAATATGGCATATCCAGTTCGTTCATATTGGGTAGTTTCCCCACAGAGTTGCCTTTTGCGTCCAAAAATTCATCTGTGAGTTCGCCTTTCACAAACCAAAGCTGCTTTTTCTCTTGGCTTAAATACATTTGAAGATAAGAAGTGTATGTATTTCCACTGATTGGTTCTCCATTTTGATTTATAAAACTATAAACCGCACATGCGTTATATCCCGGCATATCCTCTTCAGCCAAATAGATACGGTGCGGCACAGGGTAAATGTACGCCCCGCCGCCCTCGGGTGGCATGGGTTTGCTCAGCGGCTCAACGGGCGCAAAGTGGCTATCAGCCACTGGTACGGCGGGATTATCTTCCAAGCGCTCCAGCACCAGCGGCACAATGAACACTGCGGCGGCAGACAACACGGCGACAGTACACAAGCCGCTTAACAGCGCGGTTAACCACGGGCGGCGTTTGCGGTTAGTTTTCATGACGGCACTCCTCAATATCGGTTATCAAAAATGCGTGTGGATTTCTTTTCACTGCGCGGCAACTCACCCATGCCCACAGCTTTGACCACCGGCAAGAAGCCGATTTTCGCCTTGAATTCAGTCTGTACCGTCTGTTGAAGCGCCTCGCGGAATACGGCGTTCTCCACGGGGGTTTCAAAAAACAGCGTGAGCATATCACGCCCGTTCAGGTGGTCGATGATGATTTGGTATTCGCTGCTCACATCTGCAATGCCGGAGAGCAGGGAATCCACCTTGCCGGGGAAAAGTATCACGCCCTTGACCTTAATCATGTCGTCGCTGCGCCCCAAAATCGCGTCAATGCGCGGAAAATGCGAACCGCAGGGGCAGTCGCCGGACACGGCGCGTGTCAGGTCGTGCGTGCGGTAGCGAATGAGCGGCGCGCCCTCTTTGCGCAGCGTGGTGATGACCAGCTCGCCAACCTCTCCGTCAGGCACAGGCTTGCCCGTTTTGGGGTCGATTATTTCGTAGAAGAAAAAGTCAGTCCACATATGCATTGCGGAGCTGTGTTGGCAATTTATACCAATCCCCGGGCCATAGATTTCCGTCAGACCGTAGATGTCGTATAGCTCAACACCCAACTCCTCGGCGATGCGGCTACGCATTTTTTCGCCCCAACGCTCCGAGCCGATAACACCTTTTCTCAGCTTGATTTTGTCTTTTATGCCGCGCTTGGCGATTTCCTCCGCCAGCAAAAGTGCGTATGACGACGTGGCGCACAGCACCGTGGATCCTAAATCCATCATCATTTGCAACTGTTTTTCAGTATTGCCGGGTCCGAGCGGAATTGCCATTGCTCCCAGCTTTTCCGCGCCCAGTTGGAAGCCGATTCCAGCCGTCCACAGCCCATAACCGGGCGTGATGTGGATTCGGTCCAGCGGTGTGATACCCGCCGTTTTGTAGCAGCGCGCAAACATTGTCGCCCAGTCGTCCACGTCCTGTTTTGTGTAGGGGATGATGACGGGCGTGCCGGTGGTGCCGCTTGACGAGTGTATGCGAACGATTTCGCGCTCGTCAACGGCAGATAAGCCGAGGGGATATGCGTCGCGAAGGTCGTTTTTGTCGGTGAATGGCAGTGCTTCAAAGGCTTGCTGCGTGATGATTTTCTGCGCGTCCAGACCGGCAAAGCGCTTGGCGTAGAATTCTCCGCGCATGGCACGGTCAACGGCGGCGCGAAGGTCAGTGAGCAGTTCCGGCGTGAATGATGGCATGGCGGGTTCCTCCGTTGGGCAGCGTGCCCTTGCAATATTTTTGTTAAGTATAGCGCATTTTGGGCGTTAGTGCAAGGCTTGGGCGTGGCGGCACCTTGTTTTAACGCAGCTCAACAATCAGCGGCACATGGTCGCTGAGAGCGTTCCGGCAAATCGGGGCGCTTTTCCGCCGTGCGCCGCAGTGACTCCTCCTGCTGCCACGCGCGGATATTCGCGTGGTGACCGCTGCGCAAAACCTCCGGCGGCGTCATGCCCTGCCAGTCCCACGGGCGGGTGTATTGCGGGTACTCCAACAAGCCGTTGTAGTGGCTCTCAAGGCTGTAGGCCTCCTCGTTGCGCAGCGTGCCGGGCAGCATTCGCGTTATCGCGTCCGCAAGCATAAGCGCGGGAAGCTCGCCGCCCGTGACCACAAAATCGCCCACAGAGATTTCCTCATCAACAATCAACTCCAGCACGCGCTCGTCCACGCCCTCATAGTGCCCGCAGAGGATTTCCACGCGCTCCAGCTGTGATAGCTCGCACACACGCGCTTGGGTCAGCGGCTTGCCTTGCGGCGACATATAAACCACATGCGCAGGGCTGTCCGCCATAGCGCTCACCGCCTTATGGCACGACAAAATCGGCTGAATCTGCATGATCAGCCCCGTGCCGCCGCCAAACGGCGCGTCATCAACCCTGCCCTGGCGGCTCTCGGTGTAATCGCGGATGTTGTGGCAAAAAAACTCCGCCACGCCCTTGGCCCGCGCCCTGCCGATAATGCTCTCGTTGAGGAAGCACTCGCACAGCTGGGGGAAGAGCGTGAGAATATCTATTCGCATGGCAGTCGTCCCTTAGCAGATTTTGGATATGTCATACTCTTTAACATTATCGCATTTTTGCGCGCAAATTGCAATAGGACGGATATTTGGGGCATCTTGATGTCAATTATGCCGTCAAATACGTGCGTAATATCCACGGCAAAAGCGACACACAACGCCGAGAGTATTAATGCGGCTTTGCGGTGCCTATTCCCCGATTTAGCCTGCTTTCTTCGGGATTGTGTCTAATCAGCCGAATTTGTCTGCTGCCGAGCGCCGCACCCTATTGACAACTGCCGCGCGATGTGCTATACTATCATATCGAAAGTGGCCCGTTGGTCAAGTGGCCTAAGACTCCGGCCTCTCACGCCGGCAACACGAGTTCGAATCTCGTACGGGTCACCACCGGGCAGCGCCCGGAAAGACGTTCACTTGCCTAGTGTAGCCTAATATTTGAGGCGAGGTAGCTGAACACTATCTTTTCCGGATTGCCTTTCCGGTCGGCAAGATGTTCATTTGCACTTTCACATTCCTCCTTAGCTCAGTTGGTAGCCCAAACGTATGGATAGGCTACGGCGAAGAAAATCACGCGCACATCCCCAAAAAGCCATATGGTTCAAGGCATTCAAACATTCCTCCTTAGCTCAGTTGGTAGCCCAAACGTATGGATAGGCTACGGCGAAGAAAATCACGCGCACATCCCCAAAAAGCCATGTGGTTCAAGGCATCCAAACATTCCTCCTTAGCTCAGTTGGTAGAGCATTCGGCTGTTAACCGAAGGGTCGTTGGTTCGAGTCCAACAGGGGGAGCCAAAAAAACCTTTGCCTGATGTATAATCCGGCAAAGGTTTTTTGTTAAGTGTTCGCCGTTTGTAATGATGTGCGTTGAAAATGTTGGGTATTCGTTAGTCTTTGGCTAGCAGCAGAATGATCAGTGCCAGGCAGACTCTGAAAATGTGCTTGCTCATGCCGTCGCCTCCGTTCTCAAATGGCGAACACTTTATATCATAGCAAAATATCGCTTCTCTCACAATTCAATATTTACACAAAGCCGATTGCGCAAAAAGCAGTCGGCTTTTGGTATTTCTATCCATTTTACATAGCCGCCCGCACCCCCATTTGGGCGCAGGCGGCTAAATCTATGTCCAAGGAGCGTGAATTTATCATGAATCAACCCAAAATCAATCGAAAGGAGCCGCCCAAATGTCCAGCTGTAAAATCATATCAATCTGCAACCAAAAGGGCGGCGTGACCAAAACCACAACGACCGCAAACCTCGGAATCGGGCTGGCAATGCAGGGCAAAAAAGTCCTCCTCGTGGACGCTGACCCGCAAGCCGACCTCACCACCAGCCTCGGCTGGCGCGACCAAGACCGCCTGCC
>JAITOD010000066.1 GCA_031290105.1 Oscillospiraceae bacterium
ATTTACCTCGACTTTGACGGGCATGTCACGCCGGGAGATTATGGGTGGACGAATACTCCGGCGCCCGGTGAGCCGATCGTAACTCCGCCGTTTGATCTCGCGATGGGCGACCCGGACTCTTTCAACAAAACCGAGTTGCTCAGAATCCAGCGTGTCTGGCAGCGCGTGGCGGAGGCATACAGCCCGTTTGACGTGAACGTCACTACCCAAGAGCCGCCGCTCGATAAGCTTGTGAAAACAAACACGCAGGACAATGAATATGGCATCCGCTGCGTTATCGGCGGATCTTCATATGATTGGAGCAACAACGGCGCAGGCGGCGTGGCCTTTGTGGGGTCATTTAATTCAGACCGTGATGTACCGTGCTTTGTGTTCCCAAAAGAAATTTCATATGCCGAAAAAACCATCGCTGCTGCTGCTATTCATGAAGTCGGCCATACGCTCGGGCTGCATCATGACGGCATCATATTCCCGGACGGCTCCATCGGTGAGTACTACATCGGCGACGGCGAGTGGGGACCGATCATGGGAACGGGCTACAGTTCTGGTTTGGTGCAGTGGAGTCGTGGCGAATACGAAGGCGCCACCAATACAGAAGACGACTTGCAGATTATCAGCACATATATTCCTTACCGCGCCGACGACCACGGCAACACACCCCAAACGGCAACGCCGCTCGCAGGCACACCGCTGCGCCAAAGCGGCATTATTGAGAAAAACACCGACGTGGATGTTTTCTCGTTCACGTTGCCCCTCAAGTCAGATATAACGCTGAACGTGGACACTGCTCCGCGCGGCGCAACGCTGGATACGCTTGTGAAAATCCGGGGCACCGCGCCGGACAAAGCAATCGTTCTGGACAACCCCGACAGCTTGAACGCAACCTACACGGGCACACTGCCTGCCGGGACGTACTCAATCAGTGTAGAGGGCACCGGCAAACCCGGCGTGTACAGCGATTACGCCAGCTTGGGGCAATACACCGTCACGGTGGACGTGGGCGGACACATATACCCTGCCGATCCGGAAGAGCCTTCCACGCCGTCAAAGGGCGCTTTCTGTGATTTCTGGCAGAGGATTGTCGCGTGGTTCCAGACGATCTTCAATTCTCTGTTCGGCTGGATTTAATGCGCCGAAAAAATCACTCGTTTTTCAGCCACATACCATATTAAGCGCACAATAGTACCGCAAACATCAAAAGCACATCTCGCCCCTATGTGCAATCCATGCTTTACTTTTTTCGCAAAAAACGCTATAATAAGCACATGGAACAGACACTGCAAAAAATCAAAGCCGCCCGACGCATTGTCGTCAAGGTCGGCACCTCCACCCTCACGCACGAAAACGGCGGGGCTAATTTGCATTCGCTCTCGCGGCTGGTGCGCGTGCTGTCTGCAATTCACAATTCACAATTAACAATCAACAACGCCGAGGGTAACAATCCGCTGCAGTCCCTACAGCTGCCGAGCGGCGGAGTTGCCGCTCCACCGGAGTTAAGCGGGCACTGCCCGCGGCGTGAAGTGATATTAGTCACCAGCGGGGCAATGGGCGTTGGTGTGAGCAAGCTTGGCATGAGCGAGCGCCCCAAGGATACCCCTGGACGCCAAGCCGCCGCCGCCGTTGGGCAGTGCATCCTCATGACAATGTACGACCGCATGTTTGGGGAGCGGGATCAGCTTGTGGCGCAGCTTTTGCTCACGCGCCGCAACACCGAAACCCCCGAGAGCCGCCGCAATCTGCAAAACACATTTGAGCGTCTGCTGGAGCTTGGCGTGCTGCCGATTGTGAACGAGAACGACTCTGTTGCCGTTGAGGAGCTTGAGGACGTTTTCGGCGATAACGACAACCTATCAGCCAAAGTCGCGCAGCTAATCGGCGCGGATTTGTTGCTGCTGCTGACCGACACCGACGGGCTTTTTGATTCTAACCCGCGCGAAAATCCGAATGCAGCTGTGATTTCATTTGTCCCAAAGGTGACAGATGAGGTGCTTGCGCTTGCAGACGGCAAGGGCTCCGCGCGCGGCACCGGCGGCATGATGACCAAGCTCCTTGCAGCACAAAGCGCCACGCAGGCAGGAATCCCCACGGTGATTCTGAACGGAAACGCGCCGGAGCAGCTCTACGATCTGCTGGATGCAGCAGCAGCGGGCACGATCTTTGGCGTAATGGATAATTGATAGTGGAAAAGTGGGGGAGCGCGGCAGTTGTGCGCCAATTATTCACTAATGTTGCAATCCCAATAATATTCACTCTCCACTATCCGCTATCAATTAATTAAGGAGCAGAAAGATGGTGCCGCTTGCAGAGAGAATGCGCCCGCAAAGCCTGGACGAGGTCGCCGGGCAACCCTTGCTTTTGGGTGAGGGCATGCCGCTGCGCAACATCATACTCAGCGGCAGACTGCCTAATCTCATCTTCTATGGTCCGCCGGGGATCGGCAAAACAACCCTTGCGGGTATTATCGCCAAAAGCACGGACAGATACCTGGTTAAGCTCAACGGCACAACGGCGGGCACTGCGGAGATCAAGGCCGCCGTCGCCAAGCTCGATACCCTTGCCGCTCCCAACGGGATTTTGCTCTATCTGGACGAGATTCAATACCTGAACAAAAAGCAGCAGCAAACGCTCTTGGAGTACCTGGAAAAGGGCAGCATCACGCTGATTGCCTCCACAACCGAAAACCCGTTTTTCTATATCTACCATGCCCTGCTAAGCCGCGCAACAGTCTTTGAGTTCCGTCCGCTCACGCCGCAGGATATCCTCCCCGTGGTGCAGCGCGGCTTTGTCAATGAACAGGGGAGCGGGGTGATTATTGAGCCCGGCGTGTGCGAATACATTGCCGCAGCGTGCGGGGGAGACGTGCGCAAGGCTCTCAACGCCGTGGAGTTATGCGTCCTTGGCGCGCAGGAAACAGGGGACGGAACGCGGCAGGTTTCGCCGGAGTTGGCGCAGTCGCTCACGCAAAAATCCGCCCTGCGCTACGATAAGGACGGCGACGCTCACTACGACATTGTTTCTGCATACCAAAAATCTATGCGCGGTTCAGACGCAGACGCATCCCTGCACTACCTTGCGCGGTTGCTGGAGGCGGGCGACATGCCCTCCGCAATCCGGCGGCTTATGGTTTGCGCGTGCGAGGACGTGGGGCTGGCTTATCCGCAGATCATTCCAATCGTCAAGGCGGCGTGCGATATTGCGTTGGCAGTGGGTCTGCCCGAGGCGCGGATTCCCTTGGCGGACGCGGTGGTTTTGGTGGCAAGATCTCCCAAAAGCAACAGCGCCGATTCTGCCATTGATGCCGCTATTGCAGACGTTCGCGCGGGAAAAATCGGTCCCGTGCCGCGGAATCTGCAAAACGTCCACTACGACGGTGCGGAGCGCGACAAGCCCGGTCAGCATTACCTCTATGCCCATGATTTCCCGGGGCATTGGGTCGCGCAGCAATATTTGCCCGATGTGCTGCTGGATACGCAATATTATGTCCCGGGTGACAACAAACTGGAGCAAGCAGCGGAGCAATATTGGGCAAAAATACAGTCAACGACCGCGTGAAGCGCAGGAGCGGCAAGCAGCGTTCTCGGCAGCAAAACAACGGTGATAGGTGGGAATTCGGTGATTGACGAGAGAATCGTGACGGAGATTTTGCGGCAAAGGTTATCACCAAAGCGGTACGCACACTCACTGGGAGTTGCCCAAAGTGCGGCGGATTTGGCGGAGCGTTGGGGCGAGGATCGCGCACGGGCACACTTTGCGGGTCTCGTGCACGACGTCTGTAAGTGCGACACCGTGGAGAATATGACACGGCTTTTGGAGGAATCAGGCCACAGCTTCATTGACTGCGAGCGTGGCAATGCAAAGCTCCTGCACGCTCCGGCGGGGGCGGTTTATCTGGCGAAAGAAGGGCTGTGTGACGATCCGCAAATACTCAACGCAGTGCGCTATCACACCACGGGCAGGGCCGGCATGAGTCTGCTGGAAAAGATTGTTTTCACCGCCGACCTCATCAGCGCGGAGCGGAAATACCCTGATGTTGACACCGTGCGCCGCCTTGCCTTTGCCGATTTGGACGGGGCAATGCGATATGTTCTGCACTTCATCATCAATGATTTAGAGCGCGGAGGAAAGCCGATACACCTCAACAGCCGCGAATGTTTGGCGGAGAAACGGTAAATGCCGCCCGCAGCAATTATCCACTATCCATTATCAATTATCCATTAATATAAGGGTTGGTAAATATTGAGCTATAACGCCGGGAAATATGACGTCGCCATAGTTGGTGCAGGGCACGCGGGGATTGAAGCCGCGCTTGCCGCCGCACGTTTGGGCTGCCGCACAGCCGTGTTCACAATCAGCATGGATTGGGTTGGGAACATGCCGTGCAACCCCTCAATCGGCGGCTCGTCCAAGGGGCATTTGGTGCGTGAGATTGACGCGCTTGGCGGCTCTATGGGGCAAATTGCCGACCAATGCACTCTGCAAAGTCGTATGCTCGGGCGCGGGAAAGGTCCGGCTGTGCATAGTCCCCGGGCGCAGGTGGATCGGCGCGCGTATTCTGCCGCAATGAAGTCGCAGTTGGAGAATCAGGAGAATCTGCAGATCCGCCAGGCGGAGATTATCGCCGTTCGCCGTCACAAAACGGCATGGCGTTTGATCACCCGCACAGGCGCGGACTACACCGCCCGCTGCGTAGTTTTGGCAACGGGAACCTTCCTCGCCGGGCGTGTGCACATTGGCGAGCACTCCTGGGAGAGCGGACCGGACACCATGTTCCCCGCAACTGCGCTTGCCTCTTCCCTGCGAGAGTTGGGGCTGCCGCTGCGCCGCTTCAAAACGGGCACGCCGCCGCGAATTCACCGCCGCAGCGTGGATTTATCCGTCATGGAAGCGCAGCATGGCGACGAGCCGCCCGCGCCGTTTTCGTTCGCCGGTAATGCTCCGCCGCAAAACACCGCGCTGTGCCACATCTGCTACACAAACTCAGAAACCGCACGTGTGATACGCGAAAATCTACACCGCTCTCCTTTATATAGCGGCAAAATCGAGGGAACGGGTCCGCGCTATTGTCCGTCCATTGAGGACAAAATTGTGCGATTCCCGGACAAAGAACGTCACCAGCTTTTTCTTGAGCCATGTGGTGCGGATACGCAAGAGCTATACCTGCAAGGCTTATCGTCGTCCCTGCCCGAGGATGTGCAGCTGGCTATTGTGCACTCAATCCGCGGGCTGGAGAACGCGCAGCTCACACGCCCCGCCTACGCCATTGAGTATGACAGCGTTGACCCGCTTGCCATGGACGCGAGTTTGCAGTTCACAGATTTTCCCGCTCTATTCGGCGCGGGACAGTTTAACGGCTCCTCCGGCTATGAGGAGGCGGCGGCGCAGGGACTCTTGGCGGGAATCAATGCGGCACGGTATGCACAGGGCAAGTCGGCGGTGATTTTGCCGCGCTCCGGCTCGTATATCGGTACGCTGGTTGACGACCTTGTAACCAAGGGCTGCCGCGAGCCATACCGCATGATGACCGCCCGCAGTGAATACCGCCTCCTCCTGCGGCAGGACAACGCCGACCGCCGCCTGACCGCGCTTGGACACAAAATCGGCTTGATTGACGACAGGCGTTTTGCGCGTTTTACCGAGAAACTGCGCATGATTGATGCTGAGATGATACGCGCCGTGACGACACGCGCCCAATGCAACGCGCCGCTGCAGGAGCTGTGCCGCTCAGTTGGCGAGACACCGCCGGAGGGATCACAAACGCTTGCGGAGCTGCTGCGGCGCCCGCGGCTGAACTACACAAACCTTGCGCCGATTGACACTACCCGCCCGAATTTGCCCGCCGAAATCTTTGAAGCGGTGGAGATTGACCTGAAGTATGCGGGTTATATTGCCCGGCAGGAAGCACAGGTTCGCGAGGCAAAACGCCTTGAGGGGCAAGTGCTGCCGCCCGGTTTGGACTACGCCGCCATAGCGGGGCTGCGCTTGGAGGCGAGGGAGAAGCTTGCCCATGTGCGCCCGCAAAGCTTGGGGCAGGCGGGCAGGATTTCCGGCGTGAGCCCGGCGGATATTTCGGTGCTGATGATTTATCTGGAGAAGCTGCGCAGGGGCGCACGTCAGTAAATCCGGAAAGGAGAAATTAAATGGAAAAGCAGGCAAATCAATTCCAAACAGTTCGAAAAGGAATATTGGCGATGCTTTTTTCCATGGGCTTGCACAACATAACAAAAATAAAAGAGGGCAAAGCTCCCATTGATTCAGCGCCGACTTAACAGATAAGCAAAAATACAAACAATATCAACAAAGGAGTTAAACCATGAACGAAACCTTGAACGCAATTTTCACCCGCTCCAGCTGCCGCGATTTTGACCCAACCCCGCTCCCGCGTGAGGATCTGGCGATAATAGCACAGGCAGGAGCCGCCGCGCCCTCAGGCGTGAACGCGCAGCCGTGGCACATCTGTGTTGTGGCTGACGCGGACACTCTTGCCGCCTTGGACGCGGAGGGTCTCGGCAACATGCAAAAGGCTGCCCCCGAATTCTACGCGCGGATTCAGTCGCGGGGAGGGACGTTGTTTTATCACGCGCCCGCGATCGCCATCGTCTGGGTTTGCGATTCCTACAAGCCCGGCGCGGAGTTGTTGGACTGCGGCATTGTTACGCAGAACATGGTGCTGGCGGCGCAGTCGCTTGGGCTTGCAAGCTGTATCTGCGGGCTTGCGAACTTTGCGTTTGCGGGAGAGAGAGGCGTTGCTTTGGCCGCAAAATGCCGTGCGCCGGAGGGACACCGCTTTGGTGTGAGCGTGCTGCTCGGCAAGGCGAACACGCTTGCCGGTGCGCATATACCGGACGAGGGGAAAATCACGCTGCTGTAACGGCTGATAATCACTTGCGTTAACGCGCCAAAAAAGGTATACTATAATGTACTATGCGAAAAAGGGGAATAATATGTCAGAATTGATTGCAAAGACACGTGAGCTTGGAGCGCTGATACAGCAGAGCGATGAATTCGCCGCGGTGCAGACTGCCATGGAGTCGAACACTCAGGATGAAGAGTTGGTTGCGCTCATGCGCAATTTGCAGATGGCGGAGGGCGGCTACGCGTCTGAATCTCACAGCGAAAACCCTAGCGAAAGCAAAATGCAAGCATATAAGGACGAGTTTGAGCGGCTGTACGCACTCACAATGCAGCGCCCCGCAATGCAGCAATATCAGGCGGCGCACCACGCGCTTGGCGAGCTTATGAACAAAGTGTTCGGCATTTTGACCCTGTGCGCGGACGGCGAGGACCCCGCCACAGCCGAGCCGCCCGAGGAGCACCAACACTGCGGCGGCGATTGCGGCGGTTCCTGCTCCGGATGCGGCTGATTTTGCGTTTACGCTTTGCAGTAGGCGGTAAACGGTGAATATAAATTGTTTTTTAACTGTGTGTTCAAATAGCTTCTAATCCGAAAGGAATTAAATGGAAATACCGCCGCAAATGACTCCCATGATGCGCCAATATCTGGAGACAAAGGCGCAGCACCCGGACACCATACTCATATGGCGTCTGGGCGATTTCTATGAGATGTTTTTTGACGACGCGCTGACCGTATCAAAGGCGCTGGGGCTGGCTCTCACCGCCCGCGACTGCGGTATGCCCGAGCGCGCGCCAATGTGCGGTGTGCCATACCACTCTGTTGACAATTACTTGGCGCGCCTGATAAAACTGGGCTTCAAGGTTGCAATCGGTGAGCAAATGGAGGACCCCGCCGCCGCCAAAGGACTTGTGCGGCGGGACGTCACGCGGGTGATGACTCCCGGCACGGTGACGGAAACGAATATGCTTGACGACGGCAAAAACAACTACCTTGCCGTGCTGGCTATTTTTGACGACAGGGCGGGGCTTTGCTTTGCGGACGCCTCCACCGGGGCGTTTGCGTGTACGCTGCTGCAGGGTGCGCGGCTCTCCGGACAAATACAGGCGGAGCTTGGCAGGATTGCCCCAAGCGAATTGCTGCTGAATAGCCGGGCGGCGGCGGATTCGGCGCTGCGGTCTTTTGCCAACACACGCCTTAGCGCCATGATTCAGGAGATGCCGGAGATTTATTTTGACCCGATAATCGCCGAGTCCGCCTTGCAAGGGCAGTTTGGCGATAATGCCTGCGAAAAGCTGCTTAACGCGCAGGAGGCGGTGCGCGCGGCGGGGGCGTGCCTGCGTTATCTTGCCGAGACGCAGAGGAATGAGCTTGGGAATTTTGGCAAGCTGGAGGTCTATGGCGAGGCATCGTTCATGCGGCTGGATGCGTCCACTTTGCGCAACCTGGAGCTGACCGAGACGCTGCGGTCGCGTGAAAAACGCGGCTCACTGCTGTGGGTTATGGATTGCTGCAAAACGGCTATGGGCAAGCGCACCATGCGTTCCTGGCTGGAGAAACCCCTCCTTAACATCGGCGCGATAACCCGCCGCCACGGCGCTGTGGGCGAGCTTGTCGATGCTCCCGCCCTGCGTGAGGATTTGTCGCTTTTGCTGGGCGGAATGCAGGACATGGAGCGGCTGATTACCCGTATCGTTTACTCCTCCGCCAACGCGCAGACCCTCCGTGCGCTCTCACAGACGGCGGCGCAGATCCCCAAGGTGCTCGATACGCTCATTGGCTGCAAAAGCACCATGCTATCGGAGCTTTTTGAGTCGCTTGACCCGCTTGAGGACGTAAGCGCGTTGATTGAGAGGGCAGTCTGCGACGAGCCGCCGTTTTCTGTGCGTGAGGGCGGCATGATACGCGAGGGCTATCATAAGGAGCTGGACGAGCTGCATACACTCGTCACGGACAGCAAGGGCTTTCTTGCCGGAATTGCTAAACAGGAGCAAGAGAAAACCGGCATTGTCAAGCTTAAAATAGGGTACAACCGCGTGTTTGGGTATTATCTGGAGGTACCAAACTCCGGGCGTGATTTAGTACCGGAGGGATATCTGCGCAAGCAAACTCTCACCAATTGTGAGCGATACATAACGCAGGAACTCAAAGAGCTTGAGAGCAAGGTTTTGGGCGCGCAGGAGCGCATTACGCGCTTGGAGTATGAGCTGTTTGACCGAATCCGCCAAAAGACGGCGGCGCAGGTTGCGCGGGTGCAAAAAACTGCCCGCGCCCTTGCGGATTTGGACGCGCTGTGTGCCTTTGCGCAAACGGCGGCTGAGTGCAACTATTGCCGCCCGGAGATGTGCGCGGACGGTTCGATCTATATTGAGGGCGGACGGCACCCGGTTGTGGAGCGCATGAAGGGCGCCGCGCCGTTCGTCCCCAATGACACGGTTTTGGACGGCGAGAACAACCGCTGCGTTATCCTCACGGGACCGAACATGGCGGGAAAATCAACATATATGCGCCAGGTTGCGCTGATTTGTCTGCTGGCTCAAGCGGGATCTTTTGTTCCTGCGGCGAGCGCGCGGCTTTGCGTTTTGGACGGCATCTTCACGCGAATCGGCGCGTCCGACGACCTTGCGGCGGGGCAATCCACGTTTTTGGTGGAGATGAGCGAGGTTGCGGGAATACTCGCCGCTGCGACGGCTAACAGCCTTTTGGTGCTGGATGAAATTGGGCGCGGCACGTCAACATATGACGGCATGAGCATT
The DNA here is from genome assembly GCA_031290105.1 of Oscillospiraceae bacterium. GTDB lineage: Bacteria > Bacillota > Clostridia > Oscillospirales > Acutalibacteraceae > WRKY01. Next base: position 9,607 of record JAITOD010000066.1, read on the forward strand.
GCACGCGCGGTCTTGGAGCATTGTGCAGACAAGAAAAAGCTTGGTGCAAAGACTCTTTTTGCTACGCATTATCACGAACTGACTTGCCTTGAGGATGAGGTTTCGGGTGTAAAGAACTACAACGTCGCCGTCAAAAAACGGGGGGACGAGCTGACATTTCTGCGCAAAATCGTGCCCGGCGGCGCGGACGACAGCTACGGCATTGAGGCGGCCAAGCTTGCCGGAGTGCCCGACAGTGTGGTCAGGCGCGCAAAGCTGATTCTGGCAAAGCTGGAAGATCACGGCGGCGCGGCGCCGGATACAACGCCGACCCCACGCACTGCGCCGCCGGACGATGCCCAGGTGTCCTTCGCGGGTGAAGCGCAAGCCGCACTACTGCGCCGCCTGGCGCTGCTGGACGTGAACACCATGACTCCGTTCGAAGCAATGCAGGAGTTGTTTGAATTTACGCAGGACGCAAAGAACATTGCTGAGTAAACGCACAATATAAAGAGGAGAAACGAAGATATGCCCAAACAAGATTTTTTAACCCTGCGCCGCAAGGTTTTGGAGCTGCAATTTGCCCACCTCAACGACGCGCAACGCCAGGCGCTCTTTGCCACAGAGGGACCGCTTTTGGTGCTTGCGGGAGCCGGCAGCGGCAAAACTACAGTAATCGTCAACCGCATTGCCGCGCTGGTGCAGTTTGGGCGCGCGTATTCCGTTGATGAGGTTTTCCCCGCGCTGCAGCAGGAGGATAGCGCCGCGCTGGAGGAATACCTTGCCCAAAACGCCGAGAGCTTGCCCGCCGCGCTGCGCAAGGACGGCTATGTTCCCGCGCACTGCCTGACGAATCTGCCGCAAAGCACAGCGGACAAGTTGCGTGCTGATTGTCCGCGTCCGTGGGAAATATTGGCGGTCACATTTACAAATAAGGCGGCGGGGGAGCTGAAAAATCGCCTGGAGCGCATACTCGGCAGCGAGGCACGCGACATTTGGGCGGGCACGTTCCACTCAATGTGCGCCAAGCTCCTGCGCCGCCACGCCGGGGAGCTTGGCTTTCCGTCCAACTTCACAATATACGATATGGACGACCAAAAACGCGCCATGAAAGAGTGCTTCCGCCAGCTGGGCAAGGACGAAAAACTCATCGAGCCAAAAGCGGTTAAGGGCGCGATTGGGCGGGCGAAGGATATGCTAATTTCGCCTAAGCAATATTTGGAAGAAAGCGGCGGGGACGCAAAAAAACGCCACATTGGTGAAATCTATGCGGCGTACCAGAAACAGCTTTTTCAAGCCGGGGCAATGGATTTTGACGATCTGATTTATTATACCGTCAAGCTGCTGCAAAAAAATACGGAGATATTGCAGAAGTATCAGCGGCGATTCCGCTACGTTCTGGTGGATGAATACCAGGACACAAACAAGGCGCAGGACGTGCTCACGGCGCTGCTTTCGGCGGGCTACGGCAACCTCTGCGTGGTGGGGGACGACGACCAGTCAATATACAAATTCCGCGGCGCGAGTGTGGAAAATATCCTCAGCTTTGAGGAACGTTTCCCCGGCACACAGGTGATTCGTCTGGAGGAAAACTACCGCTCCACGGGCAATATTCTGGACGCGGCGAACGCTGTAATCGCCAAAAACGAGGGGCGCAAGGGGAAGACTCTCTGGACTAAGGCGGAGGCGGGGAAAACAATCGCTTTTGCACTCTGCGAGGACGAGCGGCAGGAGGGCGCGTACGTCGCCGACTCAATCATGGCGGACAAAGCTGCGGGTGAGCCGTTTGCGGGACACGCCGTGCTGTATCGCATGAACGCGCAGTCGAACATGATTGAAACGGCGCTGACCCGGCGCGGAATCCCGTACCGTGTGCTGGGCGGGCTGAAGTTCTACGACCGCAAGGAAATCCGCGACGCGCTGGCGTACCTGCAAATACTGCAAAACGAGGGCGATGTTGTTCGTTTGCGGCGGGTTATCAACGAGCCGAAACGCGGCTTGGGTGGGGCTGCGGTCACTCGGCTCATGGCGATTGCGGAGAGTCTGGACGTCACGCCGTTTGCCGTTATGCGTGAGGCGTCGTCATACCCTGCGCTGGGATCTGCGGCAAACAAGCTGGGCGCTTTTGCGCAGATGATGGACGTGTTCCGCATAAAGCTGGAGGACACGCCGCTTTCGGAATTGCTGGAGGAACTGCTGATTAAAACCGGGTACCAGGCAATGCTGCTGAACGACAAGGAAAAGGGGCAGGAGCGCAAGGAGAACCTGGCGGAGCTTGGGGCGACGCTTGCGCGCTATCAGGAGGAGAACCCCGAGGGCGATTTGTCGGGCTTCCTGCAGGAAGTTGCGCTGCAAACTGACCTGGACGGCTTCAACGCGGACGACGACGCGGCGGTACTGATGACGCTGCACTCCGCGAAGGGGCTGGAATTTTCCACGGTTTTCCTTATTGGGCTGGAGGAGGGCGTGTTTCCGGGCACGCAGTCGCTCTATTCGCCCGACGATTTGGAGGAGGAACGGCGGCTTGCCTATGTTGGCATAACCCGTGCGCGGCGCAGGCTGCACCTTTGTGCGGCGCGGCAGCGTATGGTATTTGGGCGCACGGGGCGCAACCCTGTCAGCCGTTTTGTGAGGGATATTCCCGCTGAGCTGCTGGAGGAAATACAGCTTGCACCAAGCGGATATGGCGTGCCCAAGCCGGGGTATCGTCCGGGAGCGGTGCAAATTGGCGGCGGATATTCCAGCCGCTCGCCGTTTGATACTGCGCGGCAGCCGAGTGCGGCATTCACGCCCAAACCCAAGGCGAGTGCCCCAAAGGCTGTGCAATATAGTCCGGGCGAGCGTGTGTGCCACAAGAGTTTTGGTGAGGGAGAGGTGGTCAAGGCGACCCCGCTTGGCAACGACACCTTGCTGGAAATTGCGTTTGAGGGGAGCGGCACGAAGAAGCTAATGGCGAACTATGCGCGGCTGGAGAAGGTGGGGGAGTAGGGGGCGGCGTTGCCGTCATCATGACAGTTTTCGCCGTGCGTGTCGAATAAAGTCGAAAAAAGGCTTGACATTATGTGAATAATCTGCTAAAATAATTTTCATTATTAACCTGTTTGGAGATGTTGAGATGGCAGACTTGAAAAGCGACGATAGCGTGCGGCCCAACACTGAAGAGACCCCCCCGAGAACAAACGTTCTATTGCGCTGACATCAGATCAAAATGTTCGGTTGCTTAAAGTACGCCGCTCAAAGGGACTATTGCTCACTATAGATCATATTTTTCCGCAACTTGAATCTTTGCACGGCATAGTGGACGATTACATAGAAAATAGCAAACCCCATTTTTGGTTAAGCAAAAAACGACTATACAAGAAAAACCTAGCTGAGCCCAACTACCAAAAACGCGAAAATTTCAAAAACCTCCTGGGTGATAAAAATAGAATGAACGCAAGCACAAATTTCACACATGTGATTACTTCGATTATTGCGGCGTCGGTTACTTTGGCGGTTGTACTAATTCCATTTTCCTTTACTCAGTTAAAACCGTTACAAGAGGAAAATGTAAGCATAAAAGCAGAGGTGTCGTCAATTCAGGAAGCGATAAAGCCCACCAAAGCAACGGTGCCTATTGTAATTCCGGAGCTTAGCGTAATTTTAACGGACCTTGACGAGATAAAAAAGATACTGGAAAAACCAACCGGCGCTGATTCAACGACGGAAGACGAAAAATGGGTTAAAGAGATCAAAGCCAAAATCGCAGAACTTGAAAGGGCTGTAAATGAAATCAAAGAGTGGATCTCAACCGAAATTGGAAAGCTTTTTAGTGATTTTATAGCGGGATTGCAGACAAACATAACCAAGCTAAACACCGAATTGGCAAAGTACAGTGAGGATGGCAAACTCATAAACCTGCCTGATTTTTTGAGTGGTTTTCTTGAGACTATAATCGATTCGTTGAAAAGCCTGGTGGCAACAAGTGCGCAGTGAGCCTCACCCCACAGGCGGCGGTTCACGCATGTCATGCAGCATCTGGAAATAGTCCTCGTTCAGCGTGTCGTTTTCGCGTGTGAACGAATTTGGCGCGGCTGACGGCACTTCCGGTGTTGAAGTCGGCGTTGCCGAAGGGCGCACAAGCGCAGAAGCTCTGCCCACGCTGCCATCCCACAGCAGGCCGCCGCCCGATACCCTGGTGCCCGTTGGCGGCGCGGCAGCCGAAGCGGGTTCACCGTTGGGCTTACCGGGGTTCGGTGCAGCCCCCGCAGCCTTTTGCACGGAAAAGCCCGTGGCAATCACGGTCACGCTCACGGCGTCGTCCATGCCATCCGTTGTTCTGTAGCCGGGGATAATCAGCGCGTCCGGCTTGGCTTTTTCGTTTATCGCGTCCATTGCGTCATAGAGCTCAGAGAGATCGAAATCGTTCCCGGCGTTGAAGTGCACAATAACGCCCGTTGCGCCGTCGATTGAGGTCTCCAGCAGCGGGGAATCGATTGCGTCCTGCACGGCTGTGCGCGCCTTGCCCTCGCCCTTGCCGAAGCCGACAGCCATGTGCGCCAGCCCTGCGCCCTTCATCACTGTGGTCACATCCGCAAAGTCGGTGTTCATGTATCCCGGATCCTGAATCAGCTGGGTGATGCTGAGCACGCCCTGCCCAAGGACAGTATCCGCCATGGCGAACGCTTTCTCGACTGTAAAGCCCTGCTTCATCATCGGGCGAAGCTTCTCATTGGGAATAATAATCAGGCTGTCAACGTGCTCCTGAAGCTTGGCAATACCTTCCATAGCCAGCGCCATTTTGCGCTGACCCTCAAACCCAAACGGCTTAGTGACCACACCCACGGTGAGTACGCCGTTTTTCTTGGCGATTTCCGCGATTACCGGCGCAGCTCCGGTGCCCGTTCCGCCGCCCATGCCGGCAGTGATGAACACCATGTCTGTGCCCCGCAGGATCTCCTCCAGCGCGTCACGGCTTTCTTCCGCCGCCTGTTCACCGATTTTCGGATTGCAGCCCGCGCCAAGCCCCTTGGTGAGCTTTTGTCCAATCAGCACGGTGCGTGAGGCGTGGCATTTATTCAAATCCTGTGCATCGGTATTAACGGCAATCAGCTCGCATCCCATAACTTGTCCGCCGTCCGCCATGCGTGTTACGGCGTTTCCGCCCGCCCCGCCAACACCAATAACCCTTATTTGGGCAACTTTCAGCTCGTCGCGTTCCAGTTCAAAAGCCATATCTTCTCCCCCCGAAAATCACAGGATAACAGTTCATATGATTTTACCACATCTGCGCAAAAAACGCAAGCGAATCTGCGCGAAAAAGTTTTTTTGTCCGAAGAGCTTTGATATATATATCCGATAATCTTGAATATTACTGCCACACTGCGTCCAAACTACCCTTGAAACACAAGAGCGAAGGAAGGTATTTTGCATATGGTGTACCAAGATTCCGACAAAAAGGGTATTGGCAATTTGCTGAAGAACAGAGGGTTTTACGCGATTGCGGGGCTATGTCTGGTCGCCGCCGGCACCGGGATTTTTGCGGCGCGGCAAACTGACTCTAACCCGCCGCCCGCTTTTCCCGCAACAATTGAGCAGCAGGCGACTATCCCTTGGCAGCCGCTTAACCCTACCGCCGGCGATGACAGCGCGGTCAACAAGCCTGCCACAAATATCCCCGATGAGCGCACCGCGCCGGAGAGCACCGCCGCGCCCACAACGGCTAAGCCCAACCCCAACACGCCCTACACTGGGGAGTATTCCCTGCCGTTTGGCACCGACATTCTACGCGATTATTCCAACGGCGATCTCGTTTACGTCCCCACGCTTGACGACTGGCGCAGCCACGACGGTGTGGATTTCAGCGGCGCGCCGGGCAATGATATCTTGGCGATTCAAGACGGTACGGTCAAAAGCGTCAGCAATGACGACCTGTGGGGCACAGTCGTTGAGATTGACCACGGCAACGGACTTTTGGCGCGTTACTGCGGATTTGACAAGGCAAATGCACCAAAAGATGGCACGAAGGTCAAGCGCGACGCTGTGCTCGGCAAGCTTGGCGCGATACCCTGCGAGGCAATCGACGCGCCGCACCTGCACTTGGAAATCCGCGTGAACGGGAAGCTTGTTGACCCGCTGGCGGCAATGAATAAACTCGGCGAACAAAACTAGAGCGCCGGGCAAATAATGGGGGAGGGGAGTACCCGCCCCCATTTTTGCTGTTTTATATAATATATACAGTGCGGTAACATGCGCGGTTAACAATGCTGTTAGCCGCAATGCATATATTATATCTACCATCTTCAGCTGCCGAGAACGCGGCTTCCCGCCCTAACGGAGTTTATCACGTCTTTCCATAGGCGTTGCCTACCTATTGACAACCCATGCCGCATGTGCTATACTCTCCACAATAAAACTCGGGGCGGGGTGCAATTCCCCACCGGCGGTGAAACGGCTGAGCTGTGTGCGAGATATAGTTTTTCGCTCACTCATCACGCCGCAAAGTCCGCGAGCCGCATTGCGGTTGATTGGGTGCAATTCCCAAACCGACGGTTAAAGTCCGGAAGAGAGAGTTGTTGTGCTTCCCTCTTAACGATTAGTCCCCGTGTTTTGCGCGGGGATTTTCATTTTGGGGAGGAACAAGCATGAGCATCAAACTATCGTCAAAATCATCAGAGCTTATTTTCAAGCAGACCGCACTTGCAATGCTGGCGGCAATATCTGTGGTGTCGGTTTTTGTGCTGCATTTTCCAATAATACCCGGGTTCGCGTTCCTGGAATACGACCCCGCCGATATCTTCATCCTGCTGGCGGGGCTGTTTTTCGGCTGTCTGGGCGGGCTTGAGGTCCTGGTGGTCACGGCGGTTGTTCAGGCAATGATTATCAGCACATATTCGGGGATTATAGGCGGGATAATGCACGTTGCCGCCACAGGCGCGCTGGTGCTGATTGCGTGCCTGTTGCACGAAAAAGTCCTGCGCAAACCGGCACTTTTGCCCGTGTGCCTGTTACTGGGCTGCATTGCAATGACTGCCGTTATGGTGCCCATGAACCTTATCTTCACGCCGCTGTATACCGGCGCCACACGCGAAGTAGTTTGGGGCATGGTGCTCCCGGCGATTGTGCCGTTCAACGCAATCAAGTCCGTTGCGAACAGTGTTTTGGCTTGCGGGCTTTATATGACGCTACTGCCGGTGCTGCGCAAAACGCCGATGAGCACGATTTTGCGCTGATACTTGCAATTCGCAGCGTATTGTGATAGAATTCGAGGGTAATGCTTTATTTGTAACCGGCAGGGGAGGGAAGTACTCACAACATGAACGTTATCATTATCGGCGACGGCAAGGTGGGCTTTACGCTCGCGGAGCAGTTGTCGCATGACGAGAGCAACAACGTGACTATAATCGACAAAAACACACAGGCACTCCGCCAAACAATGGAACGCCTGGACGTGCGTTGCATAAAGGGCAACGGCGCCAGCGTGGAAACCATGATAAACGCCGGAATTGAGGAGATGGACCTGCTGATTGCCGCAACCAGCATGGACGAAATGAACATGGTTTGCGCACTGACCGGCAAAAAGCTTGGCGCAAAACAAACCATTGCCCGAATCCGCGACCCGGAATACGCCAAAGAGGTTGACCGCCTGAAGGAAGTTTTTGGAATATCTATGGTCATTAACCCGGAGCAGGTGCTGGCGGGCGAGATAATCAAGATGCTGGAGTATCCTGACTCTGCAGAGGTGGAAACATTTGCAAAAGGGCGCGTTGAGCTTTTGCAAATTGATATATTGGAAGAAAGCGCATTATGCGGAATGCGGGTGGCGCAGATAGCCAAAAAAATCTCCGGCGACGTGCTTATCGGGGCAGTGCTGCGCGGCGATGAGGGCATAATCCCAAAGGGCGACTTTCTCATTGAACCGCACGACAGCATTTATATTCTCGGGCGGCATTCCAAGGTTTCCGCATTTTGCCGCAAGATTGGACTGCGCAGTTCAAGGCTGCGGCATGTGATGATAATCGGCGGCGGGCGCACGGCGTATTATCTGGCAAAATTCCTGAACGAAATTGATGTGAAGGTCAAGATAATTGAACGGAGCACGGAACGCTGTCATCAGCTTGCGGAAATGCTCCCCAATGCCGTTATTTTGGAGGGCGACGGCTCTGACGACCAAGTGCTGCTGGAAGAAAGCCTGTCGGACATGGACGGCTTTGTGGCGCTCACGGGCATGGATGAAGAAAACCTGATGGCAATGCTGCTTGCCAAGCGGGCGGGAGTGCCGAAAACGGTTGCTAAGATAAATCGCCAAAGCTACCTTGAAATTTTGGGCGAAATGGGCATTAATAACATTGTCAGCCCAAAAAGTATTACCGCAAACTATATTCTGCGTTATGTCCGCGGGCTGAAAAACGCCGTTGGCAACCCCGTGGACGCCCTCTACCGCATTGTGGACGGCAAGCTGGAAGCTATTGAGATTGTGGTGGATAACCCCGTGAGCTTGCTGGATATCCCCATTAAAAAGCTTGATATTAATCCGGCTGTGCTCATTGCTGTGCTCGTTCGCGAAAGCGAGGTAATTATTCCCCACGGAAACGATTGCGTAAGGCTTCACGACAGGGTGATACTCTTTGCCCGCGATATTGAAATAACAAGCTTGGAGGACATAGTCCTGCCGTATTCGGAAGAGATAATATGAACGCGAGGTTAATCTGTAAAAGCATAGGCAGGCTGTGCCATTTAACCGCCGTGTGCCTTCTTTTGGCGGCGTTGGTTGAGTGGCACTATCCGCCGAAAGGTGTGCCGTATTGGTTTTTGCTGCCCGCCATAATTGCAATGGCGCTGGGTATTTTGCTCTCGCGGATTAAAGCCGACGAACAAAATCTATATGCCCGTGACGGCATAGCCGTGGTGGTTTTCGGCTGGTTGTTGGTGACTTTGTTCGGCGCACTGCCATTTTTGCTCAGCGGCGCGGTGGATTCGTTTACCGACGCGTTTTTTGAATCTGTATCAGGCTTTTCAACCGCGGGGGCGTCAATATTGCGTAACGTGGAGTCACTCTCGCGAGGTCTGCTGTTTTGGCGAAGCTTTACGCACTGGCTTGGCGGCTTGGGCTTTCTTGCGCTGATGAGCGCGTTCTCTTCCTCGCTCAAAGCGCACAGCATTCATGTTATTCAGTCGGAGAGCACCGGTCCCACGCTGGAAAAGATTGTGCCTAAATTGGGCGATTCGGTCAAGATCCTCTACACCATATACACGCTGCTGACCGGTGTGGGCGTGGTTGCGCTCATGCTCTGCAGAATGCCGCTGTTTGACGCAGTGCTGCATTGTTTCGGCGCGGTGGCGACGGGTGGGTTCTCAATCTATAATGCCGGCATTGCGGCATATGCCAGCCCCGCTGTGGAGATTGTGCTGACAATGCTTATGCTCGCCAGCGGAGTCAATTTTACGCTGTATTACATGTTCGTAACGCACAACAAACGCGCCGCACTCAAGGACGAGGAGCTGCGCTTTTATCTGGGCGCGCTTGTGCTGTCAACGCTAGCTATAGCGGTGTATCTGCGCGTGCAGGGCGTTTTTGGCAGCTTTGGTGAGAGTTTGCGGCTCTCGGCGTTCCACGTTTCCTCACTAATGACGACTACCGGCTATGCCGCAAGTGACTTTAACCTGTGGCCCCTGTTTCCAAAAGTGCTGTTAGTGCTGCTGATGTTTTTTGGCGGCAGCGCGGGCTCCACCGGCGGGGGAATTAAGCACGTGCGCATCCTGCTGTTGTTTAAGCTTGTGCGGAAGGAAGTTGCCAAAATTATCCATCCGCGCACAACGCGCGTAGTCACGCTAAACGGCAAGGCGGTGGATAATAGGGTTCTTCACGCGGTGGGGGTGTATTTTTTCCTGCTGATAACGCTTTTTTCAGGTGCGTTCATTCTGGTATCGTTTGATACGCAAGACTTCACAACTGCGTTCACGGCTGTTGCCGCATGTATCAACAATATCGGTCCCGGGTTGGGCGCAGTGGGACCTAGCGGAAATTACGCTGATTTTTCCGGATTCAGCAAACTTGTGCTCACTGCGTGTATGTATATTGGACGGCTGGAGGTATATCCAATAGTGCTTTTGTTTGTACCGAGTTTTTGGAGGCGTTCAGGGGTGTGATTTTAAAATAAGGAGGGGGATTAAGAGGGGTGTAGCTTTTAAGAAGTACCTTTTACACAAAACATTAATTTTGTGTAAAAGGTCTCTGCAAACATCCTCACACTGCCCCACCGCAAAGTCACCTGTTGCCGGCAAAATTTCCTTAGCGGCGCACAATAAAAGGCAGCGCCTTACGGCACCCACTTGTAACCTCGCCCCCAAACCGTAGTCAAAAAACGCGGCTCAGAAGCATCGTCCTCAAGCTTCATGCGCAGTCGGCGAATGTTCACATCAACAATTTTCTCTTCGCCGATATAATTTTTGCCCCACACGTGTTCCAAAATCTCCGTACGGCTAAGCGCCGCCCCTTGGTTTGATATGAAAAACTCCATCAGTTGGAACTCAACTTGCGTGAGTTCAATATTCTTTTCCTGCTTGGTGAAGGTGCGGCTACGCATATCCAGCACAAAATCTTCGCCGGATTTGAGCATGTGCGATGCGGAAATCCGCTCTGCCTCAGCATTTATTGCAACGCGCCTATAGACCGCATCTACACGGGCGTTGAGCTCCGATGGCGAAAACGGCTTAGTTATGTAGTCGTCCGCACCGTTCATCAGCCCGCTGAGCTTGTCCATCTCCTGCGCTTTGGCGGTAAGCATGATGATTCCCAGCTTGGCGTTTTTCGCTCGAAGTATCTTGCAGACCTCAAGCCCGTCAATTTCCGGCACCATTATGTCAAGAACCGCCACGTCAATGTCGCCATTGGCAGACTCGTACTCCGCAAGTGCCTGGGCTCCGTCCTCTGCCTGAACGACCTCATAGCCGCCTCTCTCAAGGTTGATGACAATAAACTCCCGAATAGCAGCCTCGTCCTCCAAGACTAAAATACGCTTCACAACGCTTTCCTCCCCTTATGCTGTGCCTTACAGCCGCCAGAACAAGTTCCGTTTAATGAATCCTTCCGTAATGCCGCGCGACTCTCCCTCCGACGTTATTGTAAGTGTAACCGTTTTGTTACCATTTGTCAAGTGTATGCCTGAATCATTTTCGCTATTTTCCGCCAAACTGAATATTTCTTTCCCTTCAAGCCGAAAAGAAAACTCGCCCTCTCCCCTGCCCGGCACAAATGAGCAAAAACTAAGCGGTTCTTTATCGGTCCGCAAAATATATCCGGCACTCATGTTCAAAATTGATGGAAAAACCTCCTCACAGCCATCCGCGTTCCATTGCTGCCAAGCGATTTCTTGCAGCGCGTTTTCGAGCACGGCGGCGTCTTCTGAGTCGCCGACATCCACAAAAACCGGAATTTCAAACAATCCGTCGCCGTTAACGTCCTGCGCAAGCAGACCCGCCGGTCGCAATGTGGAAATATTTATCAGCGTTTGCTGGTCAATGGTCAAATCGGCAAGCGCTTGCTGCCCCGAATCCCACTGAATAAGCTCAGTGAACATCACTGCCGCGCCCTTATAGGCGTTAATAAACAGCCGGTCGCCGCCGGGCATATGCTCAACCTGCGTTTCGCCGTAGCCGCTTGCGCCGCCGTCCAGCGGGATTTTTGCCCAAGGCTTTATGCTAAGCCGATCTTCCGCCAGCACTGCCGCGATACCCCAAGAGCGCACAATGCCATCCGCGCTTTCACGCTTTACGTAGAAAAGCTCCTGCTTAGCGTCCGCGTCCAAATCGACCAACGAAAACGCTTCCCCCTGAATGACACCGATTGGATTTACCGTGGGCGTATGGAACGCGCGCTCTTTTGCGTCCTTGTAGTCCAAAATGCTCAGCGAGTACGCCGTGTCAGTGCTCCAGCAAATCAAAACCTGACAAGAGCCGTAGCCGGGCATATCGGCAAACTTTGCCCAAACGTAGCTTTTCCCCTCCCCTGCTTCATCCATCAGGAAGCGCCAATCGCCGTCCACCAGATAATAGAGAGCATAGCGCAGGTTTTTATCCGTGCCGCCGTCAGAATACACCAGAAGTGCCGAGTCGTCCTCCCCGTCCAGGTCTGCGTCAAAAGTACGCACTGCTCCGCGATCCGTACCTCCGCCGGTGGGTATTGCCAACACGGCGTTAACTCCGGCTTTTTTTTGGAAGGCTTTCAGCAGCGGCGCATACTCACCGAACGGTGCGGGCGGGCGCATAAGGGTTTCCACCGGCTGGAGCTTCCAACCCGAACAGCCGCCCAGCAACAGCAGGACGGCTGCAATTAAGCAACATTTTCGCAGTGTGCGCATATAATCCTCCCCTCATGCGCGCGTTTGCCGGAGCGGGCTTCAGCGCACAAAGTCAGAGAAAGCCTGATTGGAGCCGATTGTAGATGTTATTGTGATAACTTCGGCGCCTTTCATTGATGCATCTATAACAATCTCGTATTGGTATTGCAAGCCGATGATTTTCCCGTCAGAATTTAACGTTGCGATAAGCTTAACATTCTGGCTGCGCATAGTAAACTTTGAGAACTGCGCATCAGTTTTTTCCGTAATTTCTGATTTAAGTGCCGCTAATGTATTAAAAGAGCTATCATCAAAGTGGTTGATTGAGGATGATTGGCCAATGTTGCTCTCGTTGCGGATAGCGAACGTATACTGCGTGCCGCCGCTTACCGCCTTTGCGGCAAAAGCAGTCATATCCTTCGGGACAAATTTTGTTGCAGATAAGGATGAAACAGCTGTGCCTTTGGTAAATGTATTAACTTGCTTATCGGTAGCAGTTTCACTGAATTTTTTAAAATCCGCGCTTTGCTGAAATGTTTTGAACGCTGCTTGCCATGCCAGCCTTTCAAGTACATTCATGGAGGAAGGAAGACTCAAGCTGGCGCCGAGCTTAGTTGTAGTGATTTCCGTGAGTGTAAAGCCCGGTTTTTCGGTCAGCACGGCCTTTGTTGCGGCGTTTACCTTGTTCAGCGCGTCGATAATCGCCTGTGTGGTAACCACGACCTCGATATTCGCGGTTTTGCCGTTATAGGTCTTGACGCTTACCGTGGTGGTGCCAAGCGCTACGCCGGTAATCACACCCGAAGACGAAACTGTTGCGATCTTGGGATTTTCGCCGGAATATGTGCGCGTAGTCTGCGCGTTAGAGGGCGTAAACGTTAATCCCGCCGCCGCTGTTTTGCCTACCAAAACCTGCACAGACGACTGCGTAAACTTCACCCCGGAGGGCGCAGGGTTGACCTTAAAATAGATTACATTGGTTATGCCGTTCCACGCCGTGACCCTAACATAAGTCGTGCCGGCAGCCTTGGGAGTGACTTTGCCGTTAGCGTCCACAGTAAGGACTGCCTTGTTGCCGGAGGCGTATTTACGGGTATTGAGCGCGTCAGTGGGCGTAACGGTGATTGCGGGAGTTGCAGTCTGCCCAATGCCGATTTGCGCCGGGGCTGCGGCTGTTGTGACAGTATTGAACTTAATTGCCGTCAGCGCGGGCTTAACGGTGACCTTAATTGTCGCCACATTCTTTTTTAGCGAGGTAGAATAAACCGTGATTGTTGCGGCGCCCTTGGCGACAGCCTTGATTGTGCCGTTGGCGGCGACTGTGGCGACCTTGGTGTTGGATGATTTATAGCTAACCCCGGTATTGGCATAATATGGGGTAAACGTCAGCTTGGGCTTAAAGGTTTGGGACGCGCCGAGCGTAACGGCGGTTTTGTCCACGGCAATTTTGGTTGGCTTGGGCTTCGCCGTAACGGTCAGCTTGAGCTTGTTTGACACCTTGCCGTTGTAGCTCTTGACGGTGATATACACAGTCCCCTTCTTCAGCGGCGTGATTTTGCCGTTTGCGTCAACCGTGGCGATTGCCTTATTGGAACTGCTCCACGTGCGGGTAGTTTGGGCGTTGCTTGGAGTCGTGGTCACCTTGGGAGCGCCGGTTTGCCCAACGGCAAGTGATAGCGCCGCGGGCAGAGCAAGCTTGGTCGGCGCGGATTTTACGGTGATTTTCAGCGTCGTTTTAATCTTGCTGCTTTTTTGTGATGTTGCGGTGATAGTCGCTGTGCCCTTGGCGATGCCCTTAATCACGCCGGATGTGCTCACCGTGGCAATTTTTGTGTTGGAGGACTTCCATGTTACGCCCTTGACGGCATAATATGGCGTATAGGTCACCTTTGCGGCAAACGTCTGCCCTACGCCAAGGGTGGCTGCAGCGGCGTTAGGCGCGATTTTGCTTGGCGCCGGAGCCACCTTGACCGTAACCTTAACATCGGCGTATTTGCCATTGGCGATTGTTACGCGTACCGTGGCGGTGCCGACTTTTTTGCCGGTGATTTTGCCGTTTGCGTCCACGGTCGCAATTGCCGCGGATGCGGATTTCCAGGTCTTTTTGGCGGTGGTTGAACCCGTTGGCGTCAGCGTGCTTGTAACCGTGGTGTATTGCCCGACGTAAAGCGTTACAGCTGTAACGCCGGTCTTAACGCCGGCGGCTTCCGCCGCGCTTGCAACAGACGCAAAGGACACAAGCAATACCAGTGCCGCGCAAAGCAACGACGCAATTCTTTTGAGCTTCATGGGGTCAACCTCCCGGAAAAATTAAAGGCATACGGGAGATTCCGCCGAAACGAAACCTCCCGCGCGGAACTGATTTAGTAGATGAAATCGGTGAAAGTGCTGCGCATTTGAATGTCAACGGTGAGGATATCAACAGTGTTGCCAACAAAGAGCAGCGCAGTGTTAACCGCAAGGTTATCGCCCAGTGCTTCATGTGCCGCCTGCTTAATCAAATCTTTGGAAAGCTTTAAATCACAGTGCAGGCCGATGCTTTGTTCAACGCTTTTGAAATTTCCGTTTGCATCCAAAACGGAGACAATCGCAACATCTTTTGTATTGATGGTCAAACCATTCAGAATGGTGTCAACGAAGCTCTTCATCGCTTCATCGGTCATCTCGTCATAGCCGAAAAGTATGCGCATCTCAGCCTGACCAAAGTAGTTGTTTGTAAACGCCGCCAGGGTGCAATTCGCTCCGGTTGGGTCAACTTCATCAACAACCTTGAGCGTGTAGCGCGTACCGTTTGGATCGCTTGCCTTGATTGCGCCGCCGGGCTTAATGTGCGCGGACGTAAGCCTTGACTGCAAAAGCGATATGCTCTCGGAGCCTTTGGGAACCACGGCGGGGTCGCTCACTTCTGAAGTGATAAGGCTTTTTTCCATTTCGGAAACAATGCCGCCGTCGCCGCTCATTGCGCCTATAAGGTTCATGATGGTTGTAATCGTATCAGAGAATTTTACGTTGGTGATGTTGAGCGACGTTTGTTCGGTGTAACCGGCTTTGGCTTCCGTGAACTTCTTGGTGGCCTTATTGTAAACGTCAATGTAATCCTCAACAGTAACAACGCAGGTGTCTTTTTTGCCGTTATCGCTGGTGACGGTGATGGTTGCCGTGCCTCCTTTCACTGCGGTTACGGTGCCGTTGGCGTCAACCGTGGCGACTGCTTTATTGCTGGATTCCCAAGATTTAACGGGATATCCCTCCGCGCCTGGCGGGGCGTAGGTGTAACCCAACTTAACGCTTGCGTTGGTGCCGCGAACTGCAAGTGAAAGAGTTTTTGCGCTCAGCGCAATGGAGGTCGGCGCCGGTTTAACCGTAACGTTAACAGATCCCTTAATGCCGTTCCAATACGTGAGTGTGATCTTGGCTGTGCCTTCTTTTATTGCAGTGACTGTGCCGCCGCTGACTGTCGCCACGGCAGATTTGTCGGTTTCCCATTTTGCGCCGTAGATGCCGGCGTTCCAGTCGTTATCGCGATAAACGTCGCGCTTATCCCAGTAATAGCCAAACAGTCCCTTTGATGTGCCCCATGAACCGTTGGGAACCATCTGGTACTCGGTGCGCAGGAAGGTGTGTTCATACGGGGTGGCGATTTTCCCGGTCTGTCCGGCGTAAAGCGTCGGCGGCACGGTTTTGAAGCCGGAGATTACGCTCGGCGAAGCAACAACCGTCACCTTAAATGCGGCTGATTTGCCGTTCCATGTATTGACGGTGATTGTGGCGGAACCTGCGGCCACCGCCTTGAGCTTACCTGCGGCGTCAACGGTTACAACGGCGCTTTTGTTGGAGGTGTATGTGCGTTTTGTCAGCACGTTGCTGCCGCTCAGGGTTGTTACCGGCGAAACGGACTGCCCCACGCCCAGCGTTGCGGAAGTTGCTGTGCCGAGCTTATAGGTAATTCCCGCGGGCGCGTTATAGCCATTAACGGTGACCTTGGCGGTCTTGCCGTTCCACGTCTTGACCGTAATTACTGCGACGCCGTATTTTTTGACGGTTACCTTGCCGGCGCTGTCGACCGTGGCAACGTCTTTGTTGGAGCTTATGTAACTGCGGGTGTTACGCGCGTCGGACGGCGAAACAGTGTTGGCAATCACGGAGGTCTGCCCCGCGCCAAGCGTCAGCGTCGCCGCGCTCGTGACTTTCACTCCGGTAGGAGCGGGTTTAACCGTAACCTTAACGGTTGCCATGTTTTTCTTTGCGGTGCTGGAATATATTGTAATTGTAGCCGTGCCCTTGGCAATACCCTTGATTGTGCCGTTTGCGGCGACTGTGGCAATCTTGGTGTTAGATGATTTATAGGTCACCGCCGTATTGGCATAATATGGAGTAAACGTGAGTGTGGGCTTGAGTGTCAGCGTCTGGTCAATGGTGACGGACGCCTTGTTGACCGCGATTTTTGTTGGTGCGGGCTTAGCCTTAACCGTCAGCTTGAGCTTGTTGGACACCTTGCCGTTGTAGCTCTTGACGGTAATATACGCTGTGCCGGCTTTTTTTGGTGTGATTTTACCGTTCGCGTCAACGGCGGCAATCGCCGTGTTGGAGCTGGCCCACGTACGGGTCGTCTGCGCGTTGGACGGTGCGGTCGTCACCTTGGGAGTGCTTGTTTGCCCAACAGCCAGAGTCAGTGAGGCGGGCAGCGCAAGCTTGGCGGGGGCCGCCTTAACGGTGACTTTTACTGTGGCGGCCTTGTTTTTGGCTGTCGTCACGGTGATGGTGGCGCTGCCGGCTTTTTTGCCGGTAATCTTGCCGTTTGCGTCAACAGCGGCAATGGCGGTTGATGAGGATTTCCAAGTTTTCTTGGAGGTTGTGGAGCCTGTTGGCGTGAGCGTTGCTGTAACAGCTGCGCTCTGTCCCACGCCCAGTGTGAGGGCGGTCTGGCTTACCTTGATGCCCGTGGCTTCCGCAGCAGATGCCGCGACTGTGAATACGCTCACAATCATTATGACGGCAACAATGGCGGCAAGTATGCGTTTAGTCTTCTGCATGCCGAGGGTCAACTCCTTTGTGTGTTTTGTGGGTATTTTCCAAGCTTCTATATCTCTTTATCTGAATTATACACAAAAACACACTGAAAAGCAAGGTCTTTACGGTTAAAGTTTTGTAACCTTTTTGCACGGTTATTCCGGCTTTGTAAAATCTTGGCGAAACCTGAGCCGATATTCAGCATTTTGCGGGCTAAAGCTTGTGCTTATCCTCAGAATTCGACGCAACAAAAACGGTAACAAATACCGCCGCCGCGCATATCCTGTCAGTGAGCAAGCGCGGGCATCGCCTGCAGGACGGCGCTCATTCCCTTGCGGAAGAGCAGTCGGTTTGGCAGCAAAACCCTGCGCTGAAATCGGGGGCGCCTGCCGCAATCAACAGCAAGGGGGCAGATATGGTGCGGGTTACAGCGGTCAACAAAGGGGCTGTTTGCGTTCCGGGAGTGGCAGCCGCTTCGTTCGGCGCGGGGCTTCTTGCGGCTATCTGCCTGCCCAACCCCGTATTGGTGGTTATTGCGGCGGCACTGCTTATCCTTTGCGGGATATGGTTTTGCAGGTAAACAGGAGGGATGACAATGAAAGTGGTTGTAATCAAAAGCCCCAAGGCTTTGCGGGGTTTGCTGCGGATTCTGTTCAGGATATCCAAGCGCGAGGAATCTACATAAAAGCAGCAAATCAAGGGACGCGGTCAACGCCGTGTCCTTTGATTTTAGGGCAGTTTTATCGCGTTTCCCACTCCCGCTGCGGATAATTCCTGAAGCTGTGCGTCTTCGGATTCAGCAGAATGCTCAGCTGGACCAAGCTGTCACGTAGCGGCGTACCTTGCTGCGGAATGTCCGCCACGGAACGGATTTGCAAGCTCTCGGCAAGCTCCGCGGCGGTTTTGCCCTCCGGCAGCGGGACAGACACGCTCACGCTCTCTCCGCCGGGTATATCGAAAAAGTTATCGCTCAGCGGCGCATTAACGCCCGGTATTGCCAAGTGCACAAACCGCGCGTAGTGCCGTGCCGTGAGCGTAAAATACGCCTCCCCTCCCCTCTCTGCGGTCTGCGTTACGCTGATTTTCGGCGGCAGCAGGTGTGCTTTTTTGTCACGCACGGGCAGATAGTGCTGGCGGTGTACAAGCTGACCTGCGGCGTTCAGCAGCTCAAGCTGTACCGCGCAGTCCTGCGGGCGTTGCAGCGGGCGCCATCCGGACAGCTCTGCCAAATCGCCCAGCAGCGTTGAGGACGAGCCCGGCGCGTCAACGGGCAGCGTACCCTCAAGCAGCGTACCGCCCGCCAAGCTCACCACACGCCAGCGCAGCGTGCCCAAGAGCGTCTCCGCTTTCTCGTTGACAATATAAAGAGGGCTTTTGCCCCAAGGCTTTTTGCTAAGCAGGGCGATTGCCGACTGCGGCGCGTTGAAGTGCCGAGCACGATATTGCAATGCTTTCCGGCATCCAAAGTAGTCGATACCCGCCCACGACGCAGTTGGCCAGCAATCGTTGAACTGCCAGTAGAGCGAACCGTTGCAGCGACCCATATTGCAGCGCCAAAAGTCGGCGGCGTGGCGCATTGCCTCCGCTTGCAGGATTTGGCTGAGGACGGCAAAATCGCGGAAATCACGCGGTTCGCGGAACTTTGAGAGGATGTAGTAGCGCATTTTGGCGTTGCCGCTGCGGCATTTTTGGTGCGTCAGCATTGTGGGGCTAAACAGGCTGAGCTCCTCCGGGGATTCGGCAAATTTTTCCAGGGTCTCCCATGCCGGAAATGATTCCACGCCGTATTCGCTGCAAAAGCGCGTGGGCATTTTGCGGTAGGCCTCTATGGGCAGGCAACCGTGCCAGACCGTCCAAAGGTGTGTATCGCCGCGGTTGTAGTCGCCCGGTTTTTTCGGTCCGTCGCCGTTGGAGGGCGAGCTTGGCCAGTATGGTGTCATGCCATCGAGCTCCCCAATCCACGCCCGCAGAGTCTCGAAAAAGAAGCGGTTGTGTGCCTCCAGCAGTGCTTTTTGACCGATGTATCCCCGCGCTGCGGACTGAATCTCGTTGTTCCCGTTCCAGAGCGCAAGGCTTGCGTGGTGGCGCAAACGGCGCACATTATCCGCGATTTCTTGCCGCACGTTTTCGCAGTATTCCTCCTCGTCCAGCGGATACAGCGCACACGCGAACGCGCAGTCCTGCCAGACCAAAAGTCCGTTTTCGTCACACAAACGATAGAATTCGTTGCTCTCGTAATAGCCGCCGCCCCAAACGCGGAGCATGTTCATGTTGGAGCTTTTGGCGCTGTGTATCAAGTGCACGAGCTGCTCATTGCCGCTGCGCCCGAACATACTGTCCTGCGGGATATGGTTGGCACCCTTGGCAAAAATCGGCACACCGTTGACGAGAAACCTGAACTGCGTGCCCCATTCGTCAGGCGCGGTGTCCAGTTCAATCGTCCGCAAGCCAATCTTATTCTCCCAACAGTCGTGCGGCTCACCGCCCTCTTGCAGAATAACCCGCAGTGAATACAGCGGCTGTTCGCCCAAGCCGTTGCACCACCAAAGCTGCGGATTTTTTATGGTAATTTGCGCACATGCCGTGCCCTCGTTAAGCTCTGCGGAGGCGGTGTGCTCGGTGCCATCGGGCGCAGTGAGTACGCAGATCATTTTACCGGCGGTCCCGTCCGTCCGCGCGGAGACCTCCAACGTTACAGCGTCGTCGCCGTGAGTCTGCGTCACACGAACATCCTCCCAGCGGCGGCTGTATGCCTCCAGACGCAGCTCGCCCGTAACGCCGCTAAACGCCAGGACGGGACCCCAATCCCAGCCAAAATGACAGATTGCCTTGCGCAGCTGGGACGCGCCCGGCTCTCACATTGCCAGCTGCGCAACGTGACGGTTTGCGTCCAGGTGTTCAGCCGCGGTCAGCGGAGCCTTGAGGGTGATTGCGATCTCATTCTCCCCCGCGCGGAGGCAATGCTTTGCGGGGAGCCGATATGTACGATGGGCGTTATCCGTTTGGGCGAGCAATTCCCCGTTCACGCGGATTTCCGCAAGAGTATCAACACCTGAGAGCAACAAATCAACGTGCTCCCCGCGCAAAAAGTCCTGCGGCAAGGCAAAGCTGCGGCTGTAGCAATAATCACGCCGCGCAACCCACTGCACCGCAAATTCGTTTTTGCCCGCGTATGGGTCGGGGATTTCGTCGGCACGCCACAAATCTGTGTAGTTACAGCCCGGCAAACGCCCCGCCCGTTCACTGTCGTCTGTTAAATCGCGCAGCAGCCAATCGCCGGCAAGAGAAAAGCATTGCATACTGATAACCTCACTTCAAAAACGCTGATAATATGATATACCAAACAGGCGCGGAAGTCAAATGCTTGACAACTTTCTCTTGAAATGGTATAATACGGGAAGATATGTGGCACAATTTTATCGTACAGGAGGTTCAAAATGCAAAAGTGTGATGCTTGGAAGACCGTGCTCAAGGTTATCGCCATTGCGGCGGTGATTGCCGGGGCGGCAGCGGGGGCATATTTCCTCGTGACTAAGCTCATCGAAAAGAAAAAGGCGCAGGATGACGATCAGGATTTCTGCTCCTGCCTCTGCTTCGATGACGACGCTGCAGACGACGCTGCAGAAGAACCCGAAGAGGATAAACCCATCGCGGAATAACCGGCACAAACAAATCCCCGGCGCTGAACCCGCTGAAGGTTCGGCACTGGGGTTGTTTGTTTTGTATGTGATACTGTTATAAACAGCGGGCGACCGATTGACAGCCGCCCGCTGTTTTTGTGCTAGAGATTAAACATTCCGCCTTTGAAGAACCACAAAATCCAGTCCCAAATGCGTTGGAAGAACGCCGTAATTTTACCCCAGAGTGTGCTCGGCGCTTCGTTATCCGCATAGACCAAGAATGTGCGGTACTCACGCTTGCCGCATTCGGTGCAGGTGCGGTACTCCTCGCCAAGCTGATTGCCTGTTGATTGGCGGGTAACAATCCACGTGCCGTAGCTGTGAACATGGTCCGCCGTGACATTCAGGGAATCATAATTCGGCAAGATGGCTGAACCGCTGCCCGTGAGTGTGTATCCCGCATTACCCACCGGGATTTCCGCTGTCCAGGTCTGCCCATTTTGTGAAGCGATGTCATAAAAGCTCGTCTGCCGTGCGGAGCTTGTCAGGGTATCCAGCGTATCAATATGCAGGGCGAGCGTGCTGCTATCCGCAGTAAGCCGGAGCGTGTAGGAGCTTTCTGTGGGCAGATAAAAATACTTGCGCTCCCCATTGACATAAGCCGGCAGAGGACTTTGCGTTACCGAGGAGCCGTTGATTTCCGCCGCGACCTCGCCGCCGTCGGTCAACAGCTTTGCCGCGCCTACGCCTTCAACGCGGACGTTTTTAATCGTGCCGCTGCCAAAAACTTTGTCCTCAGCGCCGTTGCCGCGCCGCATAAGCGTAATGTAGCTTTCCGGCGTATGAGCCACGATGACGTTATCCATGAAACCGGCGAAGGCGAAAATATCCGTCCCGCCAACAAGATAGAGCGAATCCAGCCAATTTAGCACGTCCGCTACGGATGGCGCCTTAAGCGCGCCGAGCATCAGCGTGCCCGAGCAGAAGACAAAGGTAGCCAAATCAACCTGAGAGCGCAAATCCCACAGCGGACTGAGCAAAAGCGCCGCCGTATTGATTGTGCTTTTGGAGGCGGTCCAGAAGTTCGACTGTTCAGCGCCGAAAATAGCCAAGAAGAATTCATGGAAATCACTGATATCCGTCAGCGTGTTGTCGGCGTATTTGTGCAGGATATTTTCGGCATAGCTCTGAAGCTTGGTGTTATAATCCGTGCGCTGCGGCACCAGCTGACGCGCCAGAAAGCTCACGTCAAACAACGCGATATACTGCTCCCAGCCGGCCAGCTGCAGCGGAAAATTGCCCTCATAAAGCCCCGCAAACTTTGCGGCAAAGGCGGTGTTCAGCTCAGCGAAGTCTGACTCCGACTTGGAGAGAAACTGGAGGTATTTATCCACGCCGTAGCGCGTAAAGCCCCACGCGCCCAGCGGCACAATCGGCACCAAGTCCACAGGATTGACGATGTTGAAGATGTTGTTATATTGTGCGTCCTTTGCTTGCGGGTCGGTTGTGTTGGTGGGGGCAGCGAAGGTGTAGGCGAAGATATCCGAGAGCGCAAGGCTGCCTGTTTCGGCCGCCCAGTCGTCAAGCTTAGCGGCCGCAAGGTTAGCAGTTGCGGCGCCGCGGCTGTAGCCGGTAATCCACAGCTTAACGTTTGCCCCGCCGCCGATTGCTCCAACGCGCTCCTTCACGGCATCCGCAACCAGCACGGCGGCTGCGTCAAAGCCCGCGTGGTTTTTCCCCAGACCAACGTTGCCGTTGCTGACCCACTCGCCGCCATAGTTTCCCCCGCGCACCGGCACCGCAATCAGGATGGTGCCGTCCGGCAAGGTTTTCTGCGCGATTGAGAACGCCGTTCTGTCGCGCTCATCAAGCAGGGACTTATCATAATCGAAGAGCTGCACATTGCCGAAGCCCGCTTTCGTGTAAAAATCCAGCAGGTTTGCGGCGGATGCTTCCGCCACAGGCGAGAGCGTACCTGAAGGCGCAAGGCTCCAAGAAGCCCATTCCATCCCAAGGGTAAGCTGCGCAAGGTCGTTATTGTAGAGTGTGGACGGTGCGGCGAAATAGTCGTTGCTGTAGCTGTAAGTCAGCGTGGTTGAATTGCCGAACTCCGTCCCAAGGGCTATGTCTGCGTTTGACAGCCCGGAGATTTCCAACGTGATGGGTTCTGCCGCAACGGCAGTCCCGGGGAGAAAAGCCGCAATCGGCAGCATGAGTACCACCAACAGACTTGCCAGCCAACGTTTGCTCTTCGTTTTCATGAGTTTTCCCTCCCTAAAATGGTAAGAATTTTAGCGCCTTACAGCACTTATGAGGGATTATATCACTTTCTTGCTCAAAAATCTACAATAATTGCCGTTTTGTTACCGAATTGTTACCATTTCTTTATAACAACAGACCTCTTACTAATTGGCAAGAGGTCTGATAAAGGAATGCAGTAACATAACAAAAGCGGCTGTGACGCGTTTGGCGCGCCCAGAGGGACTTGAACCCCCGGCCCGCTGCTTAGAAGGCAGCTGCTCTGTCCGGCTGAGCTATGGGCGCATTTTTTACATGTTTAGAGTGGCAAATATCCTTGCAAACACAACATATTTTGCAAATGTGGGTGGAGGTGCTTCTGTGGGAGCAACTGATTTTCTGTGTGTTTTTACCCTATTGCTTAGTATTATATCGCAAATGAACGAATCTGTCAATGTCAGAGGTCATACTTTAGGTCTAAAATTTCAAAATCTCTTTTGTTTTTTTACTGCGGTATTACAATCTCCGCCACAGAAAAAACCTCTCTGCCAACAGCGTCTTATGGATAGGCGGCGCATGCGTTCCTTGCACCTGCGCTGTTTCTCACGAATGTGTTACCGAGCGGAACCTGTTGATACTAAAGAAGTTTCATGATGTCATGTTAGGATATCCTGCCCCGTGATACAAAAAGCAGGAGCACCGTTTTTGCAAATTCCGCCCCCAGCACTCAATGAAATAGAATTGTTTGACTTGTTACGCAAGCTTGACCACCTCAAGCATACAATCGGCATCAGGGAGGCTTGCAGAATTAATTTGTCCGGTGTCATCACTTCATTATACACGCAGACCAGCGAACCCAACCGCCTTTGCTGATACGGCTAAGTCACCCCCGGATGCTCTCCCCCCGGTTTTCCTGTATGTTCCGGAGGGAGTAAATTCTTTACTTTTTCACATTCATTATTTTCTCTGGTGACCCGAACGGGAATCGAACCCGTGTTACCGCCGTGAAAGTGCGGTGTCTTAACCGCTTGACCATCGGGCCATGATGGCGCTCCGTAAACACGCTTTGATATTATAGCACAACGCGCGGGATTTTGCAAGCCCTGCGCGCGGCAAGGTACTTATTATCACAACAGACCTTTTCTTTATAACGGCACTTTTCACAATGCTGTTGGGCCGCCCCATAATGCTTTCTCCATACGGAAACAGAGCAAATCAACCGGCAGACGGAAGCGCATATTAAGGAAGGCGGAACAAAGAGGAGGATTGCGGCCATCATCGTGATTGTTATTGCGGCTTAAACGAGAACCGCCAACATCACGCTGCTCCGTTGATCCCGAATTGCCGGCCGAGAATTGACAAAACCACCGCTCAGGCGGTATAATATAAGAAAAACCGCACGCAGGGAGTCAAACCATGAAAAAAAGCCTATATCGCTACCCGGCACTGTTGCTGTGCCTGATTATTGTGCTTGTGCTGGCAGGCTGCAACAACACCATCAATCAAGCGGACGCGGCGGCGCGTCTGCACGCGGCTGTGGAAAAATCCAACACCGCCGGGGTTTACAACTACCTCAAGACCGAATTTGCCGACAAAGCAAGCGGCAAGCTTCAGCGTACTACCGAGGTCAATCTCTGGGCTGTTACCGAGGAAAGCTCCTCGGTGCCCGTTCTTAATGAGGACGGCGAGTACCAAAATTATAAGCTCTCGGTTAAGGGTACAGAAAAAGGCAAGGAGCTGTGGAGCTGGCTCTGCGGCAATTCGTCCAATCTGGCAGAGACCGAAACGCAGCCCATGCTGCTATATTCTGATTGGCGCAGCACCAAAACGCCCGGTCTGCCCAAATATGAGCGGAGTAAAGACACCGAGCTCCTCAAGCGCAGCGAGCTGCTGACAGACTTTCTCACCACTGACGCATTCGCGCCGTATGCCCTGCGTGCCCAGCTTGCCGAGCTGAGCACCATAACTGATATAGACATGGATTTTTCTGTCCCCAAGGCTGCGACCAAAGAGCAGGGCGCGTTGCTTACCCTTGTGTTTGGCGTGAGCAAGGAGTACTTGGAGAAATACAAGGCGGAGCACGGCACGTCCAGCGTTTTTGACGGTACATCACGCATTGAGGTTGACATTACTTACGGCAAAATTCAGCGTATCGCGCTGTTTACCGACTCAACGTCCGGTGTGTTCAAGGCGCCTAAGGAGTCGGTGCGTTGGGAGATTTTCTACAAGGGGCCGCGCTTTGATCTGCCAAAATACGATGACGACGGCAAGGAACGGGACAAAAACGGCAACATCAAGAAAAAAAGCAAGGACAACCCCGAAAACAACTGGAATGCCGCCGCCGAGTTTGTCGGTCCGCCGCTTGGCTTTTGATATGGAGGAAGCATTATGCAGATAAACATAACGCTCAAGGGCGGAGAAATTCGGCAGTTTGAGGCGGGTATTACTGTGCTTGACGCCGCGCGGGCCATCAGTGACGGGCCGGCGCGGGCGGCCTGTGCGGCGCATATTGACGGCGAGTTGGCAGACCTTCGCACCACGCTGAACCACGACTGCGCCCTCTCAATCCTCACGTTTGCGGACGCGGACGGGCAGAAGACTTTCCGCCACACGGCAAGCCATATTTTGGCACAGGCGGTCAAGCGGCTTTACCCCGCCGCAAAGCTTGCAATCGGTCCCGCGATTGACGGCGGCTTCTACTATGATTTTGACACGGACACGCCGCTGGCACAGGAAGATCTGCGCAAAATAGAGAGCGTGATGAAGAAAATCGTCAAGGAAAACCTGCCGATTGAGCGCTTCACGCTGCCATCAGATGAAGCGCTTACCCTCATGGGCGGACTTGACGAGCCATACAAGCTTGAGCTGATTGCGGAGCACGCCGGCAAGGGCGAGGACATCAGCTTTTATAAGCAGGGCGAATTTGTTGACCTCTGCGCGGGTCCGCACCTGTTACGTACCGGCGCGGTCAAGGCGTTTGCGCTCACGTCCTGCACGGGCGCGTATTGGCGCGGCGACTCGAAGAACCGTATGCTCCGGCGCGTCTACGGCACGGCTTTCCCCAAGCGCGACGAACTGGAGGCTCACCTTGCCGCGCTGGAGGAAGCGAAAAAGCGCGACCATAATGTGATCGGACGGCAGCTGGGCTATTTCCTCATGAGCGAACCCGTGGGGCAAGGTCTGGCGCATTTGGCTCCCAAGGGGGCTAAGCTTTTTCAGGTTCTCAGCCGTTATGTGGAGGATCTGGAGGACGACGAATACGGCTATGTCCGCACAAAAACGCCATATCTTGCCAAAAGTGACCTCTACAAAATCTCCGGTCACTGGGACCATTATAAGGACGGCATGTTCGTTTTGGGCGACGAGGAAAAGGGCGAGGAGGTCTTTGCCCTGCGCCCCATGACCTGTCCGTTCCAGTACCAAATCTACCTGAATAGTATGCATTCCTACCGCGATTTGCCCATACGCTACGGCGAAACCTCAACGCTGTTCCGCAACGAGGCCAGCGGCGAAATGCACGGGCTAATCCGCTTGCGGCAGTTCACAATCAGCGAGGGGCACATCATCCTCACGCCTGAGCAGCTGGAGGACGAATTCCGCGCCTGCCTGGAGCTAATGCGCCGCGTGATGAGCGATGTGGGGCTGCTGGACGACCTGACATTCCGCTTCAGCAAATGGGACCCGAACAACCGCGAAAAATATGAGGGCACACCCGAAATGTGGGAAGCTGCTGAGAACCGCATGCGCGCAATCCTGGATAATTTGGGTGTGGAATACACAGAAGAAGTGGGCGAGGCGGCGTTCTACGGTCCCAAGCTGGATATTCAGACGCGCAATGTTTACGGCAAAGAGGACACCGCAATCACCATCCAGATTGACATGATGCTGGCTGAAAAGTTCGGCATGACGTATATCGACGCGGAGGGCAGCCGCCAAACGCCGTATATTATTCACCGCACCAGCATTGGCTGCTATGAGCGCACGATGGCGTTGCTGCTGGAAAAATATGCCGGATCACTGCCGCTGTGGCTTGCGCCGGAGCAGGTGCGCGTGCTGCCGATTACCGACCGCAACCACGCGTTCGCCGAGTCCGTGCTGTTGCAGCTGCGCAAGGCGGGGCTGCGCGCGGAGATTGACCGCCGCAGTGAGAAAATCGGCTATAAAATCCGCGAAGCACAGGTTGAAAAAGTGCCGTATATGCTGCTGATTGGCGACAAAGAGAGCGAGAGCGACACAGTTTCCGTCCGCAAAAGGAGCGAGGGCGACCTTGGTGCGCAGTCCGTCCAAGATTTCGTCGCCGCTGCGTTAGGTGATATCGACAAAAAAGCGATTTGGTAACCCCAAGTTCGCCGTCAATATAAACAAAGTTCTTCCAAGGGGCTTGACAATTGGTGTTAGCTGAGATATAATACCATTAATCCTATAAGTTTGGTAGGTTATAAACATGAAATTAGATTTCCGATGTTGTGTGGGCAGTACCTTCGAGGCAGGTTCTGCCCGCTGACAAATGTGCTTTAGTCCGCAGGAACGGAAAACCGCGTTCTCGGTGCAAAAGTCCGTTTTGTATCAGAACTCCACCGCAAGAATCGCCGTTAAATCGGCACAAAATTAACAGAAATTGGGAGAAAATCATGAGTAAGCAATACAAATTCGAAACCCTTCAGCTCCACGTGGGCCAGGAAACCCCCGACAGCGCAACCGACGCGCGCGCCGTCCCCATCTACGCCACAACGTCCTATGTCTTCAAGGATTCCGCAACTGCGGCGGGGCGTTTTGGGCTGACCGTACCCGGCAACATCTACTCCCGCCTGATGAACCCCACCTCCGACGTGTTTGAGCAGCGCATTGCCGCACTTGAGGGCGGAGTTGCGGCACTGGCTCTGGCTAGCGGCGCGGCGGCAATCAGCTACGCACTGCAAAATATTGCCACGGCGGGCGACCATATTGTTTCCGCAAAGACAATTTACGGCGGCAGCTACAACCTGTTTGCCAACACCTTCCGCGATTTCGGCATTGCCACAACCTTTGTTGACGACGACGCGGCGGCATTTGAGGCGGCGGTTCTGCCGAACACAAAGGCGTTTTTCGTGGAGTCACTTGGCAACCCCAACAGCGACGTCGCCAATATTGAAGCAATTGCCGAGGTTGCCCACCGCCACGGCGTTCCGCTGATTGTTGACAACACCTTCTCCACGCCCTACCTTTTCCGTCCGCTTGAGCACGGCGCGGATATTGTGGTGCACTCCGCAACCAAATTCATCGGCGGACACGGCACTGCTCTTGGCGGCGTGATTATCGACGGCGGCAAGTTCGATTGGGCGCAGAACGATAAGTTCCCCGGACTGAGCCGGCCCAACCCCAGCTACCACGGCGTAGTGTTCACTCAAGCTGTGGGAAATGTGGCCTACATCATCAAAATCCGCACCACGCTTCTGCGCGATACCGGCGCGGCGCTCAGTCCGTTCCACTCGTTCCTGTTCCTGCAAGGGCTGGAGACACTCTCGCTGCGCGTGGAACGCCACGTTCAGAACGCGCTGAAAGTCGTTGAATATCTCAAGGGTCATCCGCAGGTAGAGGTGGTCAATCATCCGGCAATTGCAAGTCATCCGGATCATGAAATCTATAATAAATATTACCCCAACGGCGGCAGCAGTATCTTCACGTTTGAAATTAAAGGCGGCGGAGATGCGGCGAAGAAGTTCACCGAGAGTCTGGAGATTTTCAGTCTGCTGGCGAACGTGGCTGACGTGAAGAGCTTGGTTATCCACCCGGCGAGCACCACTCACAGCCAGTTGAGCACCGAGGAGCTTCTGGACGGCGGCATTAAGCCCAACACCGTGCGGCTCTCCATCGGCACAGAGCATATTGACGACATCATTGCCGATTTGGAGCAGGCATTCGTTGCCGTGCGCTGATTCTGATACACAGCAACACCCGGTTCTTGATTGAGCCGGGCGTTGTTTTTTGTGTTGACGCATTCACGATAAAACACCTTGACACTTTGATTTGAGAGGATATATGAGCGTTATTTATTTGAGCAATTCCGCCGCGACATCCGGATTTTCAAAGCGCATTATGCTTGTTTCCGCATGGTTATATCCCAGCAGATTCATGTTTCCGTACCACACGATTTTGCGGTCAATCACGGCGCAGTTTTGGTGTATGCGGGGCTTTTCCTGCACGTGGATTCCGCACTCGCGCAGATAGGCAATCAGTGCGGCGGCGAGTTCCTGCTGCTCCGGTTTATAGCTTGCGGCAGGGCTGGTAATGATGGCAATCGTCACACCGTTTATGCGCGCGGACGACAATATTTTAAGCATTGATTCCACTTGATTTCGATTAATTTTCGGTGCAGTGAACACAATCTCACGTTTCGCGTCGTAGATGTCCCGCGTAAACAGCGGCCGATATTCCGCACTGTTGAAGATGCTGCCTTGCTTTTCAGGTGCACTGCCCGGCATTGCGGCGCGGTACCCCATTTGGCTGTAGCCCTTAATGCGCTTGTGGAACATCGCCTCAAACATTCTGACAGATATATCCGCATAGTCGAATATTATCACGCTTTCTTTGCCGGGATATGTGCGGTGAAGCCGCCCCGCATACTGCTGCAGCGTGCCATGCCATGATATCGGTGAGGCAAGAAAAAGCGTGTCCAGCCGCGGCTCGTCAAAACCCTCGCCCACAAATTGTCCCGTTGCAACAATAACAAGCTGCTCGCCTTCCGGTATGGATTTCAGCCGCTCCATGGCAGCGCGTTTTTCTTTGGCAGTTGCCTTGCCTGTTAACGAAATAACATGCGGACAAAGGCAGTCAAGTTCTGCTGTCAAGGCATTAACTTGCGATATAAGTTTTGTCAATACAAGTGGCGTCCTACCCTTTTTTAAGGTATATTTAACATCCTTGACAATCAGAGCATTACGCGCCGTATCTTCCGCAATTTGTGAATAAAGCGAAGAAATCGTCAAGTCTTTTCCGTCGAAATTTGGCGGCGGAGAAAACGACGTAAAACGCGGCACAACAAAACGCGCAAAGCCTAATTTTGCAGCCTGTTCATTGGGGTTCACGCGGTACCGAATTGCTCCGCATTGCATAAAAATTATCGGCTGAAGCCCGTCTTGACGCATTGGTGTGGCAGTTAAACCGTAAATATATTTTGCATTGACCTTGCGCAGTATTTTTTCAAAGCTTACTGCGGAAACATGGTGACATTCATCAACAATGACAAGGCCGTAATTTTGCACCAAATCGCGCACCTCATCTCCGCTGACAAGTGATTGTATGATAGCAATATCAACAATTCCGCGCAATTCATTTTTGCCGGCGCCCAAGCGACCAATTGTTGATACGGCTTTTTTACGCCCGCGTTTGTCAAGCTCATCCGGCAAAATTTCGCGTATTGTCAAGAATTGTTCAAGTGCTTTTTTCCACTGTTGCAAAAGTGCCGTTGTGTGCACCAAAATTAATGTGTTTACTTTCCGTTGCGCAATCATATATGCGCCCAACACAGTCTTGCCAAACGCTGTTGTAGCCGAGAGTACGCCGATTTCGTGGCGCAAGATTGCCTTTGCTGCGGGAAGCTGTTCAGGGCGCAATTCGCCGTTAAAATCAACGTGAATTTTCGCGCCGAAATTGCGCTTATCGTCAATATTTATTTGAACGCCGGCGCTGTCAAGCAACGCCTGCAGCCCCTCCTCGCACCCGCGCGGCAGACTCAGATATTCCTGCCCCTCACGCGTGCAGTCAATAATTCGCGGAAAATCCCGTGCCGGCAGGCGCATCCGCTCAGCTTTGGCGTATTCCGGATTGCGGAACGCGCCCAGCCGCCGCAAACGATTCAGCGCAGTCTGTGATATGCCGTCTTTGCAAATGTGCAGCATATTTGCCTTGACAATGTTGACATTTTCCAGAAAATCCATAGACGAAAGCGGCTCTTGCCGAGAGGCGAGCTTCCAAGGCTCCCGCTCGTCGTCATCTTCATACGCAGCCAATTCGCCAAGCTCTGTATTGCCGCTAAGCTGACGAATTACATTGTCAATATGAGAAATGTCAAGCTTTTTTATTTGTGATAAGAAATGCCACTGGTCGGCGCATTGCGCGTGATTATCATCAACAAAAACGCCGTCCCCGGATTTTCGCGCCCGACCTTGAAGCGGCAATGGTATTGGGCTGCCGAAATAGCCGCGCGGTGCTGCGTCTGAATTTGGGAACAAGCGGTCATACACGCCGAATGGAATTTCGTGGCGGCGGTTCATCGCGGCCGTCAACAGCGCGTTTCCGAATCTGCGCGCAAGCACTGCCCGGATTTTTTCCGCAAAAAAGAACCACACGTGCGCGCTGTTTGCATTTACCCGTTCTACGGCGGGAAACAGCGTAAAATCTGTGCACACTGCGCGGAATGCTGTCACATCATCGCGCCAACTTTCGTCACCAAATTCGATGGCTAGGAAGTGACAGTTTTCGTCTGCCGTCAATGGGTAAAGTGCCATAATATCCGCACCGGTCCGGCTTTTGCCGCTCAGGTGACGAAACACCGCAGAACTGTCCGGCGGGGCGAAACGCCTGTGTGGACAAACGGCGCATTTGTAACGTTTTTTGTCACACACGCCCGGTGACCACTCGTTCAAACACACGGGCGAATAACCGCTCGTGCCCCTTTTTTCGCTGTGCCAATGCTTGGCGTAAACGTCCTCGCGCCCGTGAAAAAGCTCCATAAACAGGGCAACTTTCTCCATCACAGAGCTTTTTTGCGTGATTCCGCCGCCGGGCGCGGGGTCTTGCTCACACGGAGCGGCGGAAAGTGCGTCAGACGCGGGGAGAGCTTGCTCCTGCGTAAGCTCTTCCGTTGAAAAACTGCCCGAAAGCCCTGCCTTCAGACGCTCATTTTCGGAGCGCAATGCGGCAAGCTCCGCAAGCAAATGTTCATAATTCGAATCAGCCATACTGCCCTCCTCTCGACAAA
>JAITOD010000081.1 GCA_031290105.1 Oscillospiraceae bacterium
GCGAACATCGGCGCCAAAGCCCAAAGCGCTGCCGCCCACGCGCCGCTCAACGATTTGCTCCAAGCCGTCGAACGCGCCGCCGCAGATGAACAGGATATCCGTTGTGTCAATCTGCACAAACTCCTGCTGCGGGTGCTTTCTGCCGCCGCCGGGCGGGACGTTTGCCACCGTGCCCTCAATGATTTTAAGCAGCGCCTGCTGGACTCCCTCTCCGCTGACGTCGCGGGTGATGGAGGGATTTTCGCTCTTGCGGGCTATTTTGTCGATTTCGTCCACATAGATTATGCCATGCTGGGCGCGCTCAACGTCATATTCCGCCGCCTGAATCAGCCGCAGCAGAATGTTTTCCACATCCTCGCCAACGTAACCGGCTTCGGTCAAGGTGGTTGCGTCCGCAATGGCAAACGGTACGTTTAGGATCCGCGCAAGGGTCTGCGCAAGCATAGTCTTGCCCGTACCCGTGGGCCCCAGCAGGAGGATATTGCTCTTTTGCAGCTCCACCTGGTCCTTGCCCTTGGGGCGCAGGAGCATGCGCTTATATTGGTTATATACTGCCACGCACAGGGCAATTTTTGCGGTATCCTGCCCAATGACGTAGTCGTCAAGGCGTTTTTTCATCTCTTGCGGGCGCATGAGGTAGGTCGCGTCCTGCGCGGTGGGCAAACGGCGGTTATCGTCCGCGTCCGCGTCCAGCAAACGCCAGCAGTTCTCCACGCACTCGTCGCAGATAAAGCCGCTGGTCCCGCGGAACATCTGCAGCACGTGGTCTTGCCGCTTGCCGCAGAATGAACAATAGATTGGCGGGTTGTTGATTTGTTCCACGGTGTATCCTCCCGAATTTAGCGTTTGGTTATAACTGCGTCCACAAGACCGTATTCCACAGCCTCTTGGGCGGACATGAAGTTGTCGCGCTCGGTGTCACGGGCGATTTCCTCAAGCGGCTTGCCTGTGTTTGCCGCAAGGATTTTGTTCAGGCGCTCGCGGGTGCGCAGGATATGCTTGGCGGCAATCTCAATCTCCGTAGCCTGACCCTGTGTGCCGCCGGAGGGCTGGTGGATCATAATTTCCGCATTTGGTAGAGTGAAGCGCTTACCCTTCGCTCCGCTGGAAAGCAAGAACGCGCCCATGCTCGCCGCCATACCCATACAGATTGTGGAAACATCGCATTTAAGGTACTGCATGGTGTCGTAGATGGCAAAGCCGGAGGAGACGCTGCCGCCGGGGCTGTTGATATAAAGGTGAATGTCCTTGTCGGGGTCCTGGCTCTCCAGGAAGAGCATTTGCGCCACAACAAGGCTCGCCGTGGTGTCGTTGACTTCGTCGCTAAGCATGACGATGCGGTCGTTGAGCAGGCGGGAAAAGATGTCGTAAGAGCGTTCGCCCCGGTTGGTTTGTTCGATTACGTATGGGACCAGTGCCATGGTTGTTACCTCCTGTACTCTATAATAGAGTATTGTATTTGTGCGGAATGGTTATTCAGCGTCTTCGCCGTTTTCCTCATCTTCTGTGTGAGCTTTGACCGGCACGGCGACGGCGCTGTCCTTAACAAGGTTAATCGCTTTTTCGCGCTTGAGTGAGGACTTCAGGTCCTCCTCCGGGATGATTTTCTGCACGCGCTCCGCGTCAATGCCGTATTGCTCGGCGATTTTGGCGTATTCCGCTTCCAGTTCCTCTGCCGTGACCTCAAACGCCTCCAGCTCCACGATTTTCTCCAGCGCCAGCTCCAGGCGCACACGGCGTTCGGCCGCCGGGTATTGCGACTGCTCAAATTCCTCCGGTGTTTGCCCGATATATTGCAGATAAACCTCCAGCTGCAAGTTTTGGCGCTGCAAATTCTCCGCCATGGATTTCACCTGCTCCTTGGCCTGTTGCTCCACCATTGGCGGCGGGATTTCGCCCTCCACCGCGTCAATCAGCGCCTCAAGCACGTTGCTCTCAAAGTGCTCATCGGCATGGTTCTGGCGCTGCTCCAGAAGTTCTGCGCGCACACCATCGCGCAGCTGCGCAAGCGTATCGTAGTCGCCCAAATCCTTGGCGAATTCGTCGTCCAGCTCGGGCAGTTCCTTGTGCTTCAGCTCGTGGATAAACACCTTGAACACCACGGGTTTGCCCGCCAGCTCTTCAGCGTGATATTCCTCCGGGAAGCTAACGTTCACGTCAATGTGCTCGCCCGCGCCGTGACCGATTATCTGCTCCTCGAAGCCGGGGATAAACTGCCCCGCGCCAAGCGTGAGTTCGTGTTTTTCCGCACTGCCGCCCTCAAAGGGTATGCCCTCAAGGAAGCCCTCGAAGTCGATGACGGCAATGTCGCCCTCAACAGCGGCGTTCTCGGAGGAAATCACGCGGGCATTGCGTTCGCGACGGCGTTCAATCTCCGCGTCCGCGTCTGTGTCTTCTACGGAGACTTCTTCCTTCT
Organism: Oscillospiraceae bacterium; assembly: GCA_031290105.1. Lineage (GTDB taxonomy): Bacteria > Bacillota > Clostridia > Oscillospirales > Acutalibacteraceae > WRKY01. Next base: position 2,417 of record JAITOD010000081.1, read on the forward strand.
CCGCTTCAAGCCCTTCATATTTTGCAATGGTGACGACAGGTTTTGTCCAGACCTTCACCGTAACGGTGACGTTTTCCGGCGCGGCGTCAGTGTTGGCGTCCAGATCAAACGGCTGCGCGATTACATCCAATTCGCTCTCGGCGTAAGCGTCTTTCAGCAAGTTGGAAAGCAGACTGTCCAGCGCATCCTCATAGAATATTTCTTTGCCGTAGAGCTTCTCGATAATTGGGCGCGGCGCTTTGCCCTTGCGGAAGCCCGGAACGTTAATACGCCCGCGCTGTTTGATATACGCTTGACTTGTCGCTTTGGAAAAATCCTCGGCGGGGACGGCAATTTCCAGTTCCCAAAGGTTAGTTTCAAGTTCTTTTTTGCTGACAAAGCTCATGTGATTCCCCTCGTTTTTTCTGTGTTTTGTTTTGTGACACAAATCAAGGGGACATTATAACACATTCCGCGCGAAAATGCTAGTGGCTGTCACAAAAAATCAACACGAATTTTGCGCGGGGCTTAAAATACGGAAGCGAGAGCCGCCGTTACCCCGCAGGTTATCTTACGGCGGGGAACAGACGG
>JAITOD010000061.1 GCA_031290105.1 Oscillospiraceae bacterium
CTTGGCACGGACGACGGCAAGCGCGGTTTTCTTGCGCGGGCGTGCGAAATCATGGCGGGAATGAGGCTCCGCGAAACCACGCTGGATATCTACGCCGGGCGGCTGGCGGAGGAACTTGGCGTCAACCGCGAGGCAATCACGCATGAAACCGAGCGCCGCCGGGGTATCATAAGACGGCAGGGTGAGAAAAAGCAGCAGGGATTTCTGCCAACAAACCTGGCTCCAATTTATGGCAGAGAGGGCGCGGTGCCCGTCCAACAGCGGCGGGCGGAGGAAACGCTCCTCGCATCGCTGATGAGCGCGCCGGAGCTCTACGCCAAGCTTGCGGACGAATTGCCGCCGGAGCTTTTCCCCTCAGCGGACTGCCGGCGCGCCGCCGAGCTGCTTATCGCACGGCTGGCGGCAGGTGCGGAGGTTGAACCCGCATTCTTTGAGCAGGAGGCGGCGCCGGACGAAATGGCGCTGTTCACTCAGCTTGCCATGCAGCGCAAGGGCGTGGGCGCTTCCCTGAAGGAGTGCCGTGACTGTCTGGAGGTGCTGCACTGCGCACGCGATAAACCGCCGGACGATATCACGGCGCTTTCGGACGACGAATGGCTCAAGCTGATTACAGGAAAAGGGACATAGCCGGCGTCCGTCCAATTGACTGAATCCCTGTAAATAAATTCCAAATAAAAGTGAGGAAACAACCATGGCAAAGAAAAACAAACCCGAAATCGAGGAAATCTCGGACTCAGCCGAAGAGCTCAAGGACGTCATTATCCTGCCGAACGACGAGCCTGCGGACATTCCGGAGCCCACGGCGGAAGAGCTGGCCCGGGCTGCGGACGCGGCGATTGCGGCGGAGTCTGTGTCCTCGTCAAACATTTTTGCGGGCAACCAATATGTTCAGCTGCTGCTCAAAAAAGGCGCGGCGCAGGGACATCTTTCCACAATCGAGATTGACGAGGTTATGCTGGAATCCGACCTGGATATCGATCAGCTGGACAAGCTCTACGAGGTCTTTGAGGGGCACGGCATTGAGATTATCGACGACCCTGAGGCGATGGCTCTGGATGCGCTGGCATTTGGCGGCGAGAGCAAAACCAACGACGGCGAGGTAAGCGCGGAGGAGGCGGCAGTCGTCGTCGACGACCCTGTCAAGGCATATCTGAAGGAAATCGGCGGCATTCCGCTGCTGCTGCAGGAGGAGGAATTAGAGCTTGCCAAGCGCCTGAAGGAAAACGATATGACAGCAAAAAAGCGCCTTGCCGAGGCTAATCTGCGCCTTGTGGTCAGCATTGCCAAGCGCTATGTTGGGCGTGGAATGCAGTTCCTTGACCTGATTCAGGAGGGCAACCTGGGGCTGATTAAGGCTGTTGACAAATTCGACGTTGACAAGGGCTTCAAGTTCTCAACATACGCCACGTGGTGGATTCGTCAAGCGATAACCCGCGCTATTGCCGACCAGGCGCGGACAATAAGAATCCCGGTGCACATGGTGGAAACAATCAACCGAATCAAAAAAGCCAACAGCATTTTGCTGCACCGCAACGGGCGCGACCCAAGCCCTGAGGAAGTCGCCCGCGAGATTGAGATGCCCGTAGACAAGGTCCGCGAGATTATGCGCGTGGCGCTGGAACCCGTATCGCTGGAAACTCCAATCGGTGAGGAGGAGGACAGCCACTTGGGCGACTTCATCCCGGACGCCGACGCAACCGCGCCGATTGACGCCGCCAGCGCCCTGCTGCTGAAGGAACAGCTTGCGGACGTGCTGCACACGCTCACCCCGCGTGAGGCAAAGGTGCTTGCCATGAGATTTGGCTTGACGGACGGCACGCCGCACACGCTGGAAGAAGTTGGGCTGGAGTTCGCCGTCACCCGTGAGCGAATCCGCCAGATTGAGGCTAAGGCCCTGCGCAAGCTGCGCCACCCCACGCGCTCCAAGCGCCTAAAGGGTTTTCTTGAGTGATTGCAGCTTTCAGACTCGCGCACGCAAGCCGTTTAAGCAAAATCAACGCGGTATTTTTTAAGCCAATGATTCACCTGCACAAACCACGCGATGGTCTGCGGCGTAGTCATCAGCTGACCATACCACGGCTGCGCGCGCCCCGCGTCACGGAGCAATTTCTCCAGAGCCGCACGATCAAATATGGCAAGCAGCGGCGGCTTGGCATCGTCAAGAATGTCATACAAAAGACCGCGCACCGCCTCAAGATACGCCGGGTTGTGTGTCTTGGGGTAGGGCGATTTTTTGCGGCAGAGCACCTCGTGCGGGAGGAAATCCGTCATCGCCGCGCGCAGCAGACCTTTCTCCCGCCCGTCAAGCTCCTTAATCTTCCAGGGGACGTTGTAGAGGTACTCGGCCAGGCGATAATCGCAAAACGGGACGCGTACCTCCAACGCGCACGCCATGCTCATGGCATCCTTGCGCGAGAGCAGCGTCTGCATAAAGAGATCGGTGTTTAAGCGCACCATTTCCTGTATCCGTTTTTGCTCGGCGGAGGAATCCGGCATGATATCGGTATCACGCAGAACTGCGTTGTATTGCTCCATCACCACAGCCTGCGGGTCGATTTTCTCGCGCCACTCCGGGCGCAGAAAGCTGAATCGGTAGTCCGTGCTCTGCGCCCACGGCAAGCCCGCGCGGGAGCGGATTGTTTCGTCACGGTACCATGGGTATCCGCCAAAAAGCTCATCGGCACACTCTCCGCTCAGCGCCACGGTGACCTCATCCTTAATCTGCCTGCAAAACAGCAGCAAGGAGCTATCCACATCCGCCATGCCGGGCAGATCCCGCGCCTCCAATGCGGCGTTTAGCGCCTGCGCCAAATCCGCGGTATCCAACACCACGTCAAAGTGCTCCGCACCAAGATAGCGGTTCATTCGCGCAATGTATTCGTCGTCGCCGTTTGGTTGAAATTTTGTGGTTTTAAAATACTTTGCCTGATCCTTGTAAGTCACCGAGAACGTCTTTAGCTGCTTGCCCTGCGCGGTGAAATAGATATCCGCAACGCTGGAAATTATGCTGGAATCCAGTCCGCCGGAGAGCAGCGTACCCACCGGCACATCGCTTACCAGCTGCCGCTCAATAGCGTCCTTTAGCATATAACGCACGTGCGCCGCGGTTTCGGCGGCGTCTTCATGGTGCTCGGCGGCACGCAGTTTCCAATAACTGCGCTTTTGCAGACCATCATCGCGCGAAAAATACGCGCACTCTGCGGGCTTGAGCTCCTCCATGCCGCGCAGCAGAGCCTTGCCGGGTGTGCGTCCGGGACTTAGCAGCGCCAGCTCCGCAATGCCGTCAGTGTCCAACTTCGCCGTCACACCCGGGACGCTCAGCACAGCTTTGAGTTCGGACGCAAATATCAATGTGCCGTCCTTGGCCGTAAAGTAAAGAGGCTTTACACCAATCCTATCCCGCGCCAAAAATAAGCGCTTTCGGTGTTTCTCCCAAACGGCAAACGCAAAAATCCCGTTTAGTCTTTGCAGGCAATCGCTCTGCCAATGCGCGTATGCCGCCAAAAGCACCTCTGTGTCGCTGTACCCCTCAAAGCGGAAGCCCGCCGACAACAGCTCGCGGCGCAGCTCCTCGGTGTTGTAGAGCTCGCCGTTATATATCAGCACGTATTCCTCGTCGCTGCGGCGCAGGTACATTGGCTGTCCGCCGTGCTCAAGGTCAACCACGCTGAGGCGCGTGTGCGCAAGCCCGGCCTGTTCGTCCATGTATAGCCCCTGCCGGTCGGGTCCGCGGTGCAGCAGGGCATTGCGCATTCCCAGCAAGACGCCCGTCTCCGGCGCCCGTTCATAGGAAATAAGCCCGGCAATTCCGCACATACCATCGCCCCCGCCAACAAGATTACATAGCAGTTTATGGGCTCAGCGGAGCGTGTGTGAATCGGCTGTAAAAAATATATGACCAACTATAGCCCTTATTTCTAATTTGGAACAATAAACCGCTCCGTTTGTGCTAATATATCATTGCGACGCTTCTTGACAACAAGTGTTGGGAGGGCGCAGTCCCTCCAACATTTTTGCAGAAAGGAGGCAAATTCAATGACAATCATTCAAGACCTGTATAACGCATTCCAAGAGTGGTTCGCTAAATTCGGATCAACAACAGACTACGATTGGTCCGCGCTTAATCTCGACGGTCTCTGGGGCAGTCTGCTTCAAAAAATCGCCGAAGTATTCGTGGTGAAATAAGCACCATCTGTCAGGAGCCGTCACGGCTTGGCGGCTCTGTTTGCTTTTGTGGTAAATATGCAAGTTTTATTTGTATGCACTGGAAACACCTGCCGCAGTCCAATGGCGGCGGGGCTGTTTGAGTATTTGCGCCCGGACGTAATCAGCCGCAGCGCGGGTTTGCTGGCGACTGACGGCTTGCCCGCTTCGGAGCACGCCATCGCGGCAGCACACGCACTTGGAGCGGACATATCCGCGCACCGCTCACGCAGACTCACACCGGAAATTGCGGAGCGGGCAGACGTTATTATTGCGATGGGCGATTATCACGAGCAAGTTTTGCGGGTTCATTATCCGCACAAACGTGTGATGCTGCTAGGCAGCGGCATTGACGACCCTTACGGCGAGGATCTGGAAGCATACAAAGAATGCGCGCTGCAAATACAGGACGCACTGGAAAAGCTGGCGCTCTGATAAGTCTCCTATGTACCGCCTGCCGCGATTTTTTCCGCCATGTGCAGATCCGCCGCTGTGGTGATTTTGAAGTTTGCCGGCTCGCCCGGCACCATAAAAATCGGCTCGCCGACCAGAGTAAACACGCCGCAGGCATCCGTGAGTGTGCTTTTTTGTGCGTCCGTCAATGCTGCAAAATGATGCGCAAGCTCACACGCGCGGAAGGTTTGCGGCGTTTGTGCGCGATAGATATTCTCGCGCGAAATCGCTGCGTTTACAAAGCCGTCCGTGCCGCGCACCAAGCTGTCTGCGCACGCAAGGTAAGTCCCGCAGGCATCGTGAACCCGCGCGGCTGCAATGTTTTCCGTGATAATCTTGGCACTGACGAACGGACGCGCGCCGTCATGAGTCAGCAAAATGCCGTCTGCGTCATCGCCGAAAAGCGCTTGTGCATAATCGATCACCAGCGCAAGGGTGGCGGTGCGGGTTTCGCCGCCAATCAGAACCTCCGCAGGCGTGTCCGCAAAGAGCGATTGTGTTTGCTCAAGCCAATCCGGCGGGCAAAACACCGCCACGCGGTCAATATCGCGGTGCAGCAAAAAAGCATCCGCCGCGCGGCGCAGCATGGGCACGCCGCCCAACGGCAGGTATTGCTTTGGCATCGCCGCGCCCACACGCTCCCCGCGCCCCGCCGCCAAAATCGCTGCCAAAACCGTGCCGCGGGCCATGCCCAAGAGCGATCGCGCACCAACACGCGATGAAATCCCGGGCTCTGTATCCCGCGCCTTAACTTGCGTATTTTTCACACTATTTACTCCGCCCGACTAAATATTCCACCGCAAGCCTATAGCCCTCAAAGCCCAGTCCGGTAAAGGCTTTTTTGCACGCCATGCCGGCATACGACACCCGGCGAAACGCCTCACGCTCACTGACTGCAGAGAGGTGAACCTCTGTCGCGGGTATTGCTACAGCTTTCAGCGCGTCCAAAATCGCCACGCCGGTGTGAGTATATGCCGCCGGATTTATTACGATGCCGTCAAAGCACCCATACGCCTCCTGGATTTTATCAACAATTGCGCCCTCGTGGTTGCTCTGGAAGATTTCACAGCCCACGGATAAACCGTCGCAGACACTTTGGCAATACGCGCACAAATCGGCGTAGCTCTGTTTACCATATATTTCCGGTTCCCGCAAGCCCAACAGGTTCAAATTCGGTCCGTTGATGATGAGAATTTTCACTTTGCAACATACCCCGTGTCCGTCAGGCACTCTTTACCGGCATCGGACTTAATCCATGCCAACAGCTTCCGCGCGGGACTGTTTTTTGGTTCATCCTTACGGATTACGGCGTAGAAGTCGTTTGTCAGCGGGTATTGCCCCGATGAGATTGTGTCATTTGCGGGCGCGACTCCGTCAACGGAGAGGAACTTCAGATCCGGCAGGGCGTACATATTTTTGGCGTAATAATAGACGCTGTATCCCAGCGCATCGGCAGAATTATCATATGACGCCAGCCCGTCAACCAGCCCCGCCATTGCCGCCGGCACCAACTGCGAGGGAGCCTCCGCCATTGCCGCGCCTTTCATGACGAGCTTCTCCATCAGGTTTTGGGAACCGCTGCCCTGATTGCGCTGAAACGCGACGATTTCCTTATCCTTCCCGCCAAGCTTGCTCCAATTGGTGATTTTGCCCGTGTAGATGTCCTGAATCTCCTGCGTTTTCAGGTTCTCCAGGGGATTTTTGGCGTTCGCCAGGAAGACCAGCGCGTCCACGCCGATTGGGTAGAACTCCAGCGGCGTTTCATATTCCGCGCTTTCGGGCTTTTCATATACCAGCAGGATTGTGGACTGATAATCCTCACTGCTCGTGTCGGCATAGGCGAGATTATAATACGCGCCAACGGTGCGGGTGAACGCGTCCGTGACGGAGGTTGCCGCATCGGTGCTGTAACTTGCCGTGCGCTTGAGAAGCTCCTGCGCAAAGGGAATAAGCGCGGTGCTGCCGTCGATTTTGGGTATTGCTTCATCTGACTTGAAAATTGCCGTTGGTGTTGACCCGGTTGGCGCGGCAGTTCCGTCAGTGCCTCCGTCAAACAGTGCGCAGCCTGCCAATAAAATCAACAGGCAAGCCGTCAGCAGCGCAAGTGCTTTCTTCATACCCACCAATCCTTTATATATTTTTATACCATTGCTATTGTATCACTAACGGCTGATGATGTCAATTGGTTACAGTTCAATGCCCGCCTGAGTCAACGTTCTCCACAAACACAAACTCCCCGTCCCGCACGGTGCAGACATAGCTTTTTTCCGCCATCAGCTTGCCCTCCAGCATCTGCTCGCTCAGGCGGTCCTCAAGCTCATGCTGGATTGCGCGGCGCAGCGGTCTTGCGCCATATACAGGATCGAAGCCCGCGTCGGAGATTTTCGCCGCCGTCTGTTTGTCAAAGTCCACAATCACGCCAAGCTCGCGGATGCGCGCCGAAAGCGTTTCCAGCATACGCCCGGCAATCTTGCGGATATCCTCACTGTTAAGCTGGTGAAAAACGATTATCTCGTCCACACGGTTGAGGAATTCGGGCTTGAAGGCTTTTTTCAGCTCCTCCATCACCGATTCCTGTATTTTCTCATACGGCATTGCGCTGCCGGCTTCCGCGGAGGAAAAGCCCAAGCCATGGCTTTTTGTGGTGATTTTTGACGCGCCGATGTTCGACGTCATGATGATTATGCAGTTTTTGAAATCCACACGCCGCCCCTGCGCGTCCGTGAGGATACCGTCCTCAAGGATTTGCAGCAGAATGTTGAAGACATCCGGGTGCGCTTTCTCAACCTCGTCAAACAGCAGGACGCTATACGGTCGGCGGCGCACCTGCTCCGTCAGCTGACCGCCCTCGTCGTATCCCACATAGCCCGGCGGTGAGCCGATAAGCCGTGACACTGTGTGCTTCTCCATATATTCGCTCATGTCAAGGCGAACAAGGGCGGCTTCGTCCCCAAACAAGCTGACGGCAAGCGTTTTGCACAGCTCCGTTTTGCCAACGCCCGTGGGGCCCAGAAAGATGAACGAGCCCGTTGGGCGCTTGGGGTCCTTGAGCCCAACACGTCCGCGGCGGATTGCCCGCGACACTGCCGACACCGCCTCGTTCTGACCGACTATGCGGCGGTGCAGCTCTTCCTCCATGTGCAGCAGGCGTTCGCTCTCCTCCTGCGTCAGCTGCACAACGGGGATTTTCGTCCACGACGAAACAATCTGCGCTATGTCGGATTCCGTGACCACAAGCTTGGTCTGGCTCGCTTCCTGCTGCCAGCGCCCGCGGGCGGTTTCCAGCTGCTCCTTCAGCTCCTCCTGCTTGTTGCGGATTTGCGCCGCGCGTTCAAATTCCTGCGCGTTGACCGCCGCCGCTTTTTCCTCCTCAAGCGCCTCCACGCCGTCCTCCAATTCCTTCATGTCCGGCGGAGGTGTGAACGCCTGCAAGCGCACGCGGGAGCAAGCCTCGTCAACAAGGTCAATCGCCTTATCCGGCAGATAACGGTCGCCGATATACCGCGCGGAGAGCTTAACCGCCGCGGCAATCGCAGCGGATGTGATGGTCACCTTGTGGTGCGCCTCGTATTTATCGCGCAGCCCTTGCAGAATAAGCACCGCCTCGTCCTCGCTCGGCTCCTCCACAATTACGGGCTGGAAGCGGCGTTCAAGTGCCGCGTCTTTCTCAATATATTTGCGGTATTCGTCCAGCGTAGTTGCACCGATAAGCTGCAGCTCTCCTCTGCTTAGGCTGGGCTTTAGGATGTTTGCCGCGTCAGTGGTTCCCTCCGCCGCGCCCGCGCCGATGATTGTGTGCAGCTCGTCAAGGAAGAGTATCACGTCGTCCGACTTGACGACCTCCTCGATTGCGGACTGAATACGCTCCTCAAAATCACCGCGGTATTTTGTGCCGGCGACCATGCTCGTCAAGTCCAGCGAAATCACCCGTTTGCCGCGCACCATCTCCGGCACCTCGCCCGACGCAATCTTGAGCGCAAGCCCCTCCGCAATGGCCGTTTTGCCCACGCCCGGCTCGCCGATAAGGCAAGGGTTGTTCTTGGTGCGGCGACTGAGGATTTGCACAACGCGCTCAATCTCCTCCTGCCGCCCAATGACGGGGTCTATTTTGCCGTCCTGCGCAAGGGCGGTAAGGTCGCGCCCGAATTTCTCCAGCGTCGGCGTGTCGCTGACCTTGCCGCGCTTGCCGCCGCGCCGTCCGCCGCGCACACCGGATTCCATTGTGTCGCCAATACCGCCGACGGCCCCCGCCAGTTGGTCAAGTATCTCCTGCGGAGTGATATTCATGTGCCCGAGGATTGCCGCGGCAGCGCCGCCGCCCTCCTGCATAAGCGAGATGAGTATATGCTCAGGACCGGTGAGCGGCTGAGCGCGCCGCTGTGATTCACGCCGCGAATCCTCAATAATGTGCTTGCAGCGGGCAGTGAAGTGCACGGGCTTGAGCACTGTGGGCGAACCCACGCCAACGTTCTCGCGGATGAACTCCGCAACGTCGCGGGCGCTTAAGCCCTTTTCTGTTAAGGCGGTGTAGGCGAGTGTGTCGCCCACGCGCAGCAACCCAAGCATAAGGTGCTCTGAGCCGATGTAGGTGTGCCCCATCTCCTCCGCAGACTCAATGGCGGCGTTCATGGCGGCGTTTGCTTTTGGGTTATAGCCTTGGAATTGGTACATAATATACTCCTTGATTTGAGTTTTTGTAATCCGTGGAGGGATGGCGCGAAGCGGCCGGGGGTTGTTTGATTTCAGACGCGCGGGCTGCCGCTATACATCGGCGAATGCCTCGCGGGCTTTCTCCGCACGCAAAACGTCGCGCTCCTCCGGCGAAAGCTTGCCGGCGTTTGCCGCGTTCAGCGTGGCGGGCAACAGCGCAATCAGCTGCTCGTTCAGTGTCTGCATCGGCACGGTGATCAGGCCCTGCGCCGCGCCCATACGCACAAGCGAGAGCGCTTGCAGGAACTCACGGCTGCCAAGAATCCGCGCGTTTTGCAGGATACCCAAGGCGCGGAAAACCGCGTCCCGCGTGGCAATATCCTCGCACAGGCTTTTTTGCGACGCGCGCTCCTGAGCGATGAGCTGTTTGGCTATGGCTCCAAGGTTCTCAATCGCCGCGTCAGACGTTATGCCCAAGGTGATTTGGTTGCTCAGCTGGTAGAAATCCCCCGCAGGAGTGCTGCCCTCACCGAACGCGCCGCGGATAGTCAATCCCAGCTTGGCGACAGTCTGCGCAAGGCGCGGAATTTGCCGCATTCTTGTAAGCGCGGGCAGGTGCAGCATGACTGACGCCCGCATTGCGGTCCCCAAATTGCTTGGGCACTGCGTCAGGTAGCCTATGCGCTCGTCACGCGCAAACTCAAGCTTCCCGCTCAGTTTGCCCTCAATTTTTTGTGCGGCGTCAAGAGCCTCTCGCAGGGCAAGCCCGGAGTGAAGCACCTGCAGACGGATGTGGTCTTCCTCACACAGCATTATGCTCACGCTCTCGTCCTTGGAGAGCAGCAAGGCGCGGTTGGCACGCTCGGCGGCAAATTCCGGGCTGACAAGGTGCTTCTCGGCAAGAGAGCCCGCCATTGCGGGGCTAAGCTCCTCCATATTGACCATGCGGAAACACTCATCGTCCGCAAGCGCTTCGCTTACCGCTTCGCATACGCGGCGGCAGCCTGCGGCATCCAGCCGCAGCGGAAAGGGGTATTCTTCCAGATTGCGCGCAAGGCGCACGCGGGTGCTCAGGACTATTTCGCCCTCATCGCCACTTTGCAGATACCATGGTTTCCCCGTCATTGCCCATCTCCTCCTTCTAGCACGCGGATTTCGTCGCGAAGCTCGGCGGCGCGTTCAAAGTTCTGCGCCTGTATTTGTTCCTGAAGCTCCGCTTTGCGCTTGGTGATTTTCTCATCGCGGGTTTCCTCAGCGAGGACGGGCGCGGGCTGTACCTCTGTATGCAGAACACGGCCGTGGATACGCTGTATAGTCGGCGCAAGCTGCTCATAAAATGTACGGTAGCAATCCGCACAGCCAACCTTGCCGATTTTCGCAATCTCCGCAAAGCTAAGCCCGCATTTTGGGCAGCGGCGGCGTTCCTGGGCGGACGGCAAATTTTGCGGGAATACACCGAATAGACTCTGAAAGACATCCGGCAGAGAGAATCCGGCGTCGGCGTCCATGGCACAGCGGGCACAGAGGTGCTGCTCACTGATTTCTCCGTTGATGTTCTGCTTTATGTGCGTCGTCGCTTCCCGTACTCCGCAGATTTGGCACTTCATTGTTTTTCTCCTTAACCATATCATTGTTAATCAGCCGGGCAGTGCCGCCGCCATTTGTTTGAAAGTATTCGCCCGCAAAGAATCACGCAGGCTCAGCGGCAAAACACTGAGTGTGCGTTCGCTGCACGCGGTGAGGATTAGGCCGGCTTCCAACTCGCTCAGCACCCCGCGCCTGAACAAATTATGCACATGCGCCGCACAGACCGCCTCGCTGAGAGAATCTCCCACCGCATTGACCGCGTGAAGCAGAAGAAGTCCTCTGCTCAAAGGCATTCGGGTGATTTTGATATACCCGCCCCCGCCGCGCCGGCTCTCAACACGATAGCCTTGCTCCGGCGTAAACCTTGACGAAAGCACATAATTAATCTGGCTCGGTACACAACCCAGCGACTGCGCCAATGTATTGCGCCGGATTTCCGTGCTGTCCTCTTCTTCCAGCAGCTCGAAAATTAAGTTTGCGATTTGGTTAGATATGCTCACCTTTTGGCACTCCATACTCTTTCGGGGATTTGCGCGGCTTTTCGACTTTGACCATCTTTGACCTTAGGAATAGTATAACTTCCGTTGGTCGGTTTGTCAAGGACAGAACGGACGATCCATGTGGAAGTTTGTGGAATTGCAGCTCGCGGGCTTGTGCGGGGGTTGACAATGGGCAGAGTTTAATATAAAATATACCGTGAGCTGTAGCTCAAGCTGGAGCTGGAGCTACAGCTTCTGTTTAAAATATTGAATATTGAACCAAAAGGAGTCTCCGATGAACATTTACGAATCAAATTCACTATTCTCCCGCCAAGACATCCCGGATTTGCTGGAAGAAGCAAAGCAGCAGTTGCAGCAGCTTTGTCACGGCGAAGTTTTTGTTTTGCCCGAATTGTTTTACGGTTATCGATGGAATCGCATACCGGTTGAGGACAGGAAGCTGCTTGGACGCGATTTTTTAGAATTCGCGATGAGCGAAAAAAGCTATAAGTCGCTGAAAGTTTTAGAGAAGAACTCAAGACATCAGCAACAATATGTGCGCATAATCGACTAGCGCCGTTGTAGCCTTCCACAAATTCTCCGCGCACTTGGCAAAATTTTATGCCAAACCAAGAAATCTGCAAAAAAGCTATCCGAACGCGCAAATTTGTGTTATAATGTAGGCAACGCCTACGGGAAGACGTACTAAACTCCGTTCGGGGCAAAAGTCGCGTTCTCGGTAGCAAAACAGCGTAGATATGTTATAATATTTGCTGTATTTTGTTGTGAAGGAGATTTTTCTAATGTCTGTAATTGCTAAGATTCAAGCCCTTGAGGTACTCGATTCCCGAGGCAACCCCACCGTTGAAGTTGAGGTCCGGACCGAGAGCGGCGCATATGGGCGCGCAATGGTTCCCTCCGGCGCATCCACCGGCGAGCACGAGGCCATTGAGCTGCGCGACGGCGACAAATCCCGCTACGGCGGAAAGGGCGTACTCAAGGCTGTAGCTAACGTGAACGACGTGATTGCGCCCGCGCTCATCGGGCAATATTCTGTCACCGACCAGCTGGGCATAGACCGCGCAATGATCGCCCTGGACGGCACCGCAAACAAGGCTAAGCTGGGCGCAAACGCAATCCTGGGCGTCTCGCTGGCAGTTGCGCACGCAGCAGCGGACTATCACGATCTGCCGCTATATCAATACCTGGGCGGATTCAACGCCAAACAACTCCCAACACCCATGATGAACATCCTCAACGGCGGCAGTCACGCCGATAACTCCGTGGATTTCCAGGAGTTCATGATCATGCCTGTGGGCGCGGCGACCTTTGCTGAGGCTATCCGCACGGGTGCTGAGATTTTTCACGCACTCAAGGCAGTCCTGAGCGCAAAGGGCGAGAACACCGCAGTTGGCGACGAGGGCGGTTTTGCGCCGAACCTCAAGAGCAACCGCGAGGCGCTGGAGGTCATTGTTGAGGCAATCGCCAAGGCGGGTTACAAGCCCGGCGACGACGTGAAAATCGCAATGGACGTTGCAAGCTCCGAGTTCTACGACGCGGAGACAAAAAAATATATCCTCAAGGGCGAGGGCCGCGAACTGACCGCGGACGAACTGATCGCGCTATACGAGTCTTTCATCAACGATTTCCCAATCATCAGCATTGAGGACGGTCTTGACCAGAACGACTGGGAGGGCTACAAAAAACTCACCGACCGCCTCGGCAAGCGCGTACAGTTGGTTGGCGACGACTTCTTTGTAACCAACACAACACGCCTCGCAAAGGGCATTGAACTTGGTCTGTGCAACTCTATTCTCATCAAGGTCAACCAAATCGGCTCGCTGACAGAGACGTTTGAAGCCATCGAAATGGCTAAGCGTGCAGGATACACGGCGGTTATCTCTCACCGCAGCGGCGAAACCGAAGACGCAACCATTGCCGACATCGCTGTGGCAACCAACGCCGGACAGATCAAAACCGGCTCAATGAGCCGCACCGACCGCATCGCCAAATACAACCGCCTGCTCAAGATTGAGTCACAGCTTGGCGCGGGCGTGGTTTACGGCGGGCTTGCGTCGTTCTACAACCTCGGCTAACTGCTCACGAACGCGGGGGTATGGCGTCAATCCATGCCCCCGTGTTGAGTGTTGCGTGAGAATAACTTGACAGCGCACGCTCGTCTGTGTTATAATGTGGGCAATGATAGTAGGAAGCTCAGGTGCTGAGAGACGGAGTTGCCGCTCCTGCGGAGTCAAGAGTATCTGTCTGTTAGGTGGTGCGGGATGAACTTGGAAGCTGTCTTCGCAAATCCCGGCGCAGCGTTGCCTGTCAATGCGGATTTCTCGTTCGCTGAGGAAGACACGCTCTTCCCGGAAACGGTACACACAGCCGGCGAAGTGCGCAACCGCAGCGGTGTAGTAACGTTGCATACAACATTCTCCGCGCACATTAGCTTTGACTGTGACCGTTGCGCAGAGCCGGCCGTGCGCGAATACACGGGCGAAATTTTGCAGACGCTTGTGACGCAACTCAACGGAGAAGAGGACAGCTCATTTACCGTTCTGCCGGATTCGCAGCTGGATTTGCGCGAAACCGTCCGCGAAGAACTCTACCTGCAGCTGCCTAGTAAGCTGCTTTGCACACCGAATTGCCGCGGGCTATGTCCCGGTTGCGGCGCGAACCTAAACAACGCGGTTTGCACGTGCATAAAACAAATTGACCCAAGGCTCGCGGCACTTTTGTCGCTGCCGGAGGATATCGAAGAGACCCCTTAGGAGGAAGCAAGATGGCAGTCCCTAAAAGAAAAACCAGCAAGGCGCGCCGCGACCGCCGCCGTTCAAGCGTATGGAAGCTGACCGCGCCGACGCTGGAAAAATGCCCAAAGTGCGGCGAATACAAACGCCCGCACCGCATTTGCACAGCCTGCGGACAGTACAAAGGTCGCGAAGTAATCAAAACCGAGGCATGAAGCCCCGGGCATTGATGTGTCAAAAAGTCAGGGCGTGCGGCTAAAGTGCCGTAGAGCGCCCTGTTTTTTGCGTGGTGAATCTTCCAATAAGGCGGCGCTATGGCGGTATTGATTGACGGCGTGGAAAACGACTCTCCTGCGGCGCGCAAGGGCGTACGTGCGGGCGATTTTTTGCTTGCGCTGGGCGGTCACCCAATAGACGACGTGCTGGATTATCGCTTTTATTTGCAGGACGAAGTTGTGGACGCGGCGTTGCGCAACGCGGACGGCACACACCGGCTTGTGCGATTCCGCAAGGAGGAAGCTGACGACATTGGGCTGAGTTTTTCAAGCTACTTGATGGATAAACAGCGCTCTTGCCGCAACAAATGCGTGTTCTGCTTCATCGATCAGCTGCCAAAGGGGCTGCGCAAAAGCCTTTATTTCAAGGACGACGATGCGCGGCTATCGTTCCTTTTCGGCAACTACATCACGCTGACAAACCTAACCGAGCGCGAGGCTGAGCGAATAATTGAAATGCACATCAGCCCGGTAAATATTTCCATACACACAATGAACCCCGCTTTGCGCGTGCGGATGATGGGCAATCCGGCGGCGGGCGAGAGCCTGAAGTATCTGCGTGATTTTTCGGCGGCGGGCATTCGGCTGAATCTCCAGCTGGTCCTTTGCCCGGGCATGAACGACGGCGGCGAGCTGCTTTTTTCGCTGCGTGAACTGCAAAAACTCGGCGGGGCGGTGCAATCAATCGCGGCGGTGCCCGTTGGTCTGACAAAACACCGCGAGGGTTTGGCTGAGCTTCACCAATACACACGCGAGGGCGCGCGCGCAGTTCTCAACATAATCGACAAATTCAACGCCGCACTGCCGCAGCCGCTTGCCTTTGCGGCGGACGAATTCTACCTGAAGGCGTGCGTGCCTATTCCGCCGATTGAGCACTACGGCGAGTTGCATCAACTGGAAAACGGCGTGGGTATGTCAGCACTCTTCCGCGACGAATTCATCAGTGCGCGGGGCGGCAGCGACGGCGCGGTGCAGGCAACGCGAACCGCGTGCACCGTGGCGACGGGCGAGGCGGCGTACCCGCTGATACGCGAACTCTGCGGTGCAGTTGCACCCGCCGCGCACGTGATTGCGGTGCCAAACCGTCTGTTCGGTTCAGGCGTGACGGTCAGCGGGCTGCTGTGCGGAGCGGATATTGTCCACGCGCTGCGCGGGCAGGATTTGGGAGATCGGTTGCTGTTGCCGGCGTCCGTACTCAACCGCGATGGTGTGACGCTCGATGACATGAGCGTTGATGATCTTGCGCGGGAGCTTGGCACGGCAGTGGTGATGGTAGCGGTGGACGGCGCGGCATTGCGGCACGAGCTTTGCGGCGGGTAAAACATACTGCGTGATATGCAGATTCTTCGCATGAAAAAACATACATATTTTTGCAAATCAGTGCTTAATTTCTCGGCGCTGCGTTATAAAAAATACTGTAATATACTATGTTTTTATGGGATTAACATAGTATGTATACATGGTATGTTAACATAACATCAGCTCTGAGCTGATGTTATGTAATAAAAAATCCCCCATCTCTTCCCCCGAAAAAACAGACCCTCATCTCAACAGCGGAAGGCGGCAGTCAGCGTCTGCGAAAGCATGCCCCTTGACGCATAACGGCAATTTGTGGTATCATGCTCATGTAATTATTATCGTAATTGAGAGGTATCATTATGACCGCAAAGCGCAAAAAACTACTCAAAATCATTCTCATACCGCTGGCTGTTATCGTAGTGCTGATTGGCGGTATTTACGGCGGTATTTTCCTCAGCGACCGCATTGTTGAGAAGAACTACACTAAAACGCTGAACGATGCGGGAATTTTCTCCGCCGGGCAGGACGCAAACAATCCGCGCCCGCAGACGGAGCTTGCGCAAATCATGTGGGAGCATTTCAACAGCCCGCTGCTGGAGGGTAAAACCGCCAAAAAGGCGCTCATCATCGGGCTTGACGGCACTCGATCCGACGCGCTGGCAAACGCGGTCAACCCCGATGAGAGCGGCATTTTGACCTTGAAAGCGCAGGGCGGTGTGTATCCTTTCTATGCCGGCGGCGCGGCCGGGCTTGAGCAGGGCACCTGGACGGCTTCGGGCTGGGCGTCGCTGCTGACGGGCAAGTGGGCGGACGAGGAGGGCGGTCACAATGTTCACGACAACAGCGAATCCAAGGCAATAGAGCCAAAAACTGTATTTACGCGCTTGATTGAGGCGGGGAAAATAAAGAGCGCGAATTTTACGGTCAGTTGGAAGGGGCATTTGCTGGAGCAGGGAAAAACATACGCGGCAGAGGCTGAATACACTGCCAAAAACGGCTTGGACGTGGTTTGGCAGACCGCAACCAATGACGCGACGACCTTTGCCGGCGCAAAGGCTCAGATTGAGCAGGGGCGCGATTTCATTTTCCTTATTTTAGAATATTGCGACCATGCAGGGCACTTGACCTCATTCGGCAACAAAAACCCGAGCTATCGTCAGGCATTTTTGACCGCCGACGCACAGGCAAAGCGCCTGATTGATACTGTTGCCGCGCGCCCGGAATATGATAAGGAGGACTGGCTCATTCTCATCACAACGGACCACGGCGGTTTGGGAATAAGCCACGGCGGGCAAAGCAGCTTTGAACGCAATGTTTTTGCGGCCTGCAATAAGCCCTTATAGACGTCATACCTTAGGCATTAGCTTTCAGACGCGGAAAAATCAAAAGAACCCTCCGCCCACACGCCGCATAGCTTATTAAGAGAAACAAAGCGTTGCGAGCGAGGGGGTGGGGCGGCATGGCGGAGCTGACAATCAACGGCAGACGGCGATTAACAGGCGAGCTGTCTGTACAGGGCGCGAAAAACAGCGCCTTGCCGTTGCTTGCGGCGACTTTTTGTGTGCCGGCGAAGTGTCTGCTGCAAAATGTCCCGGCGCTGTCGGATGTCTCCGCCACACTGGCGATATTGCGCCACCTTGGCTGTACCGCGCGGCGAAACGGCGAAACCGTTGCCGTAGACGCAACATCCCCTGTCCGCTACACAATACCCGAAAGCCTTATGCGCGAGCTGCGCTCTTCGATATTCCTGCTCGGTCCCCTGCTGGCGCGGTTTGGCAGGGCTGAGATTTTTGCGCCCGGCGGCTGTGACATAGGTGCGCGCCCAATTGATCTGCACCTTGCCGCAATGGAGCGCATGGGCGCGGTTATCCGCAAGGCGGACGACAAAATCACCATGCGTGTGCCGCACGGTCTGCATGGTGCGGAGATAAACCTGCGCTTCCCGAGCGTTGGCGCAACGGAGAACATACTCATGGCGGCGGCGTGCGCAAGGGGTACGACGCATTTGCACGGCGCGGCGCGTGAGCCGGAAATCGTTGACTTGGCGGAGTTCCTGAACCGCTGCGGCGCAAAAATCCGCGGCGCGGGCGAGAGTCTCGTCGTCATTGAGGGAGTACGCCGGCTGCACGGCTGCAGCTACCGCGTCATGCCGGACCGAATCATTGCGGGCAGCTGCCTTTCGGCGGCGGCGGTGACCGGCGGGGAAATCCTGCTGCGCGGCGTTGACCACGCTCACCTTGCGCCCATACTGCCCGCCTTCCGCCGGATGGGCTGCCGCATTACCGCCGTGAACGACGCACTGCACCTGCGCGCGCCGCGCCGCCTCACGCCCTTCAGCACACTGGTGACTGCGCCGTATCCCGGCTTCCCAACGGACAGCCAGGCGGCGTTTTTGGCAATGGCGTGTACGGCGTCGGGGGTCAGCCGCATTGAGGAGACCATTTTTGAGAGCCGCTTCCGCCAGGCGCGTGAGTTTTCCAAGATGGGTGCGCACATTGTGCTGCGCGGCAGACGCGCTGAGATTTACGGTGTACCGCGCTTGCACGGCGCGCGTGTTGAGGCTATGGATTTGCGCGGCGGAGCAGCTCTTGCCGTGGCGGCGCTATGCGCTGAGGGGCAAACAACAATCACCCGCGCGGAGCTGATTGCGCGCGGGTGGGAAGACATCACGGGCACACTGCGCCGCATAGGAGCACAGACTAATGGATAATGGATAGTGAAGAGTGGATAATGAAGAGTCGATAGTTGATAATGAGCGCGCGGCTAGTAAACCGAATAGACATAGATCGGCTCAGTTCCCGGAATCTCATAGGCGAATGTGGCGCCCATACGGTCAGAATCATAGATCACCCAATACTGCTTTGCCCACTCAAAATACTCATCCTTATAACCCTCAAGCGCGGCAATGCAGTTTGCTATGTCCAAACACCAAAAGCGGCTGGCAAAACTGTTGTATGTATAAAGCGGCAACGCTTCGCCCGGGCTCCAGCTGCCGGTTTCTTCGTCTGCCTTGGCGGTGAAATCGAAGTATCTGGCATAACTGCGAGCCAATGCGGCACGCGCCTGCTTTTGCACCTCGGCATTATCCGACTTGGCAAGGCGAACCAGTTCCGGCACAGCGCCGCGGCTGATTGTATACTCGTCGCCAAACACCGCAAAATCCAGCTGATGAACCTTGCCGCTGGTGTAATGATTGGCGTTAAAGCGCACAATTGAGACATCCGTCCCGCCAAAAGTGAGCACGATGAGCACGGCGGCGGCGCACAGGGCGGTCAGCGGCATAACGGGCAGCTTTTTGACGAAGAGCCGCAGCAGCAATATCAACCACGCGACGGCAAGAAACACCAGGAATGCACTGACATAAACACGAATGCTCGTCAAGCTGAAGCGTTGGATATACAGCACCATTTTTTGCAGCGCGGTGGCGATGAGCAGCAGCGTTTCCAGGCACAACACCGCCGAGAGTATGCGCAGAACCGGCGGCAGTGTGTCGGTCTGTTTGCGGCGAGTGAGAGCCAAAACGGGCATGAGAATCACCGCATTGAGGACTGCGATCACACACAGCTCAAAGAAGCCTTGCCTTGCAAAATCTGCGGGGAATCCATCGTCTGTGGGGACTACGCTCTTGAATGCGGCGAAGAAATACGCAGTTTTTGTCAGCAGATATGTGAGATATAGAAAGCCAACTGCGCCAAGCAGCACGCTGAGAATCAAGGGGTCAACGCGGCGGCAGGCGGCAATATCGGGGGCTTTTGGGGGCTGCTTTTCGTAGCCAAAACCGAAGAGCAGGCTCCAGAGCGGAAAAAACAGCACCGCCGCCAGAAAGAACGCGCCTATGATTTCGCCGATATCGCCGAAAGCATTGTGTATAAGCCGCGCAAAATCCTCATCGGAGCTGGTGAGGATTGGGATGAGAATCGCCAGAATCGGGACGGAAATCCCCAAACCTATGAGCACTTTGCCCACTGTGCCGCGCCCGTCCGCCTGCTTTTGGAAGAGGAAGCGGACGCTGTCGCCGATGTGTATGAGCGGGTGGACGAAAACCGCGCGGAGCACATCACGCATGCACCAATATGATTCGTGCCCAAAACGCATTGCGCCGAAAAGCTCCAGGATAAACAGGGCGGTCAGCGCGACGACGGCGCAAAACCACGCGGCGGCAAGCGCAGGGTTTGAATACAGCGAATAACAGGCGGCAAACACCAGCGCACACGCCGCATAGACCACACCTAGCGGGCGCGGCTCGATTTTGCGAACTCCCGCAACGATGAACAGAACCGCATACGCCGCAAAAACGGCGACGCTGAAGCCAAGCGCCATCTCGCCAAACAGCCCCAAATAGACCAGCAGGAACGCGCTCGCGAAGGTGAGCAGGGCGAAAATGCCGTCTGCGTTTTCGCGCTTGGGGAGCTGCTTTTTTGGTCGGACGGGCGGCGGCGCAAAGTATGTTTCCGGTTGCGGCGTTAGTTGCAGCTGCGGGGTCTGCGGCGGAAGTTGCTGCAGCTGTTGTTGCAACGGTTGCGGGGTCTGCGGATTTTGTTGGTTTTCCATGGTGATTTTCTCCTTTGAGGTTTTTATATGGTTATTTTAGCGTGTACGATCACAAAGGCGGGTGCACGCGATAGACCGTTTGCTCATTATCCACTGTCCATTATCCACTATCAATTATTTTTGGTATTCTAGGAGGTCGCCGGGCTGGCATGATAGGGCTTCGCAGAGTTTTTCGAGCGTGGAGAGCTTTATCGCTTTGACCTTGCCGTTTTTAATCAGCGAAACGTTCGCCATAGTCAGCCCAACGCGCTCTGTCAGCTCGGTGACGCTCATTTTTCGCTTTGCCAGCATCACGTCAACGTTGATGACTATCATATAACGCCCTCGCTCATTTCCTGCAGCTCCGCAGCTTTGTTGATATATCGCGCCAAAACTGCCGCCAATAGTGCCAGTGCAATGGCGAAAATATCCACGATTGTTGCAAGCAGAAGC
>JAITOD010000101.1 GCA_031290105.1 Oscillospiraceae bacterium
AGTGGAAATTCCTGCCCACGCCACAAACAGCAGTGAACCGGACGAGTACATCGCGCCTTTGGATTTGCCGGTGGTGCCTGAGGTGAAAAAAATCACAGCGGCTGCGTCCGGGTCCGGAACTAACGCATCACGGGAAAAACCCGCTTGCGCGCCCAACGCAAGCAACTCCGGCAATTGCTTCATGTTGATTTTTTGCGGCACGGCAAGATTTTCGGCAATGTCCGCATACTCAGGGGAATATACCAAAATTTGCGCTTGCACCTGCGTCAGCCGCGTTTGAATCTCCTCCGGCGGCAGGTCTTTGTCAATGGGCACTGCAACTCCCCCGGCAAGGATTCCCGCAAAGAAAAACAGAATCCACTCATAGCGGTTCTCGCTCAGCAGCGCATACCGCTGCCCCTGCCGGTCTGCCGCGCGAAAGGACGCCGCCAGCGCATAGACGTCCGTAACAAACTGCGCAAAGCTTACCTCAACGCGCTCTTTTTCGCGCTCATAAGCAAACGCGTTTCTCTCGCCGTAAGCTTGTTCAATAAAAGCAAAAAAAGCCGGAAAATCCTCCGGCAGCGGAACTTGGTCATTCCAAGGATATGGCCTGTTGCGCATGATATGCTCCCGCTGCAATCTAATCGTCCCCGAAATTATACCACATCTGACATATAAAAATCCAACATTCTATCTCTGCAATCCGAATTCCCAAACCCTCTGCTCCGCCTGCGCCGAAAACACCGGCACAGCCCCCGCGATGAACTCTGCCGGCGGCTCGGCGGGTACGCCTTTGTTCATGGGGCAGACCTCTTGGCAGATGTCGCAGCCCCAAAGTACGCCGCTTGTTTTTGCCAGCTCCGCCCGATTCGCGTTTCGCCGCTGAGAGAGGAACGACAGGCATATTCTGCGGTCAACGCGGCCGTCCGCAATCGCTCCCGCAGGGCAAGCCGCCACGCACGCATTGCAATCACCGCTGCAGCGCAAAGCACATTCATGCGCTGCATTGTGTGTATTCTTCAACTCATCTAACGGAGCCGTTGAAACAATACAGCCCAAAAACACCCAACTCCCCCAGCGGGGATGGATAAACAGCGCATTGCGCCCAATCACGCCCAGACCGCATAGCAACGCTGCGGGCTTTTCCGGCACGGGTGAGTTATCCGTGAACGGGACAAAAGCCTCGGCGGGGTAAGCGCTGCGCAGGACGCCGCAAGCCCGCTCCAATCGTGCCAGCACCACCCTGTGATAGTCAGGCACAACGGCAAAGCGCGCCACATTGCGCCCGGCGTAATACTTTTCCGGCAATAAATACGGAAAAACCGCTGTGAGGATGCTCTTCGCACCCGCAGGCAGCCGTTCCGCCGCACGGCACGGAAGCAAATGCGGCGCCAGCTCGGCAAAACCGCACACACCGTAATCGGGCAAACATTTTGCCAAGTCACTTTGCATATTAGATATTAGACTTTAGACATTAGATTTTAGATGTGCGCACCAATACCTGCGGCGAATATCTATAATCCGGCAGCTGCAGCCCAAGCTCCCCCTCCTTTTTAGATAATCAATACCCGAAACGAATATCTGCAGCCAAACAGCGCAGCTGCGATAAGCTCCGTTGCTTTGGGGCAAATTCATGAACGTTTCCTTGCTGTCGCCGCCTGTTTTTTCAACTCCGGGCGTTCTTCCTCAAAGCCGCAGCCCTCCGCCAGGCACACAGCCAGCGCGCCCTTCTTTTGGAAGAACAGCGCCTTGCCGCATTTGGGGCATTTCTCACCCGCCAACGGCTCATTCCATGTGACAAAATCACAGCCCGTACCGCCCCATGCCCAGTTTTCGCAGCCAAAAAAGATACGTCCCTTTTTGCTGGTTTTTTGCAGAACCTTGCCGCCGCATTTGGGGCAGAGCGCGCCGGTATCCACCGTTGGCGGCTTGATGGGCTTGGCGTTGGTGCACTCCGGATAACCGGAGCACGAAAGGAAGGGTCCGAAGCGCCCGTGTTTAACAATCATCAGCCGCCCGCAAAGCTCGCAGGGTATGTCCGTTTTGTCCTCTTCCAGCGTGATCTTAACGTCCTTCATGTCCTCCTTTGCCTTTGCGAGTGTATCCATGAAGCCGCCGTAGAAGCTCCGGAGCATTTCGGGGTAAGTTTCTTTGCCAAGGGCAATACCGTCAAGGCGGGTTTCCATTCCGGCGGTGAACTTTGTGTCCACAATCTTTGGGAAACGCTCCTTGAGCAGCCGCGTGCTGACTTCACCCGCCTCGGTGGGCGAGAGCGCCTTGCTCTGCCGCGTAACATAGCCGCGCTTTTGGATGGTGCTCATGACTGTTGCGTAGGTGCTTGGGCGACCGATCCCGTTTTCCTCAAGCGCCTTGATCAGTGTCGCCTCAGTGTAGCGCGCGGGCGGCTCGGTGAAGTGCTGCGCCGGGAGCAGCTCCTTGCACTTGACGCTTTCGCCCTCACTCAGCGGCGGGAGCATTTTGCCGCCCTCATCGCTGCCCTCCGGCAGGGCGTAGAGCTTGGTGAAGCCGTCAAACTTTACGGCATAACCTGATGCGCTGAAGAGCACATAACGCCCGGCTTGGCTGTCGGCTGTGTTCGCGGATATGATTTCCGCCTTGATTGTGTCCTGCAAGCACTCCGCCATTTGTGACGCGATGAAGCGCTTCCAAATCAGTGTGTAAAGCTTAAGCTGATCCGGCGAGAGAGAGCCCTTGACGCTGTCCGGGCTGCGCGCGGGGTCGCTGGGGCGGATTGCCTCATGCCCGTCCTGCGCGTTTGCCCGGGACCTGAACACACGCGGCTTTGCGGGCAGATACTTTGCGCCGTATTCGCCGCTGATAAACTGTGCCGCCGCATCCAGCGCCTCTTGAGAAATGCGCAGCGAGTCCGTTCTCATATAAGTGATAAGCCCCATGCTGCCCTGCCCGTGGACGTTGACGCCCTCATATAATTCCTGCGCTATCCGCATTGTGCGCTGTGACTGAAAGCCCAGCTTGGCGGACGCGTCCTGCTGCAAGGTGGAGGTGGTGAACGGCGGTGCGGGGGATTTTTTGCGTGTACCTTTCTTCACAGAGCGGACTGTATATGACGCATCATTAAGGCGCGCAAGATAGCCGTCTGTTTGGTCCTTGCTTATCAACTTAACCTTGCCCGTTTCGTCCCCTGCAAACGCCGCAGTGAAAATCTTTTTGCCGGAGTTGATCAGCTTTGCGTCCAAGGACCAATATTCCTGCGGGATAAACGCGCGGATTTGCTCCTCACGGTCCACAATCATGCGCACTGCAACGGACTGCACGCGCCCCGCCGAAAGTCCGCGCCGAATTTTTGACGCCACAAACGGTGAGAGCTTGTATCCCACAATACGGTCCAGCAAGCGGCGCCCCTGCTGCGCGTTGACCAAATCCATATCCAGCGAGCGCAAGGACTGCATACCCGCCTGAACGCCGCTCTTGGTGATTTCGTTGAACGTTACGCGCTGCTCACCGTCCTCCGGCAGACCGAAAATCTGCGCCAAATGCCAAGCGATTGCCTCGCCCTCGCGGTCAGGGTCAGTTGCAAGGTAAACGCGCTCTGCTTTTTTGACGAGCTTTTGCAGCTCCGCCACGCGCTTTTCCTTGTCGTCAGGAATGACGTATTTGGGCACAAAGCCTTTTTTTACGTCAATTGCAAGTCCGCCGCCCTTTGCGGGCAAATCACGCACATGACCGTAAGACGCGGCTACTTCAAACTCCGCGCCCAAATACTTCTGGATGGTTTTTGCCTTTGCAGGCGACTCAACGATAACCAATTTCATGTTCTTATTTTCTCCTAATGTTGTTTTTCACTGTTAATTGTTAAGCACCCGCGCGTGAGTGAGCTCACCGGCCTTGGCAAGGGCTTGGTTTGCCCCGTCAATTAAGCTTATTCCGTTAAACACAAATATGCCCAGAGTGTTCTGCATGCCAACAGCTTTGCCGTTCAGCGTCAGATTAACTGAAACGGCGTTGGAATAAACCACCACGCGATGGGGGTTGTCTTTATCCAACGCGCGGATGTGCACAAACGGCGGGAAGGCGGGTATTGTGCCGACCTCTTCCGGCGAGCGTTGTCCGTTCCCCCAAAGCGCGCGCATCAGGTAATATTCGTCCTTAGGTTCGTTTTTTTGCGATAGCAGTGCGGCGGAATCCTCGCCGGCATAGAGCTGCCCGGCGCTGAAAACGCTCAGCCACGGGTGCGTCTGCGGAAGGTCACGCAAGGCTTCGGCAAAGCCAATGTCTGTCCCAATGGTTTCCAATGTCAGCCCCAGCGAGAGCTTCGGCCTTTTTCTGTGCAGCTTCTCCAGCTCAATCAGGTCGTCTTCTGCGCTCAGCTTGACTGCCGCCGCATCTGCCGGGAAGTCGTCCCAATCGTTCAGCGCGGCAAGCTCGCAGTCCGTCAGGAGGATAGGGCGTCCGGTGTTGGCGTGGCGGATAAGCTCACACAGCGCGCGGATACTGCCATCGTTCTCCCCCTCTGCGGAAATTGCCCAGCCGGCGGCGCACGGGTGGTTCATCAGCCTGAAGATAAGCTTTTTGGCCGCGTCCAGCCCGTCCTTGCGGTTGCGGAAGCCGTTCAGCCCCGGCAAGGTCTGGAATACCCGCAGCGCCGATGCATCGCACAGCCCAAAAAACGCGTCGTCCTCCGGCGTGCCGGTTAGAATGAGTGTATCGACGCCCATCTCCCGCAGGAGGGCAAGCTCTTTTTCATGCGGCAGCGCTGCGCCGATTGCGGGCGTCTTGCGCGTCAAACCGTGCGTCAGCACATGGAGACCGTTCCACACCGCGCCGCCGCCGGTCAGCCGCAAATCCCGCACGCCGAAAGACACGTCAACGGTGTCCAGGTGGGTGCCGTCCTTATGGGTCAAAATCGCGCGGAGCGAATAGAGGAAGGGGTCAGCGGGCGACCAAAGGCGCGGGCGCGGTATGGCAAATTCCGCCGCAGGGACGGAAACAGGCACGGCAATGCGCGGTCCGCCGATTGCAAAGGTGATTTTCTGCCCCTCTGTCGGCAGCAGCACAGCAGCGTTGACCTTAACCTTTGCCGAGCCGTTCTCCAGCAGCTCCGTTTGAACGCTAACGCCCGAGCCGCCCTTCGCGTCAAACGAGAAGTGGCTTATCGGCACGGTAATCAGCTCAATCCCGCGCGGAAATCCGCCAACTTCGGAAAGGACTTTGCCGACAATGAGCTTGGGTTCAAGTGCCGCGGCGGCTTGAACGTCTTCTTCCGGGAAGCGCAAAGCTCCATTAAAGCGGAAAGCAAGCTGCATGGGCTTGTGCCGCCGGTGGTGTCCGGTCAGTTCGACTGTGTGCGTTACGCCGCCGCGCAGCTTCTCCAGCTCTGTGCCGTTAACAAACAGGCGGCAGTTGGCGGCGGGGCAATCGACGCGCAAATAAATGCGCTCGTCAGGCATACGCTCAATCTGCACCGCTTTGCAATACCAATACCGCTCCGGAAAGCCGTACTCCGGCGCGTTCGGCAGATTGACCTCCTGCCAGTCTTTGTCGCGAAACCTTGGTGGACGATGATTTGCTGTGTCGCCGGGCAAAAAGAACCATCGCCCATTGAGGGGGCTAATTGAACGCATGACTGGTGTTTCTCCTCTCATACAAGCGGGTGTGCTTAGTATAAACCAAACAAAGCCGTGCTAATGACGGCAAACAACAATATAGAATAACATAAACCGCACAAAAACGCAAATTACTTTCTTTTTGTGTGATTTGTGTGTGATTTTGCGGGGCGGCAGACGGCGCAGCGCAAGGGCTAACGCCGAACCCGCCCCGACGCGTCGCCGCCCGCCAAGCGCAAAACCTCCGCCGCGCTCACCAGGTTGCAGTCGCCCTCAATCGAGTGCTTGAGGCACGAAGCCGCCGCCGCAAATTCCACCTGCTGCTGCGGCTCAAACCCCGAGAGCATTGCGTAAATCAACCCGGCGGCAAAGGAATCACCCCCGCCCACGCGGTCAACGATGTGTACGGAATATTGCCGCGAAAAATACGCCGCATTATCGCCGTCGTGAACATTTTTCGGCGGGAGCTGCCCATATAGCAGCGCGCCCCAGTTGTTGTCGCTGGCAGAGCGCGATTCGCGCAGAGTGATTGCGCACGCGCTCAGCCCAAAACGGCGCGTCAGCTCCTCCGCAACGGCAATGTAGCCCTCATGGCTGAGCTTGCCGCCGGAAATATCCGCGCCCGCCGCACGGATTCCGAACACGTCCGCCGCATCCTCCTCGTTGCAAATGCACACGTCAACAAGCGGCATAAGGCCGGACATTACGCGCCCGGCCGTCTCGCGGCTCCAGAGGTTAGCGCGGTAGTTCAAGTCGCAGGAAACGCGCACACCAAGGCGTTTTGCGGCGTGCAGAGCGTCCAGGCAAATCTGCGGCAAATCGCCGCCCAGCGCGGGCGTTATTCCCGTGAAATGGAACCAATCCGCGCCGTTCAGGATTCGCTCCCAGTCGTATTCATCCGCTGTGCAGAGTGCAAATGCCGAACCCGCACGGTCGTAAATCACCTTGCTCGGGCGTTGTGACGCGCCCTTTTCCAAGTAGTAGATACCCAAGCGTGCGCCGCCGCGGCAGATCTGTGCAGTGTCCACGCCGTAACGCCGCAGAGAATTCAGCGCGCTCTGCCCGATTTCGTGTTCCGGCAGTTTGCCGACGAACGCCGCGTCCGCGCCAAAGCCTGCCAGACTGACCGCCACGTTCGCTTCGCCGCCGCCAAAAGTCACGCCGAACGAGTCCGCCTGAACAAACCGCCCGTATCCCGGCGGGGCAAGGCGAAGCATCAGCTCCCCAAAAGTCACTATTTTCATGGCGCGTCTTCGTCCTCTCGCTGCCCGGCAAGCAAGCGCATCTCCAGCACAATGTCGCCGTCAGTTTCCTCATAAACCTTGCGGATCTTCTGCCTCTCGGTGATTTGCTCCCGTATAACAATAATCAGCGCCGCGCCAAGCACTACCCCGCCCGCGATAATCAGCAGCGTGAGAGCGGGGTGGTTGTTCTCCGCCAGCTTGAGGTGCGGCTGCGCAAAGGAGGTGTAGAAATCGCCCTCAACAAAACGCGCAACATATTCCGGCGCGACATAAAGCGCGTTGGAGATTCCGCTTGAGCACGCAAGCAGCGCCGTGAATGCACAGGCAAGAATCGTCCCCGGAATGACCGATAGCGGCGAGCGATAAGCAAACGGCACACCAAAGGCGGTGGTGAGCTTCATGTTATCAAACAGAGCGTTGATTGGTCCGGAGACGGCAAGGTTCATGTCGTCAGTATCCATTTTGCCGCCGCGTTTGGTGATTTTGCCCAGAAAATACGCCGCAAAGCTGACCCAACCCGTCGCCGCAAATGAGAGCGCAAACGCCGTCATTGGCACAGCATTGCCGGCAACGGAGGCATTGCTTGCCGCGCGGAACGCCGCCATGGAGAGCGGTCCGATTGTGTCCGCGCCCACCAGCACGCCCAACAGCAAGCCGCCGCCGGCATTTTTCCCAGCCGCAAACATATCGGTCAGGACGGGTTCAAGCGTTTCGCCGATGGCTTTGAGCGGCACGGCAAGCCCGTATTGCACGGCAAAATATGTAACCAACGCGGTGACAATCGGCAATATCAGCACCAGCACAATCAGGTCGATGCCCTCAAGCAGGGCGATGGCTTTCAGGTCTTTGAGGGGCTTGACTGCGGCGGCGAAAGAGCGCACAGTTTTTTCCATTTTCGGCGCAAGCTTATTCTTGATATCGTTCCAGAGCGTGAACAGCCCGCGAATTCCGTAACCGACAGCCAGCGCGATAAAGAGGAAGCCCATGTAGCCGATATTCAAGCCGCCCGCACCGCCTGCGGGAGGTGTGAAAAAGTCTGTATATAGCGGGGTTTGCATCTCCGCGCCGCCATAAAGTCCCGCAAAGTGGGAATAGAACAGGCTGAGGGTTAGGGCGGGGGCAATGGCGGGGATTCCGGCGATAAGGTACGCCAAAACCAGCGTGAAGCAGACAAAGGCGAAATCCGTCGCCCAAAAGCACAGGTGCCAGAAGACCTCCCAAAACGGGGAGCGGATGATTTCGATTCCCAAAATATTGCTGACCACATAGATGAAGCCCGCCCCCAGCGCTCCAAATAGCTGAAAGACGAACATCACTGCGGTGGCGCGCGCAACGGCAGATTTGAGTGTGACGGGAGCGCCAAGTGTCTTGCGCAAGTTTGTGGCAGACATAGGGAGGTCCTTTCGGGCACTTTTTGGCGGACGGCGGCAGGTCTCGCATTTATTGCACTATTATGCAGTAAACGATGTGATTTGTCAAGCTTTTTGAGTTTTTCGGCAGCGGTGCCTTGTGTTGCTCCGTTCCGCTGTGACAAATATGAGTTTTTGTATAGCTATCAGCGACTCTAAGCAGCTGCTATCACCAGCTGTTGAGAGCAGCTGCTTAGAGTGAATATAAACAAATATGCTGCAGTATAAACCATTTTGTTTATAAATATTTTCAACAG
>JAITOD010000002.1 GCA_031290105.1 Oscillospiraceae bacterium
AATCTTTATGGAGCAAACTTTAAGCGGACATTCTTGCAGCTCGCACACCTTGAGGGGGCACACTTGGCGTCCGCAAACCTTTTAGAGGCAAACTTGAGCAACGCATACCTTGATGGGGCAGGCTTGGTCTTCGCACGCCTGAAGGGGGCAGACTTGTCGCACGCATACCTTGAGGGGGCAAACTTGTGGCTCGTTTCCTTAGACAATAAAACTAAATTCGCAGACGCAGTCATTGACGACGAAACCAAATTCTCTCCCGGCGTACGCGAAAAATACTTTCCGGACTTCAAACCAAGCGCGCCGGAATAATCACCAAACTAACCAACCCCAAGGAGGACAAAACATGGCACTAATAGTCCAGAAATTCGGCGGCAGCAGCGTCGCAAACGCAGACCGCGTCCGCAACGTGGCGAAAATCATCACAGACACCTACAAGGCCGGCAACAGCGTCATAGCCGTGGTTTCCGCCCAGGGCGACACCACCGACGACCTCATCGAAAAAGCCGCCGAAATCAACGAACTGCCATCTAAGCGCGAAATGGATGTGCTCCTCAGCGCGGGCGAACAAGTGAGCGCATCACTAATGGCAATGGCGATTGAAAAAATCGGCTGCCCGGTGGTGTCTCTGCTCGGCTGGCAAGCGGGCTTCCAGACCTCCAGCGGCTACGGCTTGGCGAGAATCCGCACAATCAACACGGCACGGATGGAACGCGAGCTTGACCAGCGGAAAATCATCATTGTGGCAGGCTTTCAGGGGCTTTGCAAATACGGCGATGTGACGACTTTCGGGCGCGGCGGCAGCGACACCACAGCCGTTGCGATCGCAGCTGCTATGCACGCCGAGCGCTGCCAGATTTTCACCGACGTGGAGGGCGTCTATACCGCCGACCCGCGCAAGATCAAAAACGCGCACAAGCTGGACGAAATCACCTATGACGAAATGCTGGAGCTTGCAACCTTGGGCGCGCAGGTACTCAATAACCGCTCGGTGGAGATGGCGAAAAAATACAACGTGGAGCTGGAAGTACTCTCGAGCTACAACCCGGTACCCGGGACAATCGTAAAGGAGAAAATTGCTATGGAAAAAATGTTGGTGCGCGGCGTAACAAAGGACAACGATACCGCTAGGATCTCGATTGTGGGCGTGCCGGACGTGCCGGGCGTGGCGTTCCGCGCGTTCAGCAAGCTTGCGGCAAAAAACATCAATGTGGATATTATTTTGCAGTCCTACGGCCACGACGGCTCGCAGGATATCTCATTCACGGTCAGCCGCGCAAACGCCGATTCCGTGCTTGAGCTATTGAAAGACGACTTCGGCACAGTACTAATCGACACCGGCGTATCAAAGATTTCCGTCGTTGGCGCGGGCATGGAGAGCCATCCGGGCACTGCCGCGAAGATGTTCGAGGCACTCTACGATGTTGACGTAAACATACTGATGATTGCCACCAGCGAAATCAAAATCTCCGTGCTTATTAAGGAAGAGGACGCGGACAAAGCCGTTGCGGCGGTTCATGCTGCGTTTTTCAAATAAATTTTCAGCTGAGAGGGTGTTAGTATGAAAAAGATGCAAGCTCAGGCGCGGGACAAAAGCACAGAGATTTCAGCAGACCTTGCTGCGCGATCGCTCACGGGCACTGCCCGCACGAGAAGCCATGAGCTTACCCAAAGGAAAACCCTGCACAAACACGACGGCACACTGCGCGAGCCCGGCTGGTCGCGCCGCCCTGTGCAGATCTACAGCCGCGCGGGGGTTAAAGCGCCCAAAATCCGCCTTAAGGAGTGGGACTACTACCTGGTTGTGGGGCAGGGCTTCGGCGTTGCGCTGACCATTGCGGATAACGGCTACATGGGGCTCAATTCCGTCACGTTTATGGACTATGAGACCGCCGGTTCCATCGATAAATCCGTGCCGACGCTGTTCCCAATGGGAAAATACGGTATGCCGGAGGACAGCACTGTGCCAAGCGTCAGCTCGTTCGAGAACAGCACGCTGAAGCTGCGTTTCGATGTCCGCGAGGGCACGCGCCGCCTGAGCTGCCGCTACAAAAAATTCCACAACGGGCGTGATTTTGCGTGTGAGATCACCCTTGCCGAGCCTGACATGGATTCGCTCACAATCGCCACGCCTTGGGCAGAGGATCCGCTTGCGTTTTACTACAACCGCAAAATCAACTGTATGCCCGCCGGTGGCTGGGTTGAGCTTGACGGCGAGCGGCACGAATTCAACCCCTATACAGATTTTGGCACTCTGGATTGGGGGCGCGGCGTGTGGACATACGATAACCGCTGGAAGTGGGGCAGCGGCAACGGCGTTGTGGATGGCAAACCGTTTGGCTTCAACCTTGGCTACGGCTTTGGCGACACCCGCGCCGCCAGCGAAAACCTGTTGATTTACGACGGCATTGGTCACAAGATTGATGACGTCACTTTCCACTTTGACAAAAACGATTACACAAAACCGTGGCGCTGGGACTCCTCTGACGGGCGTTTAGAGGGCGATTTCGTCCCGGTGTTTGACCACGCAACCAAGGTTGACGCCAAGATACTCTGCACCGACGGACACCAGGTTTTCGGCAAACTCACAGGCTTTTGCGTCCTTGACGACGGGCGGCGGCTTGAGCTGAAAGACTTCTTCTGCTTTGCGGAGGACGTGCGCATGAAATACTAGGCAACGCCTAAAGAAAGACGTACATTACCGACTGCCGCGCGAAAACTTTTCGGCTCGGTAACGATAAGCTATGCAAACAAAACAAACACACTGTGCGCTTTGTCCGCGCCACTGCCCCGTTGACCGCGCCGCCGATGAGCGCGGATTTTGTGGTGCGCCGCAGAATCCGGTGGTCGCGGCTGCGCTGCCTCATTTTTGGGAGGAACCTTGCATCAGCGGGACGCGCGGCTCGGGGGCGGTATTTTTTTCGGGCTGCAATCTGGCGTGTGTGTATTGCCAAAATCACGAGATTTCGCGCCAAATCCGCGGTCGCTCACTCACTCCGGACGAGCTGCGCGACCTGTTTTGCGACCTGATTGCCAAGGGCGTGCACAACATCAACCTGGTCACGCCAACATGCTACGCCGATTCCATCGCCATAGCTCTCACGCCCAAGCTTGCCGTGCCTGTCGTCTATAACTGCGGAGGCTACGAGTGCGCCGAAACTATCGCGCTGCTGGCTGAGAAAATTGATGTCTGGCTGCCGGACATGAAATACGCTCACTGCCCACAACAGCGCACCGATGCGGCGACTTCTGGGCGCGGCAATATCGGCAGTGTTGAGCATATAAATCCGGCAGACAAATATTCCCACGCGGGCGATTACGCGGAACATGCGGCGGCGGCGATACTGCTTATGGCAGATTTGGCGGGCGCGCCGCAGTTTGACGGCGACGGCTTACTGACGCGCGGCGTGATTATGCGTCACTTGGTCTTGCCCGACCAGCTTGAAAACACCTTCGGCGTGCTGGATTGGTTCGCGGAAAATCTGCGCGGAAAAGCACTGCTGAGCCTGATGTGTCAATTCACACCAAACGGCTGTGACGATTTTCCTCGCGCACTGCGGACAGAGGAATATCGCCGCGCGGTCGATTACGTGCACCTGCTGGGGATTCGCGGCGGATTCACCCAGGAACCCGGCTCAGCGCGGGAGGGATTTGTTCCCGATTGGGTGCAGTAAACGCCGCGAAAGGTGACACCTACAACGGCATCTGAAAGCATTGAAAACACTGGTGTTTTGCCGTGATTATCACGGCTTTGTCAACCGATTTTCAGGCAACCCCGCTCTTTTTTTCGCGCCACGCCCGCTCAAGCGCTTCAGTGAGGTACGCCCCCGCTTCCGCCGCATTGATTCCGCCGGAATATATATTTGAAACCACCGTGCGCTCACTTTCCGGCATTCCCGGGCGGGCGTTGTAGGCAAAATATGCGCTCATGCTCTGGGCGCTGCCAAGCCCGGGGCGCTCACCAAGCAACACGCAGGTCACTGCCGCGCCAGTCGTCTGCGCGATTTCCTCCATCGTTCCCACGCGCCCATATTGCACAAAAAACGGCTGCCCCACGCGCAAACCCGCCGCCCGCAGACCCTCCAGCAATATCGGCAGGATTGTTTCGCCGTTCGCCTCAACCGCTCGTGACGACAGCCCGTCCGCAAGATAAACCAGCACGTCAATCGGCTCGGGGTTCAGCGCGCGGATTTTTTCCAGACTCTCACGGGGAAAAACGCGCCCCAAATCCGGGCGGGTGAGGAACTCGTTTTTGTCCGCGCAGCGCGTGACCACGGTTTCCAGACCCAAACGCTCCGAAAAATCCGGGGCTACGTCCGGCAGAACGGCATCCCGCGCAGCGGCGTGGTCGGCACGAAATGCAAGATATGTTTCCGTCCGCAAACGTGCGCCCGCCCGCCCAACGGCAACCCGCGCGGGGGTAGTTTTTTTCATGCTGAGGATTTCAGCGTTCTCACTCACGGGCGGTGTGACTATTTTTGACCCTGACGACACATCAACGACAATCTCACGGCCGTCAACGTCTGCGTGTTGTCCGCTGATTTCTGCCATCACAGCTTCGCAAATCGCGTCTGCCAGGCGGCGCATATCGTGTTCATTCATCGGGCAGCACCTCCCAAAAAGATCATCGGATCGCCCGCCCGCGCCGTGAGTCTGCCGTTTTGGCTTATTCCCATGCGCTCCAGCCAAGCGTCAAACTCGGCGATGGGTCGCAAGCCCAAAATCTCGCGGATTGCCGCCGCGTCGTGTGCCGCATTGGTTTGGTAGTTGAGCATAACATCATCGCCGCAGGGTACGGCAATCGTGTAGTTCACACCCGCGCTCGCCAGCAGCAGCGCAAGACTCTCGATGTCGTTTTGGTCAGCCGCCATGTGGTTTGTGTAGCAGCAATCGCAGCCCATCGGCAGCCCCGAAAGCTTGCCCATGAAGTGATCCTCCAGCCCCGCGCGGATAAGCTGGCGGCTGTCATAAAGATATTCCGGACCGATGAATCCCACCACGGTGTTCACCAAAAACGGCTTGAAGGCCTTCGCAAAGCCGTAGCAGCGCGCTTCCATTGTAACCTGGTCAGCGCCAAAATGCGCGTTGCCGGAAAGCTCGCTGCCCTGCCCCGTCTCAAAATAGAGCACATTCTCGCCGCTCGCGGTGCCTTTTTCGCGCAGCAGCTCCCACGCTTCCCGCACCGTGGCGGCAGAGAACCCGAACGTGCTGTTGCCCTTCTCACTGCCGGCAATAGATTGGAAAATCAGGTCGGACGGCGCGCCCGCACGGATCGCCTCAATCTGCGTGGTGATGTGCCCCAGAACGCAAATCTGCGTGGGTATTTGGTAGGTATTTTTGATTTCGTCCAGCCGCCGCAGAACCTCGCCCAGGCTCTCGGCGGTGTCGTTGACGGGGTTCAGCCCAATGAGTGCGTCGCCGCAGCCGTAGCTCAGCCCGTCAAAAACCGACGCGGTGATTCCATCAATATTGTCAGTTGTGTGATTGGGCTGCAGGCGCGTTGAGAACGTCCCGCGCAGCCCAATGGTGGTGTTGCAGGTGGCTGGTATGCGGATTTTGGCGGCGGCATAAACCAAGTCCAGGTTGCCCATCAACTTGGCTACACCCGCGACGGTTTCGGCAGTCAGCCCGCGGGAAATGCGTTTTATGTCCGCCTCTGTCGTCTCAATCGCAAGGATATATTCGCGCAGCTCGGCGATGCTCCACGAGCGTATTTTTGCGTATTCGCCCTCGTCCACGCCGTCCTGAATCAGCCGCGTGACCTCGTCGAACTCATACGGTACGATGGGATTTTCGCGCAAATCGCTAACCAACAGCCCGGAGAGCACCTGCTTTGCCGCAACGCGCTCCAAATCGCCGGCCGCGCAAAGCCCCGCCAATTTGTCGCCGGATTTCTCCTCGTTCGCCTTAGCCAGCACATCTTTCACGTCGCGGAAGCTGAAGGTCTGACCAAGCAGAGTTGTTTTTAGTGTCACTATAAATCACACTCCCAATATCAACGTCTTGACGACAACCGGCAGCGTCACGCCCCCAAGAATTGGCCGGCCGATGTCCAGATATGTGTTCGCTCCGGCATGAATTGAGTCAAGAACCACAAGGTGTTGTGCGGATGTAACGCGGCTCATGAGCTGACCGAGCACCTTGGCGTTATCCTCGTGCAGCAAGACTATCAACGGCTCGCCCGCCAAGCTCCGCGCCAACGCACGCGCCAAAAGCGTCAGTTCGCGGTAGCCGGGGTTCGCCTTGCCGGATAGCTCCGCCGCCGCGCAGGGGCTGTCCGTCTGACGGAGAAAATCCGCGAAATCCTGCGCAAAGCCCTCACACTCGCCGCGCCAAAGCTCTGCTTCCTGTTCCGGCGGAACGGCATAAACGGGTATGTTCTGCAGCGGAAAAAGCTCTTCGGAACTGTAATAAACAGTGGATCCGGACAGCTCCGTGGTGTGACTGCCCGCGCCGATAACCGTTGCGCGGATTGTTTCTCCGGCACGAACCGCCCGCCCGAACAAGACCCCGCCACGGATTGCTCTGCCAAGGTGCACGCCAAAATCGCCGTACGCAAGAGGGGGGAGAGTTTCGTCCCAAACGCAATCCGCAACGCCGCCGGAAAAGCTCACAAGCGCATCGCCAAAGCCGCGCTGAAGAGTGCGATTTGCTGCCGCGAAAGCAAGGTCACGCCCGCGCGCCGCTGAAAACGTCTTGCTGCCGTGGGTGCGGAGCTTTTCCAGCAGCGCGGAGCTTTTCCCTTGCGCGGCGGTATCCAGCTCTGCGGCAAGTGCGGCGGCAAGCTGCTCAAGCGCCGCGCGGTCGGGGATTGTGCCGATTGCAAAACGCAGCCCCAAATAATCGGCAGTAATTTGCGCGGCGGCAGAGATTGCGCAAAGCCGCTCATCAGCCGCAAAACGGAGCAGCCGCCCGCCAATATCATAGCACGAACAGCCAACGAAATCGCCCGACTGAAAGAACGCAAGGTTCGTTGTTCCCCCGCCGATATCAAGGTTAACAACGGCACATTTTTGCACGCGCGAAAGCTCCTGCGCGCCGCTCCCCTGCCCCGCAATTCGGCTCTCAAGGTCCGGTCCCGCCGCGGCGACGACGAACTTTCCTGCAAAGCCGCTCAGCCCCGCCAGGACCGCCGCCGCGTTCTCCTTGCGAGCACTCTCGCCGGTGATGATGACCGCGCCTGTATCCGTTCCGCCAATGGGGATTTGCGCGTGCGCGTACTCTTGGGCGACAATTTGCCGCAGTGCGTCCGCGTCAATCCGTGACGAATCCAGCAAAGGAGTTGAATAAACCGGGCTGCGGTAGAGCACGCGTTTATCGGTGATTTTAGCTTCCGGAACACGGAAATGCCCGGAGGTATCCGCAACGCTCAGCTCGCTGAAAAGCACCTGTGTGGTTGATGTACCAACGTCAATCCCAACGCTGAGCAGCTTTTCCATCCTACGCCCTCCCCAGAGCAAGCAAGAGAAAGGTGCCGCCAAACTGCAAACCCAAAAGAGCCGACACAGCCGTTGCAGGGTTCATCCCCAACAACAAACCAACCGCAAAAAACAGCATTTCCGCCGCAAGCAAAACCATCTGCGTGAAGGTGGTGCGCTTTGCCGCCTTGGCGACCCTGCGCGCCGCGTCTATTAGCGCGAGGAACGAAAACGCGCTGCCGTCATGGAGTGCGCCCGCGTCCACGCTTGCCGCCTCTTGCAAACGGTATTTCTGGAAGGCTTCCTCGCCGCGTGTGCTTGCGATTTTAACGGCGTTCTGCGGCTTGACGGTGTTCTGTGAGAGCTTAAACTGACGCAGCAGCTCCTGCTCGTTTATGTTAGGGTCACGGGTGGCGACCAGTAGCTGCAAGCCGTCTTGTGTCAAGGATTTGAGCTTATCCAAATGCCGCGCGGGCTTATAAGAAAACAGCATATACGCCTGATACTGACCGCCAACAGACAAATACAGCACCTTGAGCCCTTGCTGCGCCCATTTCATCTCGTCTGCGGCGCTCGGCAAGCCGCCAATCTGGTGCAGGCTGAGAAACTTGAGCGTGCCCAGAAGCACAGTAGGCGCTCCATGCCCTTGCGGAATTCTGGCAGAAATGCCCAAGCGCTCCACGCGCACATCACGCAGCAGCGGGATTTCCGCATCATCAAAGAGCATTTGGCGGCGGCAAGCTTCCATTGCCGGACCGTCCATCTCCCGCAGCATTGCCGCCGCATAGAGCATTGCGTCGAACTGGCGCACATCCGCGCGGACACAGCGAAAGCCGGTCATCTGGCATTCTTGGCGGTGATAGAGCTCCACGCCGTCGAGCGCTGCGGTTTTGGCTGCGGCAATTTTCTCCGCCGCGGAAACTGACGCCAGCATTGCGCCGTCCTCAGCAAGCTGGCGGCGCAGCTTTTTCATGGGTATAGTCTGCGCGGCAAGGAGGGAACCCGGCAAAAGCGCGGTAAACGCGGCGGGGATGAGCGCCAGCGCCATGGCTAAATCTTTGTTGACGGCAAACAGGGCTCCGGCAAGCACAAGTGAAACCGCGCCCGCAATCGGCAGCATTATCCTGAACAGCTTATCCACTGCGGCGCTGTCTTCTCCCTCACGGCGGAAATGCGCGGGAAAAAGCGTTTTTTGGGAAACGAGTATGGGCGCGTCCTGCGCGCGCAGACCGATGGACATATCCGCCGCGTCCTGTCTATCCTCCACGGTATGGACGGAATAGAGCAAATCGCTGCGGCGTATTGCCCACTCGTTGAAGTTGCGCTGCAAATTCTGGAGAATCGCATTTTTCGCCGCCGTATTCCAAAAGCCCGCAAGAATAACCGGCAGGGTGAACACCAACGCGCCGCCAACGCGCAGCTTGTCGGTCAGCAGCGGCAGCAAGCCGACGATGAATGCGGCGATATAGGCAAGCGCAAAGGCGCTGTCGCTGTTGCCCTTGCCGCGCACCAGCAGCTGCAGCCCTCCCGGGATATCCCGCAGACAAAGCCAGCCCAAAATGCACAGGCAGATTATATTGCCGCCCATGGAGAACACCGTATTTTCAACACCGCCAACACCTCCCTCCGCACCAAGTGACAGTGCGGCAAGCACCGCGCCCAAAATCAAAAGCAAACCCATCCAAACTGTACGCGCCGAAAATTTGCGGGCTGTATACAGCAGTGTGCGGTTAAAGCTGCCCTGTTCGGAGGCGGCGCGGTATTCAAACTCCGGCTCGCTCTCCGTGAACTCGTCCTTTGCGCCCACGTGTTCCGTCTCTTGCGGGAACTCCTCGTCTTCGTCGGAACGCACAGCTTTGCCGTCCGATATATCAACCCGGAAGGTGTTCACCACGCCCTCGCGCCGGGCGTTTAGCTCATTCTCCGCCGCGCCCTCGTCCACATGCGGAACTGCAGGTTCGCTTACATCAAATCCGGCAAGGCGCAGCTGGGCTTCGTCCTGTTCGGCGTCTTCAGGAGCTTCCGCTGCCTTATCCGCAAACGGTTCATGCGCTCCGGGCGTAATCAGGCGCGGCGACTCCCCCGTTTTTTGCGGCTGAATAAGCCAACCGCCGGGGCTGTCCCAGGGTTCGGGTATAAACTGCGTTGGCGAATCCGGCAAGCCCACGGCGTTTGGCGTAATTTCCGGTTCCGGCAAGTGCGCGGTTATGATGATTTTGGTTTTGTCATTCGGCACGGGTTGTGCGGCAGGCGCGGGCGTTTCTTCTGCAGGGCGAATGTCGTCTGCAGGGCGTAAGCCGTCCGGCGGCACGATTGGGTTCAACCTCTCTATCGGTCGGATTTTTTGCTGAGGCGGCTCTTCCTCCTGTATAGTCCGGGGGGGCGGCGGCACAGGCTCAGGCTCGATTGTTTCGGCAGGCTCAGGCGCAACAGGCGCTTCAACGTTTTCCGGCTCCGCAGGCACAGCACGCGGAGGAAAAAACGTTGAAGCGGCTACCCCGCTGTCACTTATGCTCTGACTGTCCTCGCCGGAGTCCTCCCCCAAAGCCGTGCGCGCTTGCGCCAGCAACTCGCGGTAATCGTCCAGTGTCCACGCCCCGTTAGTCAATACCTTCAACCTCCCCGCTGTTTGGCGATCTCATAAAGCAATATCCCCGCCGCAACAGAAGCGTTCAGGGACTCAATTTTCCCGCGCATGGGCAATGATACCAGAAAATCGCAACGGCTTTTAATCAGCTGCCCAAGCCCCTTAGCCTCCGCGCCGATGACCAAGCCCACCGCACCGCTGTAGTCCGTTTTGTCATATGCCGCACCGCCCATCTCCGCACCGTAAAGCCACACGCCGCGCTCCTTGAGCTCCTCCATGCATACGGCGATGTTCTTTACCCGGGCGACGGGCAAGTATTCCAGCGCACCGGCGGCAGTCTTTGCCACAGCGGCGGTAAGCCCCACGCTGCGCCGCTCCGGGACAATCATTCCATGGGCTCCGGCGGCTTCGGCTGTCCGCGCGATTGCGCCCAGGTTGTGCGGGTCCTCAAGACCTGCGCAAACGACCAAGAACGGGGGCTCTTCACGCTCTTGTGCGCGCTCAAAGAGCATGTCCGTCGTCACATACGCAGCTGCCGCAACCATTGCGGCAACGCCCTGATGATTGCCGCCCTCGCAGAGCAAATCAAGCTTTTTGGCGTCACTTTGCTTGACGGGAATACTCAGCTCCCGGCACAATTCGCGGATTGCGCCAACTCCCGGCGAAACCGCGCCGCTTGCAACAAGCACGCAGTCGATGGGTCTGCCTGCTTTGGAGGCAGCTTCTGCCTTGAGAGCTTCGCGAACCGGTTGTACGCCAAAAAGCAATTCCTGCACGGTTTCTCCTTCACTCGTCAAATTATGCAGAGATAAGTATAGCAGAAAATGCAAAAAAAGGGAACACCCTGCGCCGGATATTATATATTTTATTTTGGATGCGCAAATTTAAACCGCATTATGGAAAGCTTGCCGCTCGTCTCTAGTTCATATAATTCGCCACGCTGACAGGTTCGCCGCCGCGCAAATACACTCGCGGCACGCGTTTATTGATGGAGCACAGCAGCTCATAAGGGATTGCGCCGACAGCTTCGGTCAAGCTCCGCACCGAGATGCCCGCGCAGGCGTTGTATGCAACTCCACGAGAGCCGCCGAAAACAGTCACAGTCATGCCGGGGGCAGCGTCGGGTACTGCGGAAACGTCCAGCACACACTGATCCATGCATACACGCCCGAGTATCGGTACGCGCTCGCCCTCCAAGAGCATATGCCCCTTGCCGGAGAGCGCCCGGGGGTAACCGTCTGCGTATCCCACCGGTACTGTTGCGCTCAATGTTCCTCTCCGCGCGGCGGCTGTGCTGCTGTAGCTGACGGGCGCGCCCTCCGGCAACAGCTTGACCTGCGAGAGCACGGTTTTCATCTCCATGGCGGGGCAAAGCTCGTTGGCGTGCGGAAAGCCCGCATCGGCAGGGATTCCGTAAAGCGCAAGCCCGGGGCGAATCATGTCGAGGTGCATTTCAGGATAGAGCAACGCCGCGGCGGAATTGCAGCAGTGCCGCAAGCGGAAGGTCGCGCCGCGCCCGCGCAGTGAATCTATGCACGCGTTGAACAGCGCGAACTGACGTTCGGTGAAGGCGCGTCCGTTTATGCAGTCGTCAGCCTGGGCAAAGTGCGTGAAAATCCCCTCAGCAAAAATACCGGGCAGTGAACACACCGCCGCGATATCGCCGATAACAGAACGGTCGCGCCGCTTATCCTGAAAGAAAAAGCCCAGACGGCTCATGCCCGTATCGACCTTTATGTGCG
Source organism: Oscillospiraceae bacterium (assembly GCA_031290105.1). Classification (GTDB taxonomy): domain Bacteria; phylum Bacillota; class Clostridia; order Oscillospirales; family Acutalibacteraceae; genus WRKY01. Next base: position 11,745 of record JAITOD010000002.1, read on the forward strand.
TCCGCACGCGCACACCGCAATTGACCGCTGCTTGGGACAGCGCGGCGGCATTTGCGGAATCCAGCACCGCTTGGGTAATATTATGCTCAGCGAGGACGGAGGCATGGCAGGCGGGGGTATAGCCAAGGATGAGTATATCTGCCTTGGACTGTACGGAACGAACCTGCAGGGCTTCCTCCAGATTGGAAACGGCAAACCAAGTGCAGCCGCAGTCCGCCAGTTCGCGGACTGTTTCTGCAACGCCGTGACCATATGCGTCCGCTTTGACCACTGCCATCACCTTGCAGCTTGTTGCGGAGCTTGAGTCCAGGAGCTTAAAATTGCTTGCCAGCGCGTCCAAATGGATTTCCAGCCACGCCCGCTGAAAAAAATCCTTCACCGCTTTCCCCTCCCACGCTTTTATGCTATACTAAGTATAGTATTTTGTGCGGGGCGTGTCAAGAACCGGACTTGCGCAATCGCGTATATTCTGGTAGAATAGGCATAACATCTCAAGGGGGTGCAGTGTGTTTTACAGCATATCGGGCATCGTGGTTCATGCGGATGCTCTCAGTGCGGCGGTGGAAACTTCCGCAGGCGTTGCGTTTCGCTTATTGTGTCCGCGCGGCGTATTGAGCAATCTGCGCATTGGAGAGAGCGCGCTGTTGTACACCCATCTGCTGGTCAGCGACGATTCGTTGAAGCTTTGCGGCTTTGCGGACACTGCGGAGCTGGACACTTTCAAGCTGCTCCTTGGAGTGACGGGCGTTGGCGCGCGCGTAGCCCTGGGTATACTCTCGGAGCTAAGCCCGGACAAGCTGGCGCTGTGCGTCGCCGCGTCCGACGCAAAAAGCATTCAGGCGGCTCAAGGCGTTGGCTCAAAGCTTGCGCAGAGGATTGTGCTGGAGCTGAAGGGCAAGCTCTCTGAAATTCACGGGGATTATGACGCTGTGATGAATGCGGCGCAGGGACTTGGCTCTTCGCAGGGCGGCGAGGCACTGGAGGCTTTGTGCGCGCTTGGGTATTCCCGGGCGCAGGGCGCTCAGGCTCTTGCCGGGCTGGATTCCGCGCAGTCCGCCGACGTGCTGATTCGCCAAGCCTTGCGGCTGATGAATGCATAACGCCGGGTGCGCGCATTTGACAAATCACAGCCAATATGATATAATCCGTAAGCCATTGACATGGTGGGTATAGCTCAGTCGGTTAGAGTGCCAGGTTGTGGCCCTGGAGGTCGTCGGTTCAATTCCGACTATCCACCCCACTTACTTTCTTTTCGCGGGAAAAGAAAGTAAGCAAAGAAAAGCGAGACGTACATTACCTTGCAAAGTGCGGCAGGTTGTGTGCTCGGTAACCGTGCGTTGACAAAGGCGCTCTCTATCGCGGGAAATTCAGGAGCGCGCATTGCGTGTCAGTTGCAAAGAACACAAAACAGCGTTAACTAAATCACCAAATATTTTAACAATAATCACAGATGTGCGGGAATGGCTAAAAACCGTGCAAGCTCATACTGTATGGTATGGGTATATTTTATGGCAGAGAGCGTTGAGGGAGTAAGCATGGCAATCCGAACAATCGTCCAGTTGGGCGACACAATACTGAACAAGCGCAGCCGTCCTGTGGAAAAATTCGACGATCGCTTGGCGCAGCTCCTTGACGACATGAAAGACACTCTCAAAAAAGCTGACGGCGCGGGGCTTGCGGCTGTGCAAGTGGGCGTGCTTCGGCGCGTTTGCGTGATTGATGTGGAGTGCAAAAAGGGGCATTCCGCCGGCGAGTTTCTGGAGCTGATAAACCCCGAAATCGTCAAGGAGGACGGCACGCAGGAGGAGGAAGAGGGTTGCCTTTCACTCCCCGGCGAGCAGGGCATAACGCGCCGCCCGGCAGTTGTGCATGTGCGCGCGCAGGACAGGCACGGCAAGTGGCACATCCACTACGGCGAGGGCATTAAGGCGCGGGCTTTCTGCCACGAGCTTGACCACATGGACGGCGTGCTGTTCACTCAGCGTGTCATACGCAAAAAGTGACGGCGCGTCACTTTGCAGACAGCAATTCTGCCGCGCCGATAGGCAGCACATTGTATTTTCTTGCGCTTCGCTTGCCGTAAAGCTTGGTAATAAATTCCATAAAGCTCTCGCCTTGAGTGGCTAAAACATAGTGCTGCAGCCGGTCAGTCGCTTTCATACGCCCGCTGCTGTTCGATTCCCACGCAAAAATATATTGCATCGGACGCAGAAAACACAGCTTATATGCCTCAAGGCAAGCTGCTGTGCCCGCCATAAACGTGAAGCCGTTGATTTTGGGGAATTGCTCATTCGCCAACATTTCCCGCAGCTCAACAACGTCCGACGGGTGATTTTCCGCACCGAACCACGCATTCGCCGACGGATCAAGCAGCGCCCATTTGCCAAGCTCCGGCAGATAAACATGAACCATAACATGGCAGCCCATACCCGGCTTGCCCTTATAGCGTATCCCCCCGATGAACATGAGCGGCAGCGCCGAAATCCCCAGCGCTAACAGGCAGTCCGCAAGCGCGAACGCTTTATTGCGGCAGTTGATTGCGTGACAAAAGCCCCGCCCCGCCGACCATTGCAATATTTCCGCGCCGTTATCCCGCAGACGGTGCATTGACATTCCGCAGTACTGCGTGTTCTCCGTGAGCCAACTCATGATGCGCAAGGCACGGTCAAACACAGAGCCGCCGCCCGCAATTTCTTTCAACTTATATTGCGTCAATAGCTTGGGATAATATGGCAAAGCAATCGTTTCCTTGCGCAAAAATGCCGCGCTCGCGCTGCCCGTCGCCTCAAGCTTGAGCGGCGAGAGCGGTTGCGGAACTGTGTGCTCCGCGAAGTCGAACACAAAAGCGGCATAATTTTCCGCCCTCGCGGTAATCCGCGCGTTTCGCAATATATTCACGTCATTGCCCTTCCAATTCACGCGAACGCGTCTAAAATCTAAATTCCAACAAACATTTGCGACCAATATGCCGCGCCGTTTTCTCCGCGGCAAAAGCCCACGGATACTTCACTGAAGCGCGGGTTGAGAATGTTCTCCCGGTGGGCGGGCGAATTCATCCATGCGCGCACCAGAGTCTCCGGATTTTCATAGCCTTTCGCCAAGTTCTCACCGGCGTTAACAAAGAGCACCATGTTTTCCCACAGTGCGGTATACCAGCTGCGCCCATTGGGACGCGCGTGCTCCCAGGTCTCAACAGACTCCGCCGCACGGACATCCGCCGCCTTTTGCAGATTGCGCGTACCATAGCGCAGCGGATACACACCCGCTTTTTCGCGCTCAATATTACACAGCCGCAGGACTTCCGTTTGCGCCCAAGAGATTTGCTCCCCCGCAACATTTGGGGTTTCGGCGGTAGCTTTTTGGGTCGTTGTTACGGCTGCATTTGAAGGCTTTGCGGCTCGCGTTGGCGGGATATTTTGCCGCGTATCTGCTTCCGTGCTGTATTGCTGCAAAGCGGGCACAGTCTCTTTTTCACCGGGTCGGGAGGGGTTGAGCGCTGTTTCCTCGCTTAGCGGTTCAGTGATTCCCGAGGCGTCCGCCGCTTCAGGGGCTATTGCCGACTCGCCGATTCCTACAGCCGCCGGCTCCGTGATTTCCTCATTTCCCGTCAATTCGGGGGTTGCTGCGGATTCGTTGAGGGACATAGTTTCCGGTCCGGTGATTTGCTGTGCCGCGCCCAGCATCGGACGCGCCGCAATGCTGTCATAGGCATCCCACGCGCCGCGCAAGCCCACGCCCAGCAGGACGGTAAGCATCAGCAGGGCAAGAGCGGCTATTCGCGGAAAACGCTTTTGGGGCATTGAAATCACATCATCCTATCACAAAATTCACCAGGCGCTTTGGCACAACAATAACCTTCCTGATCGTTTTGCCATTCACAAGCTCCTCGATTTTCGGTAACGCCAGCGCCGCCTCCTCAATCTCCTTGTTGCTCGCGTCCGCGTTGCATAGGACGCGCTCACGCAGCACACCGTTGACCTGCACGGCAAGCTCTATTGTGTCCGGCAGGAGCTTGGTTTCGTCAGGCATGGGCCACTTTTGCCGGTACACAAAGTCTGTGTGACCCAATGCTTCCCACATTTCGTCCGCGCAGTGCGGGATAAACGGAGACGCCAGCAGGATGAAGTCCTCAATCACGCCGCGAAGATACGCCTGCGAATGCCCGGGCGTGCGCTGATATTTGCCGATTGCCGTCACCAACTCCATGAGCCGCGCGACAGCGGTGTTGAACTGGAAGCGCTCTATATCTGCCGTTACCGAACGGATTGTGTTGTGGCGGACGTATTCAAGCTCTTTGTCCTCAATCGGAGGGGAATTGCTGTCGCCTTGCTCTGTATATGCCGCAACAGCGCTTTGGAACTTGGAGAAGAAGCGCGCAATCGCCAGCAAGCCCTCGTCTTTCCATGGGCCGCCGTCAATGTAGCTGAAGCCGAATGCTAGGTATAGGCGGAAAACGTCGGAGCCGTATTTCTGCACATATTCGTCCGGCGCAACGGTGTTGCCGCGCGTTTTGCTCATTTTGTATCCGTCTGTGCCCAAAATCACGCCCTGATGTACGAGCGACTTGAACGGCTCCCCGCCGCCGGACAACGTCCGGTCGAAGACGTTCTCAGCGTCGTTGGCGCCCAACGCTTCCGGTGCGGTAACAGCGCCTCCAACATAGCCCATATCGCGCAAAGCTTTGTAGATAAACCGCGCGTAAAGCAGATGCATTGCCGCATGCTCAACGCCGCCCACGTATTTATCCACAGGCATGAAGTAACGTGCCTTGTACGCGCTCCAGGCCTCGTTGGCGTTGTGCGCGTCCGGGTAGCGCAGATAATACCAGCTGGAGCACACGAAGGTGTCCATGGTGTCCGCTTCGCGTGTTGCGGGTTTGCCGCAGACGGGGCACTTGCAGTTAAGGAAATCCTTGTGGCTAGCCAATGGGGACTGTCCGCTTGGACGGAACTCCACATCATATGGCAGCAGCACGGGCAAATCGTTCTCGGGAACCGGCACAGCGCCGCAGTCCGGGCAATAGACAATAGGAATCGGCGCGCCCCAATAGCGCTGGCGGCTCACGGACCAATCGCGCAGACGATAATTGATTTTTTCATTGCCCATGCCGATTTTTTCAAGGTCGGCGACGATCGCTTTCTTGCCGTCCTCGGTGCTCAGACCCGTGTATTTGCCGCTGTTGACCAATGAACCGTATTCACAATATGGCAACGCCTGACTGACACCTTTTTTGTCGGCAATGACCTCGCGTATGGGCAGTGAATACTTTGCCGCAAACGCAAAGTCGCGCTCGTCGTGAGCGGGAACAGCCATAACCGCACCCGTGCCGTAGGTTGCGATAACGTAATCCGCAAGCCAAATGGGCACCTTCTCCCCCGTTAGCGGGTGAACCGCCCAGCTGCCGGTGAATACTCCGGTTTTGTCATCGGCGGTGCCTGTGCGTTCAATTTCGCTCTTGCGGGAGGATTCGGCAATGTAGGCGGCGCACGCGTCTGCATATTCGGGCGTGATAACCTGCTGCGCATATGCGCTCTCGGGAGCAAGAACCATATAGCTCAAGCCCATGAGGGTATCCACGCGGGACGTGAACACCGTAATTTGCAGGTCCTTGCCCTCCACGCCAAACGCGACCTCCGCGCCCGCAGAGCGCCCGATCCAGTTTTCCTGAATACGCTTGGTTTTTTCGGGCCAGTCAAGCTGCGGGAGGCAGTCCAGCAGTTCCTGCGCGTAGTCGGTGATTTTGAAGAACCACTGTGTCATGCTGCGGCGGATAACCGGATTGCCGCAGCGCTCGCACTCGCCGCCGGACGCCTGCTCATTGGCAAGCACCGTTTTGCAGCTTTCGCACCAATTTACCGGCGCTTCCTTGCGGTATGCAAGACCATGTTTATATAGCTGCAAAAACAGCCACTGCGTCCATTTGTAGTATTCGGGCGAGCAGGTGGTCAGTTCGGTTTCCCAATCATATGTGCAGCCGATTTGGCGCAGCTGATGCTCCATAGTGGCAATGTTGGTTTCGGTTGAATCTTTGGGATGAATCCCTGAGCGGATTGCGAAGTTCTCCGCGGGCAGACCAAAGGCGTCAAAGCCCATGGGGTGAAAGACGTTGAAGCCCTGCATATGCTTCATGCGCCCCCAGCTGTCAGGCAGGGAGTAGTTCCACCAATGCCCAAGGTGCAGCTTGCTGCCGGAGGGATATGAGAACATCTCCAGCAGGTAGATTTTTTTGCCCTCTTCGCCCTCGCGGAAACGATAAAGCCCTGCGTCGTCCCAGCGCTTTTGCCATTTTTGGTCAACTTTTTGGCTGTATGGTTTCATGCTTGCCCTCCAAATGCAGTTTATGGTGTAAGACTACAGGCTATATTATACCACTGCGCGGAAGGCAAGTCAATCTGCGTTTCCCACCGCGAGTTGCAAAAAAGCACACGCGCCCGGAGTTTTGCTTCCCGGCGCGTGTTTCTATTATCTTATTGCGTTATGTTTTGATTATGACGCCCAAAAAAACTGCTTTGTAACTAGTTCCAAAATGCGCGTGAACAATTCCAGGAGAATGTCACAAAAGGATTTTTTCTTTGGGGCTTCAGGTTCTTTGTTGTCCTCCGGCTCATCGGGGTCTTCAGGCTCTTGAAGAACAGCGTATGAGTTGCCGTTGTCTATGGCATATTGCTGTGCGTAAGTGTTTTCGTAACAAAGAATTATTAGGCTGTTGCAATTAAAAAACGCCATAGCGACAATGCTTGTGACACTTCCGGGTATCATTATGGTGGCTAAGCTTAGGCAATCGCTAAACGCAATATAGCCAATGCTTGTCACACCGTCCAGAATCGTTACGTTGGTTAAACTTTGGCACGCACCAAAAGTACCGGCTTCAATGTTTATGACACTGCCGGGAATCGTTACGTCTGTTAAACTTTGGCAACGGGCAAACGCCAGCTGCCCAATGCTTGTGACGCTGTTTGGAATTGTTATGCCGGTTAAGCTTTGACAACCGAAAAACGCAAGGTTCGCAATAGCGGTGACATCGTTCGGAATTGAAAACGCGCCAACTTTTGCCTCCGGATAACACAGTAAAGTCGCACCGTTATATAAAACGCCGTCTGCGCTAGAGAAGTTTTCGTTGTCCGGCGCAACATTTATGTCGGTTAAGTTAGTGCAGTTGGTAAACACCTGCTCGCCAATACTTGTGACGCTGCCGGGAATCGTTACGTTGGTTAAGCTACTGCAATATGCAAACGCACCTACACCGATGCTGGCGACGCTGCCCGGAATTGTTACATCGGTTAAGCTACTGCAATAAAAAAACGCTGACGTGCCAATACTTATGACGCTGTCGGGAATAGTTACGTTGCTTAATGCCACGCACCTTTCAAATGCCTGATCACCAATGCTGGTTACGCCGTTTGGAATTATTATTTCGATCAAGTGGCTATCATCCTCGTAAAACGCACGGAAACCAATCGTTGTAACCGGATACCCGCCCAAAGTGGAAGGAATGGTTACGTATAGCTCCTCATCGGTGGTATAGCTGTAGCCCGTAATGGTTGCTTCGCCGTCAGCAACGGTGTATTCGTAGTTTCCGCTGGTTTCTGCGCTTGCCGCAAACGGCCGGGCGCCCACCAAACCCAAAACCATAATCAGCGCCAGAACAATGCTCAGAAGCCGTATGCTTGAGCCGCCCCTCACCTTAGATCTGCCGGATTGGACAGAAATTGCGTCTTGGCAAGCGGAAATGTTTGTTTTCATCTGAATTCCTTCTTTTCCTATATTTTTTTGTGCGTTTACATATTAGTGATAAAGTATAACAGATTACGGGGGTGACTGTCAAGTAACAAATGTACAGCGCTCCGGCAGGTGTCGGGGCGCTGTTCGTTTTGGCTCAAAAGTTTAGGGTTAAACTCAAATCTTAGGCCCCCCGAAGCAAAAGAGAACGCCCGATAACCCTGTAAAATCAAGGGCTGCCGGGCGTTGTCTGGCTATCCTTGGCACCCATGATACACAAAAATAAAGCCAAGTACCCATACATTATAGCATAAACTTTTTCACGATTGGTCAATGGCTGTTTTGGCTTTGCACCACGGTTAAAACATG
>JAITOD010000004.1 GCA_031290105.1 Oscillospiraceae bacterium
ATCAAACATATCGGTATAAACCCTGTTTTTGGTGAGCGTTTGGAAGGTCAGCGGCGTAATGAAGTTTTGCGCCGCGCGGGTCATAATCACGTGAACTGAGTGTCCGTCCTTGGTCAGGCGGTTTGCGATTTCCGCGCCCTTATAAGCCGCAATGCTGCCGGTAATTCCCAAAACGACTTGCTTCACAATACCGCCTCCCGTTCCGATTTCTCCAGAACCGCCGCCGCAATGCCACGCGCGATTTGCTGTTTGGTATTAAAATGCGTTAACTGCTTTGCGCCGTCAATCAAGTAAGCGGCGTGTGCGTCGCCGTGAAATTCCCGCAAATCATTCGCCAGCACAAAAGTGCAGCCGTTTTCCTGCAGCAAGCGGTACGCTGTGTCAATCAGTTCCGCCTCCCCTGCGCCGGAAAGCAGCTTGAAGCCGACCAGCAGAGCACCCGGTGCAAGCGTACGGAAGAGCGCGATGATTTTGGGCGTCGGCTCTAATTGCAGCAGCAAATCGGTTCTTCCGGAAGGTATTTTTTGTGTGCGGTCCAATTCTTTTCCGCTCAGCAAATGGGGGAGCGTCGTCACGGTTTTAACGCGGTAATCGCTGACAGCCATGCTGTGTATCACCGCGTCAACACGGTTTTGGGCAAGGAGCTGCCGCACCGCCGCTTCCAGCTCACGGGTATCCTCCGCAAGGATGCACTGCGCCTTTTGTGTTGCGGGGCGCTGCGCCGCGCGGGAGCAAACATAGAAAATCCGTTCAACCGCGTCCGAAGCGCCAAAGCAATCGGCAACCAAACTGCCTAATCTGCCGCCGGCATAATTAGTTATCCCCCGCACCGCGTCTATTTTTTCGGTGGTTCCGCCGGCAGTTATAAGAATGTTCATGCGGGAGTCCCTTCAGAACAGATATGCCCACTATTTTACTGGGTTTTATCGGCTATGTCAACCTTTATAAACAAGAAAACCCTCTTGATTAGCAAGCGATACCCCGGATTTTGCTCATAGTGTTTTCTCAAGCCCCCGCGAATGCTCATGCTTATCCCGCCTTGCACTCTAAAGCGCCCAGCTCGTCCTTGACCGCCGCCAGCAACGTCGCCTGTGCATCCTCAAGCAATGGTGTATCAATAGTGCAACCGGCCGCGCGTGCATGACCGCCGCCGCCCAGCCTTCTCGCAATAGCTGAGGCGTCCACCGGCGCATATGAGCGCAAACTCACCTTGAAGCCGCCGCTCTTCTTCTCCTTGAGCGTCGCGCCGACCAGCACTCCCTCCACCTGGCGCGGAATCGCCGCAATCTGCTCTGCCTCGTCCTCGCTCGCGCCGCACTCGTCATACATCGCCCGCGTCAGCGCAGTGACGGCATAACGCCCGCGCTCATGCACATGCAGATTCTCAAGCGCCATGCGTTCCAGCGAAAAATACGTCTTGCGCTTCGTTTCAAAATACCGCCGGTTCAGCTCCGCCGCCCGTGCACCGTATTCCATCAGCTTGGCGGCAATGCGCAGAGTCCGCGCGGTTGTGTTGCTGTAGCGAAAGCAGCCTGTGTCGGTGGAAATCCCCGTGTAAAGGCAATCGGCAATGGAGGGGGTTATCGGCGCGTTTATCTCGCGCAGGAGGTCATAAATCAGCTCAGCCGCCGCCGCCGCCGTGGGATCAACAAACGCGTTTTCTGCGTATGGTTTGCCCGCGCCGTGGTGGTCAATGCACAGGTGAATGATGGGAAAATCCGCCTGTGCGTGCGCCAGCAGCTTCGCGTCCGCCAAATCCACCGCAATGATTGTTTTCGGTTCGTAGTCGGCGTATTTAATCCCGTCCGCCATGAACGAAAACTTTGGCGGAATCTCGTCCGGGCAGAACAGCCGCACACGCTTTGCCATGCTCCGCAGACCGCGCAGCAACGCAAACCCCGAACCCAGCGTGTCGCCGTCCGGGTTGGCGTGGGTGAGGATAAGTATGTCCTCCGCGCCCTGCAAAAACGCGGCGGTTTGCAGCAGATTAAGGCTTTGTGTCATTATCCTCCTCCTTTTCGGGAAGAACCCCCAAATCGTGCAGCGTTTGGGAAATGTGTATGGCGTATTCGGCAGAGTTATCCGCAAAAAAGCGCAGCTCCGGAGCCTTGCGCAGCCGCAGCCGCAGCCCCAGTTCGCGGCGCAGCAAGCCGGATGCGCTCTCCAGCCCCTTAACGGCCTGTGCGGCCTTATCAATGCCCGCCATGGAGCTGACATACACGCGCGCGACGGACATATCCCGCGTGAGTTCAACGCGCACAACGGTCAGCAGCTGCCCGGCAATCCGCGGGTCTTTCAGCTCGCGCACCAGCGCTATCAGCTCACGGCGAATATCCTCGGACATATGGCTTGCGTGTGTAGTCATAACTACTCTCCAATCAGTCGCGGTATTCTTCGATGATGAATGCTTCGAAGATGTCGCCCTCTTTGATGTCGCCAAAGCGTGTGAGCACTATGCCGCATTCGTAGCCCGACGCAACTTCCTTCACGTCGTCCTTGAAGCGCTTGAGGCTTGCAAGCTCGTCCTCGGCAACAACAACGCCGTCGCGCACCACGCGGATTTTTGCCGCGCGCGTCACCTTGCCGCTGAGCACATGGCAGCCCGCCACGTTGCCCACGCTGGAAATATGCACAATCTGCCGCACTTCGATTCTGCCCAGCTGCACCTCGCGGTATTTTGGCGCAAGCATTCCCTTGAGTGCCGCCTCAACCTCTTCAATGCACTGATAAATCACCGAATACATGCGCAGCTGCACACCCTGACGCTCCGCGTTAGCCTGCGCCGTTGCGTCCGGACGCACACGGAAGCCGATGACTATTGCGTTGGATGTGTTTGCCAGCATAACGTCGTTATCGTTGATTGCGCCAACACCCGCGTGGAGTATTTTGACCTGTACTTCCTCATTGGTAAGCTTCTCAAGGTTCTGCTTGAGCGCTTCAACGGAGCCCTGCACATCTGCTTTTACGATGAGCCCAAGCGTCTTCATCTGCCCGGCTTGCAGGCTCTCAAACAGGTTTTCAAGGCTGACCTTGGTTTGTGAGCCCTGCTCCAGAGCCTTTGCCTGACCGCGGCGCTGCTCAACCAGCTCACGGGCAAGGCGCTCATCGCTCACGGAGTCCATGCTGTCCCCGGCTGTCGGAGCTTTGTCCAGCCCCATAATCTCCACAGGCACGGCGGGACCGGCTTCTTCAATGCGCTGACCTTTGTCGTCCGTCATCACGCGCACGCGTCCGCTCGTGGCCCCTGCCACAACGTAATCCCCGCTGCGCAGAGTGCCGTTTTGCACAAGCAGCGTGGCGATTGGTCCGCGCTCTTTGTCCATCCGCGCTTCAATCACAATGCCCTTGGCGGCGCGGTTGGGGTTAGCCTTGAGCTCAAGCACCTCGGCTTCCAATAGTATTGCCTCAAGCAGCTTGTCTATGCCCTCTTTGGTGACGGCGGAAACCGGCACGCAGATTGTCTCGCCGCCCCACTCCTCAGGCACAAGCCCATATTCGGTGAGCTGCTGCTTGACTTTTTCGGGGTTAGCGCCGGGTCTGTCCATCTTGTTGATTGCAACGATAATGCGCACGTCGGCGGCCTTGGCGTGGTTGATTGCCTCCACGGTCTGCGGCATAATGCCGTCGTCTGCGGCCACAACCAGCACGGCGATATCCGTCGCCATTGCTCCCCGCGCACGCATGGACGTGAACGCCGCGTGACCCGGGGTATCGAGGAAGGTGATGTATTGTCCGTCCAGCTCCACGCGGTAAGCGCCGATGTGCTGCGTAATGCCGCCGCTCTCGGTGTCAGTGACGGAGGTGTTGCGGATTACGTCCAAAATGCTGGTCTTGCCGTGGTCAACGTGACCCATTACGACGACGACGGGTGCGCGGTGAATCAAATCCTCATCTGTATCGGAGCTGTCGTCAATGATCTTTTCTTCAATGGTAACCACGATTTCGCGCTCCGCCACAACGCCCATTGCGTCGGCAACAAGCTCTGCGGTGTCGTAGTCCAGCTCCTCGTTCACAGTCGCCATTATGGCAAGCTCTGTGAATAGCTTTTTGATAACCTCCGCCGCCTTGCGCTTCATCAGCTCCGCCAGGTCGCCGATGGTGATTATTTCGCCAATCTTTATGTGGAGCTTGGGTGCGCGGGCGCGTTCACGGTCAAGCCGCGCCATGCGCTGCCCCTCGGTCTCCTTGGGTCTGCGCCCCTTCATGCCCTGAGGACGGGTGCCCGTGTTGCGCTTTTTGAGCTTCTGCTTGCCAAGACCGGTGTCGCTGCGCCGCATATCGTGAGAGGACGCAAGGGCTGCGTAGCGTTCGTTATATTTATCCAGAACAACGTCTGTGGAGCGCGTATCGATAATCCGCGCTTCTCCCTGAGTGCGCGCTTGCGGGGTTGTGCTTGAGGATTTCTCCTTGCGCGCGGGCATGGTAACACGGTTGCCCTTTGCGTCCAGCAGCGGACCTGTCGGGCGCGGCTTTGGCGGCGGCGCAGGCTTCTTGACCGGCGCGGTCGGTCTTGCGGGCACCGCAGGTTTAGCGGGCGGCGCGGGTTTGGTGTGAGCTGCGGGCTTGTTGGGCACCTGCGTATTTTTTTCCGCCGGCTGAACAGGCGCAGGGGTGCTCACCTTGACCGGAGACTGCGGCGCGGCGGCTTTCTGCTCCGCGGCGAGTGGCGGCTTAGTTGGCTCCGTAACCTCGGTCGGCTCCGGCTTGGGCTCCTCCGCCGGGGGATGCGCGGGTTTAGCGGGGCGCGTTGCAAAGTATTCCGAAAAATCCGGCTTGCTTTGCTCACTCACCAGACGCTCAAAAACAACATCCAGTTCGTCAACCTCAAGCGCGCTGGAGGTGCCCTTCTTTTTGCCGCCGAAAACCTCTTCCAGCAACTCAATGACGACCTTGCTTCTTAAGCCAAAGTCCTTCGCAAGTTCGCTAACCTTGTATTTAGTTCGCATTCGATGTCTCCTCTCGGGTTTCGGCGAGTGATTCCGCTTCAATGGCGGCAAGCTGTGTTTCCAGCTGAGCATAGACTTCATCGGGCACGCGGCATTTGAACGCATGTGAAAGTGCGTTTCTTTTGCGGGCTTTCTTCAGGCACTCGGCATTGGGGCATACGTAAGCGCCGCGCCCGTTCCTTTTGCCCGTTGGGTCCAGGCTGATTTCGCCGCCGCTGTCCTCGGGAGGGCGCACTACGCGGAGCAGACTGCGCTTCTCTTTGTGTTCGTTGCAGCCTATGCACCGCCGCACCGGGATTTTGCGCGGTTTGTGCGCTTGATTAGTCTTGCCCTCGCTCATGGTATCATCCTTCTGTATTTTAGATGTAAGATGTTAGACTTACACACTAAACGTTGTAATCACTTTATCTAACATCTACATTTCCGCATCCAAGTCAATCACGGGACCGGATTCCTCTGTTTCGGAGCTGAGGTCAATCTTCCACCCGGTGAGCTTGGCGGCAAGGCGCACGTTCTGCCCCTTGTTGCCGATTGCAAGCGAAAGCTGGTTATCCGGCACAATTACGCGCACGGAGCGCTCCTCGTTTGGCAGCACAATAACCTTCAGCACGTCTGCCGGAGAAAGAGCTTCGGTGATGTATTCTGCGATGTCGTCGCTGTAACGTATTATGTCTATGCGCTCGCCGCTCAGTGTGTCTGTAATGCGGCTGACGCGTTGGCTGCGCGGACCGATGCACGCGCCGACGGGGTCAATATTCGGGTCCTCGCTGTAGACGGAGATTTTGCTCCGCGCGCCCGCTTCACGGCTCACGTCCTTAATCTTAACGTAGCCGTCGGAGATTTCCGGCACCTCAAGCTCAAACAAACGGCGCACAAGCCCGGGGTCCTTGCGGCTTAGGATTGGACGCGGTTTGCGCTCCTTCTCTGTTGTGCGGACGTCCGCGACAAACAGCTTGATGAGGTCGCCCACGCGGAAGTCCTCTTCCGGCAGCTGCGCGGAGTGCGGCAGGATCTCCTCCTGCTTGCCAAGCTCAACAAAGGCGTCGCCGCTCTCGGAGTCAATCCGCACAACGCGCACAGTGATAATCTGCCCCAAAATCTGCGAATAGCGGTCAAGGATAATGCCGTTTTCCGCCTCACGGATACCCGAACGCAGCACATGCTTGACCTTATCGGCAACCACGCGGGAAAGGTTGCGCGGCTCCACGTCAATCTCTATGATGTCGCCAAGCTTTGCGTCCGGCTTGTAGCGCTGCGCCTCCTCGGGCAGCATGTCCGTTGCATCGTCCAAAACCTCCGACACAACATTCTGGCGCTTATAGACCCGCATGGACTCGGTTTCCTCGTCAATATCGCAGAAAACGAAGTCCTCGCGCTCCTCACGCTCTCTGTAGTCTTTTTTGACCGCCGTAACGATTGCCTTTTCCAGAGCGGAAATCAGCACCTCCATGGGGATTGAACGCTGCTCGGAGAGCATACGCAGCGCCGCGAAAAGCTCTTGCATATCCATTTTTTCCGGTTCACCTTAACCTTTCTATGTTGAGCGGATTTATCCGCCCGGTTTGTGTGTTATCCGTCAAAGTCGTCCGCTTTGACCCAAGAAGCCTCCGACAGAGTGCACGTGATTCCGCGCCCATCGGGAAGCTCCAGCGTGAAAGCTGTGCCGTCAAAATCTGCCAGAACACCGTGGTATTCGCGCTCCCCCTCAAATGCTCGCTGCAGGAGGACGAAGACCTTCTCGCCCAAATACGCCTTGAAGTGTTCCGCCGTGCGGAGCTTGCGTTCAAGTCCCGGGCTGGACACCTGCAGACGGTAGCTGCATTCAATCAGGTCGGCTTCGTCCAGCAGCGGTTCAAGCGCGCGTGAGAGGTTCTCGCAGTCGTTCAGCGTTACGCCGGGGTAGCGGATCGCGTCGTTGTCCTCACTGTTCGGCTCTTCCGGCGCAGTGTCGGTGCTGCCGGTGCGTGCAACGGCTTCGTCAGGGCGATCGATAACCAGCAGCAAGATTCGGTCTGCGCCTTCCTTGTGGAAGCGCACATCCCAGAGGACTAAGCCGAGCGATTCGGCAAGGGGCTGCGCAAATTCGCGCACTGCGGCTGCAATACCGCCCGATTGTTTTGGCACGCGCACCATCCTTTCTGACAGAAAAGAGCGGGCAAATTCACCCACTCTCATACAATCAATCACACATTCATCGGTGTTATTATAGCACAGCGCGGCGGCGTTGTCAAGGGGCGCCTGCTCAATTAACGATTCAGGTATATTTTAAGTGTACTCTATTGAAGCGGCTGTATCAAGCGCACGCCGACAATAGCAACGAAGCCGTCAGTTACCAAGAGAAAAACACAAGTTGACATTGCTTGCGGCGGCGTAATATCTGCGCGTCAGCGGCGGCTGATAACGGGCGGCTTGCAATTCTCGGCAAAATGCGCTATTATATAGAGCAGAACATAATACATGGAGGTACTACTATGCCCGCAGAAAACGCATTGCCCGCTTCTCCGCAGGATGCGCAGGACAAATTCCTTGCCAAACACCCCAAGCTGAAGTCTTTCACCGATAAACACCCCGAGTGGTACAAATTCTTCAAATGGCTGCTTGCGGGGCAGCTTTCAACAGTAGTGGAATCCGGCGTATTCTACGTGCTGCAGTTTTGGGTTTTCGCCTCAATTTTGAATAAGGCGTGGGGCATTGACCCCGACAGCATGTTCGGTCAATTGCTCAAGCTCATGAACCTCGACAAGGGCGTGGGGTATTTTTGGGCATACTTCATCTCAATCGCCGTGGGCTATGCCATTGCATATATCCTCAACCGCAAAATCAGCTTCCAGAGTGACGCTAACATTGCCTGGAGCACTTTCCTCTACATAATCATGGTGATCTTCACAATGGTTGTGAGCGCATGGCTCGCAACCGCTTTCCAAAACTGGCTCAACGATCAAGGCGACACCTGGAGAGCGGTGGGGCAAATTGTGGTCAAGCCCGTGCAGGCCATGATTCCGGGCATCTGGACCTACCCCCTCAACCGCTTCGTAATACACCGCAAGAAAAAAGCAATTGACAATTAACAATGCACAATTTTCGGCGGCTGAATGTAAATTGTTCATTGTTAAGGAGGTTGCGTATGGGCTATACACGTGAGGATATATTGTCTTTTGTCCGCGAGGGCGGGGTGCGTTTTGTGCGCCTGCAGTTCACGGATATTCTCGGCACGCTGAAAAACGTGGCGATCCCCGCCGCGCAGCTCCCGCGTGTGCTGGAGGACGGCTGCATGTTCGACGGCTCCTCCATAGAGGGCTTTGTGCGCATTGAGGAATCCGACATGGTTCTGCGCCCGGACTTGGATACCTTCCTCATCTACCCATGGCGCGAAAAAGTTGCGCGGCTCATCTGCGACGTCACCACAATCGACGGTCAGCCTTTTGCCGGCGACCCGCGATATGTGCTAAAACAAGCGTGCGCTGAGGCAGCGGCTCTCGGCCTGACGCTGGAAGTTGGCCCCGAGCTGGAGTTCTTCCTCTTTCATGTGGACGACAACGGTCAGCCCACTGTATCCAGCCACGACACGGGCGGGTATTTTGACTTGGGTCCTGTTGACCGCGGTGAGGACTGCCGCCGTGATATCTGCTACACGCTGGAGGACATGGGCTTTGCCGTGGAGGGCAGTCACCACGAGGTCGCTCCGGCTCAGCACGAGATTGATTTCCGTCACGGCGAAGCGCTCCACACTGCGGACAAGGTGGGCACGTTCAAGCTGGTGGTCAAGAGTGTGGCACAGCAGCACGGGTTACATGCAACCTTTATGCCAAAGCCGGCTTACGATGTCCCCGGCTCCGGAATGCACATCAACCTTTCGCTCTCCCGCGACGGCGTGAATATTTTTGCGGACGAGAGTGACGCGCTGGGTCTTTCGCGCGACGCATATTCATTCATGGCGGGGCTGCTGGAGCACATCGCCCAAATGACGCTGCTGCTCAATCCGCTTGTTAACAGCTATAAACGCCTTGCAGGTGGCTATGAAGCGCCGGTGCATATTGCGTGGAGCGGCGGCAACCGTTCTCCGCTGATTCGCATACCCTCAACGGGATATTCCGCAAAAGGTGCGCGTATTGAGCTGCGCTCGCCCGACCCGGCGTGTAATCCATACCTTGCGTTCGCCGCCTGTTTGCGTGCGGGGCTGGACGGAATGCGGCGGGGGCTGCCTGCGCCATCGCCCGTGAACGAAAACATTTTTGCGCTCAGCAAAGGGCGGCGGCGCGAGGAGGGTATATCGCGCTTGCCAACGTCGCTGGAAGACGCAATGCGGCTTTATGCCTCCAGCGATTTTCTGCGGAATGTGTTGGGCGATCACGTTTTTGAGAAATATCTTGCCGCCAAAAAAGAGGAGTGGCGCGGATATTCGTCGCGCGTCAGTCAGTGGGAGCTGGAGCAATATTTGGGCAGATATTGACGTTTTTTACATGGTTAAAACTCAGCGCGCCAAATGGCGGCAATAACATCTCACCTTGGCAAATAACATTGAATAAATCTGCCTAAACGCTTCGGAACACTACCGCAAAAAAAACATTCCACACAGTAGCGCAAAGGAGATAACCACCATGCCGCGAGACTACATTCTTGCCCTTGACCAAGGCACAACCAGCTCCCGCGCAATCGTATTCAGCCGCGAGGGCAAAATCGTCGCCAAAAGTCAAAAGGAGTTCCCTCAAATCTACCCAAAGCCCGGCTGGGTTGAGCATGACCCCATCGAAATCCTCAACAGCCAACTGGCGGCGCTGCGCGGCGTGTTTGCGGACGGCAAGGTCAGCCCCGGCGAGATTGCGGCAATCGGCGTGACAAATCAGCGCGAAACCACCATATTGTGGGATAAACGCACAGGCAAACCTGTCTATAACGCTATAGTCTGGCAGTGCCGCCGCACGGCAAAAATGTGCGAGGAACTAAAAGCTAACGGCCATGAGGAGCTTATCCGCGCCAAAACAGGCTTGCTGATTGACGCGTATTTTTCCGGCACAAAAATCCGCTGGATCCTCGACAACATCCCGCACGCGCGCCGCCTTGCTCAGGACGGCAACCTGCTCTTCGGCACTGTGGAAACCTGGCTGATCTGGAACCTAACCGGCGGCGAACATGTCACCGATTACTCCAACGCGTCGCGCACAATGCTGTTCGACGTGGATAAACTCTGCTGGGACGACGAGCTTTGCGGAATCTTGGGCGTACCGGTGAATATATTGCCCACGCCTGTGCCCTCAAGCAAGGTCTACGGTACGTTCAAGACGGGCGTGCTTGGGCTTGACGCGCTGGCGGGAGTGCCTATTTCCGGAGCGATCGGCGACCAACCGGGGGCGCTTTTCGGTCAGGGCTGCTTTGCTCCGGGCGAGGCGAAAAACACATACGGCACGGGCTGTTTTCTGCTCATGCACACCGGCAAAGAGCGCGTACACTCGCAAAATCAACTCCTCACAGGCGTTGCGTGGGGACTTGGCGGCGGCGTTGAATACGCGATTGAGGGCAGCGCTTTCAACGGCGGCGCAACTATTCAGTGGCTGCGCGACGAGCTGCGTTTGATTTCGTCCGCGTCGGAGTGCGACACCCTTGCCGAAAGTGTCCCGAACGCAAACGGCGCGTATTGTGTACCCGCGTTCACGGGGCTTGGCGCGCCGTATTGGGATATGTATGCCCGCGGCGCGATAGTCGGCTTGACGCGCGGCGTGAACAAAGCGCATATTGCCCGCGCGGTGCTGGAGGGAATCGCGTTCCAGGTTAAGGATTTGCTGGACGCAATGCAGGCAGACAGCGGGATTGCGCTGAAGGAGCTGCGCGTAGACGGCGGCGCGAGCGTCAGCAACATCATGATGCAAATTCAGGCGGATTTGCTCAATTGTTCGGTCAATCGCCCGGCGATGGTGGAGACCACGGCGTGGGGCGCGGCGTGCATGGCGGGGCTTGCCGTGGGCGTGTGGCACAGCCGCAGTGCGCTATTGGATTTGCGCGAGGTCAAAAAAATCTTCGAGCCGCGAATGTCGGTGAGCGAGCGGGCACAGCAATACGCCGGCTGGCAAAAAGCCGTTGAGCGCGCAAAGGGTTGGGCTGATAGATAATGAACATTAGACGTTAAATTGCAGCTGCGCGCACTGACGTTTAGGGTTCCTTTGTGTAATGCCTGCGGTTGACATACCGTGTCGAACCGTATATAATACACAACCTAAACGGGGAAGGGTTGCGTTCACACCACTACATAGATTCCGCCGTCTAAGGTCTGAAATCTGATATCTAAAAATCTAATAGCGGAGGAAACCCAAATGTCCTACTTCAACACCCGCTTTGCCCTGAACACCAACCCTGTCGCTCCATCGGAGCGCACGGCCGTCTTCGGCAAGGTGCGCGTTAGCGTCATCACAAGCCGCCTTGTGCGCGTGGAGTATTCCCGCAGCAAGGTCTTCACGGACGAGGCGACGCAGGTTGTGTGGAACCGCAGTATCCCGAATGCCGGCGGCGCGGGCACAATCACCAAAAACGGCGGCACAATCTTTGCCGAAACGGAACACGCGCTATTCTGCTTCCGCGTAAAGGACGGCAAGCTCAAAAAGGTGCAGTTCAAGGACGACGGCCGCATTGTCGCCGACCCGCATGAGGGCAACCTGCGCGGAACCTGCCGCACGCTTGACCAGACAATCGGCGCGGTGAAGCTGGGCGAGGGACTTATTTCCCGCAGGGGACTGACGGTTATGGACGACTCCGATTCGCTTTTGCTGGACTCAGAGTCCCACATCACGCCGCGCAAAAGCTCCGGCACCGATAACTACTACTTTGCGTATGGGCACAGCTACCGCGAATGTCTGCGCGATTTTTACGCCATGACGGGCGAAGTGCCGTTCATTCCCAGATGGGCGCTGGGCAACTGGTGGAGCCGCTACAAGGCGTACTCTCAGCAGGAATATCTTGACTTGATGGCGCGGTTCGACAAGGAAGAAATCCCCATAACTGTGGCGACTGTGGACATGGATTGGCATTGGGTTGAGCTGGATAACTTCCCCCGCGAACAGACCGTAATCACCGACCCGCGCCGCAAAAAAAGCATCACGCGGCTATTCCAAAACCTTGGCTGGACGGGCTACAGCTGGAACACTGACCTCTTTCCTGACTGGAAAGACTTCCTGCGCACACTGCAGGCTCAAGGGCGCAAGGTCACGCTGAATCTGCACCCGGCGGACGGCGTTCGCGCGTTTGAGGACCAATACGAAGAGATGGCTTCCGCCATGGGTATTGACCCGGCGAGCGGCAAGCAGGTCAATTTTGATATAACCGACCCCAAGTTTGTGGAGAACTATTTCCGCATTCTTCACCACCCAATGGAGAACGCCGGAGTTGATTTCTGGTGGATAGACTGGCAGCAAGGCACAAAAACCAACGTCCCCGGGCTGGACCCGCTGTGGGCGCTCAACCACTATCACTACCTTGACAACACCCGCACACCGGAACGAATTAACAATGCACAATTAACAATTAATAATGCCCGCCGTAGACCGCTTACAATGTCGCGCTATGCGGGGCTTGGCAGTCACCGCTATCCTCTCGGTTTTTCGGGCGACACAATGCTCAACTGGGCGTGTCTGCGCTTTCAGCCGTATTTCACGGCGAACGCCGCCAATGCGGGTTATACGTGGTGGAGCCACGACATCGGCGGTCACCACCAAGGCATAAAGGACGACGAGCTATATCTGCGCTGGGTACAGTTCGGCGTGTTCAACCCAATCAACCGTCTGCACTCCACCAGCAACGAGTTCATGGGCAAGGAGCCGTGGAAATACCGTGACGATATCTGTGCTCGCACCATCGAACTGCTCCGCTTGCGCCACCGCCTTGTGCCGTATATCTACACCGAAAATCACCGCTCCCACACGCAGGGTATCGCCTTGTGCGAGCCGCTTTATTACCGTCACCCGGAGGAGGGCGCGGCTTATAAACACGGCAACGAATATTACTTCGGCTCACAGCTGCTTTGCGCCCCTGTGACTGATCGGCTGGACGAGAAGACCAACCTTGCCGAGGTGAAAATCTGGCTGCCGGAGGGACGCTGGACGGATATTTTCAGCGGGCGCATATATAACGGCGGGCGTGAACTGACGGTCTGCCGCGGGCTGGAGAGCATTCCCGTGTTCGCGAAGGAGGGCGCGTTTATTCCGCTCTCGCTGGACGGCAAAACCACCGACTGGCAAAATCCTGCTGGGCTGGAAGTGCTGATATATCGCGGCGATGGCAGCTACACTTTATACGAAGACGACGGCGACACCATGGCGTACCGCGACGGCTATTTCCACGAAACCGTGTTCAGCAATGCGCAGGACGCAGACGGCACAGTGCGGCTGAGCATCGCGGCGCAAACGCCTGCAAACGCTCCTGTGGATTACGCCGAATGGCTGGCGCGAACTCTGCCGAAGAAGCGCAGCTACCGACTCTCTTTCCGCGATATAACGGCTGCGGCGGGCGGCGTTTGTGTGCAGATAAACGGCAAAGAAGCCGCTGAGGGCGCGGACTACACGTGGCACATTGAGGATACAATAACCCTGGAGCTGATTGGTATTGCTCCCGGCGACACGGTTGAGGTTGCGCTGCTTGAGGCACAGACGCTGCGGAATGTGCCCACGCGTGAGGCGCTGATTGAGTTGATCACCAAGTTCCAGTGCGAGGTCAACACAAAGAAAATCACCTGGGATAAGTTTGTGAAGAATCCCGTCGGAGAGATTCCGGGTGCTGAACGGTATCAGGCGGCAATTCGGGAGATAATCGAGCTGGCGTAGCGAAAAACGCGGCGGCTCTCTATCGCGGTATCACCGTGCGCAACGCCCCGTTACGGAGAACTTCGTTGCGGGGCTTTGCTTTGCGTGATTTGCGGCGTGTGATTTTGCGCGATTAGGAGAGAATACACGAGAATATGCAAGAAAACTCCCAATCAATTCAAAATAATCCCGCGAAACGCTTGACAAGCCTTGCCGAATGTGTTAAACTACACAGGCATTCAGAAAGAATCGGAGGGAAAACCATGTCTACCTATATGCCAAAGGCTGCGGACATCACACGCAAGTGGTATGTTGTTGACGCTGCAGGCAAACCACTCGGGCGCACTGCTGTGCAAGCGGCGACTCTGCTGCGCGGCAAGCATAAGCCCACTTTTGCGCCCCATGCCGACTGCGGCGACTGCGTTATCATCATCAACGCCGCCGAAGCCGTGCTAACCGGCAAAAAGTTGGAGCAGAAAACCTACTACCACCACACCGGATATATCGGTCACATGAAGGAAATCAAGTACGGCAAAATCATGAAAGAACGCCCGGAATTTGCCATGAAGCTCGCGGTTAAACGTATGCTGCCTGCCAATACCGTCGGACGCGCCAGCATGACGCGGCTTCGTATCTATCGCGGCGCAGAACACGACCAAGCCGCGCAATCGCCCGAAATCTGGGCATTTTAAGGAGGGATGAGCCATGTTTGACAGCAATCCGTATTTCTACGGCACAGGCCGCCGCAAAGAAAGCGTCGCGCGTGTGCGCGTTTATCCCGGCACAGGCAATATCACAATCAACGACCGCGGAATTGACGACTATTTTGGGCTTGATACCCTCAAGCTCATCGTCCGCCAACCCCTGGTTCTGACCAATACCGGTGAGAAGTTCGACCTTGTCTGCCGTGTTTCCGGCGGCGGTGTGACCGGGCAAGCGGGCGCAATCCGTCATGGACTGAGCCGCGCGTTGCTGCTGTATGATGCAGAGCTGCGTCCCGCGCTCAAGGCGGCAGGCTTCCTGACCCGCGATCCGCGCATGAAAGAGCGTAAGAAGTATGGCTTGAAGGCCGCGCGCCGCGCGCCGCAGTTCAGCAAGCGCTAGGATTTTACACTGTCAAAGCCGTTCCCATTCGGGGCGGCTTTTTGGCGTTTCAGCACAAATCTTGGCAGGATATTTTGTATATAATATCAATATGCAGTTACGCTGCGGTGCGATATAATGTGTTCAGGCGGCGGAAGCGGTGTTAAGTGGGATGTTCAAGACGTGAAGTTCTTTGACACGGCGGGCAATGTGGTTTGCAAATACTGAACGCATTGACAGGCGGTCGGACGAAAAATCTCGCCCCCTTGACAATGCTGCCGAGACCTGCTATAATACTCCTCGCTGTGCCAAACCAAAGACAGCAGGTGCGCCCCGTGCGCTTAAACAAGCCTGCCGAGGAAAGCGGCTTTGCAGGGCGCGTCATGCGCTTATTGCTAAGGTTTCTGCCCCCTCTTCTTTGGAACGAGGGGGTTTTGTTTTGTTCACAAGCTTAAATATAAGGAGGTGAAACTATGCCAAGCGCAAATGTTCTGGAGCGGAAAAAGCAAGTCGTTGCCGAGCTCGCGCAAACACTCAGCGGCTCTGTGGCGGGCGTGCTGGTCGATTACCGCGGCATCACCGTGGAGGACGACACCAAGCTGCGCCGTGAGCTGCGTGCCGCAGACGTGAAATACAACGTTGTGAAAAACACACTGCTGCGCCGCGCCACCGCAAAAGCCGGTCTGACCGAGCTGGACGCGCATCTGACGGGCACAACCGCCCTCGCGGTTTCTCCGGCGGACCACACCGCGGCTGCGCGTATTCTGCACAATTTTGCGGAAAAGCACAAGACTTTCGCCATCAAAGGCGGATTCTTGGAAGGCAAAGCCATCAACGTAGACACGGTGGAAAGCCTTGCCAAGCTACCCGGGCGCGACGTCTTGCTGGCGACTGTCTGCAACGCATTCCAGGCGCCGATTGCGGCATTTGCCCGCGTAATTCAGGCTGTTGTTGATAAGGGCGAAACCGCTGAGACCGCAGCTCCCGCCGAGGAAGCCGCCGCAGCAGAACCCGAAGTCACCGCAGAAGCTCCTACGGAGGAAACTGCTACTGCTGAAGTCGCCACTGAGGCTCCCGCAGAGGAGGCTCCCGCAGCCGATGAAATTCCTGCAGAAGCACCTGCAGAAACTGCCGAAACCGAAGAGGCATAAAACCGAACATACGTTTAATAACAGGAGGAAAATCCCATGGCAACAGAAAACGCAAAAATTGTCGGCATTTTGGAAACCCTCAAAGGGCTGACAGTGCTGGAGCTTTCCGAGCTTGTCCACGCCGTTGAGGACGAATTCGGCGTATCCGCGGCCGCCGCAGTGGCAGTTGCAGGTCCCGCAGCAGCAGCCGCTGTTGAGGAAGAACAGACCGAGTTTGACGTAGTCCTGACGGATGCGGGCGCGAGTAAGGCGAAGCTCATCATTGCGCTCAAGGGCGCGCTGGGCGTTGGTCTTGCCGACGCAAAAGCCCTGGTCGAAGCCGTTCCGAAGGCAATCAAGGAAGCAATTTCCAAAGAAGCTGCCGAGGAACTCAAGGCAAAGCTGGAAGACGTCGGCGCGAAGGTCGAAATCAAATAAAAGCTTAGCTCACGCATAATAAGCACCGGATTGGCGGGAAACTGTCGGGACGGTGCTTTGTGTATTAAAAGGAAACAAAAGTGAGAGGTGAATTATGGATAAATCCGGCCCAAGGCTTGAGTTTATGGACGAGTTTTTTGACGCTCGCGCCGAGAAATATTACAGCCATATGCTGCACCATTTTGGAGAAGCGCAAAAGCTCGCGCTCTACAAAAAAATCTGCGCTACGCTGAGGTCGCAAGGGAGCTTTGTTATCGGTGATTATACCGCCGCCACGCTTGCTGAGCAGCAGCTGTATATGGCCGCAAAACGGCGCGGCAAACAACAGCGCATACCACGTTGATACGCCGCTCACGGCGGAAACAGAAAGCTCACTGCTGCGGGCTTTGGCATGGTGGAGCTGCGGCGGCAATATGAATCCGCAAGCATTTTTGTTGCGCATAAGCTATAAATGCTGTGAAAAAATTAAGAACAACGAGAAAAAGCTTGGCGCCATTTGTTTTTTGCGCAAAGGCAAATGTTAACAAACTGTTTTGTAACTATTTCGGAACTTTATTTTCTATTTTGGAAACAAAATATCTCCCCGTTGTGGTATACTTACGGCATCAAGGTTCGCCTTGTCTATATTCCTTAAAAGGAGGGTTTCTCAATGAATGCAGTTGTCCAACAATTGGTCGAAGCTATTGCCGCTTGGTTCCAGAGCACTTTCAAAGCAGATTCCGGAATCGTTGACGCAATTGAAGCCATCATCAAGCAAATCATTGCAGGCTATGTTGATGCGTAAGTGTTGAACAAAAAGCGGGGTTGCTAACGCGGCTCCGTTTTTGTTTTGCGCTGAAATGTGCGGGCGGAGCGCGGTTTCTCCCCGGGGCGGGATTGCTTGCCCGTTCCCGTGCGCGCCGCGGAAGTGCTGCGCGGCCTGCTGCCCGTGCGTATTGCGGAAGCCGCGCGGACGACGGACTCTGCCGCATCACCGCGCGTTTTAGATTTAACGCGCGCCTTGGTGCCCTTAACGGTCTTGCGCTTGGGCTTGTCCTTATTGTGCAGCTCAGGGTTGTATCTATAAAGTATAATACTTCCGCCGACAGTTTGCACGACCTCCGCACCCGTACCTTCGGCAATTGCGTCCGCCGCCTCGCGCACCGTACCGGGCAAGGTCTTAAGCAAGCACTTGACTTTCATCAGCTCGCGCGTGTTGAAGCCCTCAAGCACCTGTGCGCAAACGGCCGCCGTCACACCCTCCTTGCCGATTTGGTAGAGCGCGGGCAGTGCGTTTGCCTGAGATTTAAGCGCGGCGCGGGTTTTTGAGTCCATGTAGCGTCCTTTTTGATAACATAATGCTTTATTATAGCATACAGCGGCTGATTTAGCAATTTCCCCTTTGGAAAAACCGCTAATGCCCGCGCCTGTGCATCAGCAGCTGCAAATCATAAAGCGCCCGCCCGCGGTGACTGACAGTGTCCTTCTCACCGGCGGTCAGCTCAGCCATGCTGCGCCCGCCCATGCCCTGCGGCAAGAAAACCGGGTCGTAGCCAAAGCCGCCGGATCCCTTGAGCTCGAGAGCAATAGTCCCCTCACAGCGCCCCTCGGCAAGCAGCTCCGTGCCGTCAGGATAGACGCACGCCGCCGCGCAGACAAACCGCGCGGTGCGCTCCTCCGGCGGAACGCCGCGCAGCTTTGCAAGCAATAGCTCCATGTTGCCGCCATCGTTGCCGTGCTCCCCGGCGTAGCGGGCAGAATACACCCCCGGAGCGCCGCTCAGCGCATCAACGCACAGCCCTGAATCGTCAGCAACGCAGGGAATGCGGCTGAGCGCACAGGCGCTGCGGGCCTTCAGGAGCGCGTTGCCCGCAAAAGTGTTCTCGGTTTCCTCAACATTTGGCAGAGTAATACCCAGCACATCCGGTGTGATTACGCGCAAGCCGCGCGGCGCGAAAATACGCGTCAGCTCCGCCTGTTTTTTGGCGTTAAGCGTTGCAATCATAACGTGGCGGCGCGGATATGCCCGCAGAAGCTGCATGATGTTACCGGTCCCCGGTGCGCCGATTTCCTCCGCGGCTTTAATCAGCGTTATGCCCTGCAGACGCAGGGTGAAGGCAAGGGTTTTCTGCTCTTCGGTGTAGACCTTTTTGTTTCCGGGGATGAATTGTTTGCCGCAGTCCTTGCACTTGTGCCGCTGCTTGTTCAGCACAAAGCCGGACTTTATCAGCCGTTCGGATCCGCAGTATTTGCACGTAAGCATAATCTCTCCTTAAAATTATATCCGCACAATATTGTATTGTTGTTCGCCCAAGCCGATTGCCTCGGCATGGTCAAGGGCTGCGCGCCAGTTGGCAGCGGGGTGAATGCCGCTGAAATGGTCGCCCGCCTGCCCATCGCGGAGGGAGGGGGCGGCGTTCACTGCGTCAATGCACGCACGGTCTATGGCGACGGGGTCGAAAGAGGCGAAAATACCAATATCCGGCACGATTGCCGCATCGTTGTCGCCGTGGCAGTCGCAATAGGGCGAGATTTGTGCCGCAACAGAGATGTGGAAGTGCTCTCTGCCCGCAAGCACCGCCGCCGTGTATTCGGCAATCTTTTTGCTGAGCGTGTCGTTAGCGCCGGCGCTGTCGTTCTCGATTGCGTGGAACGCGCAGGAACCTATGCAGCGCCCGCAGCCGACGCATTTGGTGTGGTCAATCCGCGCCTTGCCGTCCGCCCCAAAGCTGATTGCCCCGTGTGCGCAGCTCCTTGAGCAAAAGCGGCAGCCGGTGCACGCGCCGGGATAAACCTGAGGCTTGCCGTCGTTGTGCATTACCATTTTGCCCGCGCGGCTGCCGCAGCCCATGCCTATGTTCTTCAGCGCGCCGCCGAATCCCGCGCACTCATGCCCCTTGAAGTGGCTTAGAGAGATAATAATGTCCGCATCCATAACGGTGCGCCCAATCAGCGCGGTCTTCAGCAATTGCCCGCCCGGCACAGGTACCTCAACGTCGTCCGTGCCCTTCAGCCCGTCGCCCATAAGGATTGGACAGCCGCAGGAAAGCGCGTTGTAGCCGTTCTCCCATGCGGATTCCAAGTGGTCAAGCGCATTGCTCCGCCTGCCAACATAGAGCGTGGAGCAATCGGTCAGGAAGGGTCTGCCGCCAAGCGCGGTGATTTTATCCGCAACGGTTTTGGCGTAGTTGGGGCGCAGCGCGGAGAGATTCCCCGGCTCGCCGAAATGGATTTTAACCGCCGCATACCGTTTTGTGAAGGGAATCTGCGCAAACCCCGCCTTATCCAGCAAGCTCCCCAGCTTGTGCAGCAGGCTTGTGCCCACACGGCAGCGCATATCGGTAAAAAAAACTTTGCTCATCAGCGAACCCTTTCAAATTACGTGCTGTCCCAAATAATACCACAAGCAGAACCCTTTTGCAAGAGCAATCACGTGTAAATATCCGCCTAAGGTGCAACAAAGTGCCCCGCAGGCGTTGCGGGCAAGGGACTTTCCGCCGGCAGCTTTTACTCCGTTTCCCCGGGCTCGTATTCCTCGAACATGTCCGGAATATTGCAGCCAAGCGCCTCGGAAAGGGCCTTCAGCTCAAAATCCGTCACGTAGCGCATCTGCCCCTCAATTTTGGATAGCCCGCTGGCATTGAGGTCAATACCCATAATTTGGAGTTGGGTAAGCAAATCCTTTTGCTTAATCCCAAGCGCCTTACGCCTTTTGCTGACGTATAAGCCGATGAGGTTGCGTTCACCCAAGTGAATTTTTCGAACTCGCACAAGAGCCTCCTTGAATGTAGCTGTTTGGCCAAAGCTTAAGAATTTGAGTGTGTGTGGTATGTGTTTTGTATGATTTGACCAAGTAAGATACCCTAAACATAGTATATCACAATTTTTTTTCTTGTCAAGCATTTTATAATCGAAAATTGCCGAATGTGGCCCTCGCCCCGCTCCAAAACGCCTGCAACAGCCGCCTTATTCACACTTTTGATGAAAAAAGTTCAAAAAACTTTGCTATTTTTCTAATTTGTAAAAATAAATGGGTGAAAGTGTGGTATAGTTATGTTCGTCAAGAAGCTGTTTCACCTTTTGAAGAAAGGAGGACAATATCATGGAAGCTATCTTAGCTGCACTCGAGGAGTTCTGGGCGACAATCCTGGATAAACTCCCCGCCGATGTTAGTGGGTTCGAAATTGCACCGATTCTCCAGGCGATCAAAGACTTTGTCGGGAAGATTCTCGACAGTGAAGGCGTTTTAGGCGAACTCAACAAGCTCGTCTAAGCATCACTCGCTTAACACCCTCCCGTTTGCCGCAAGGTGAGCGGGAGTTTGTGTTTTTGTGCAAAAAATTAACAAATCGTAACCATTTTTCTAAAACAGAATAATAAACCTGACAAAGTGTGCTATAGTTTACACGCTTAGTCAAGAAGTACTTCATCGTTTGATGAAAGGAGGACACTATCATGAATTTCAGTTTCATTCAAGAGATCGTTGATCAGATCGTTGCGTGGCTGCAAGACAACGTCAAGGTCGACGGCTTCGACCTTACAGGCATCATCAAGGCTCTTGCCGACTTAATTGTGGGCATTGTTGAGAAGGAAGTCGGTCCGGAATTGGACAAGCTCGGCTAAGGTCCGCGCTGTGTATCCCCCGTTTGCCGCAAGGTGGGCGGGGTTTGCGGTTTTTGTGCAAAAGATTAACAAATTGTAACCATTTTTTCTAATACGGCACAATAAAACGGCGCGGGTGTGCTATACTGGCAGTTGACAAGATGTCGGTTCATCGCTTAGAGGAAAGGAGGACACTATCATGGATTTGAGTTTCATTCAGGACATCGTTGACGCTATTGCGGATTTCATCACCACAAGCTTCGGCGACAAGCTCCCCGCAGGAATTGCGGACGCCCTCGATACTATCGTTGCTTTTGTGAAGAATATCCTCGCAACCGAAGCGAAATAAGCGTCGGCTGAAACAGCCCCCTGTTTGCCGCAAGGTGAGCGGGGGTTTGTGGTTTATTGTTCTAATATGGAACAATGACGCGGCGCGGGTGTGCTATACTTGTTGTGCTCGAATCTTACTGAAAGGCGGCTGTTCCAATGGATATGACACTCATCAAGGCTGTTTTCGAGAGAATCGCGTCTTGGTTCTCCGAAAACACCGGCGGCGATTCCCTCGACAGCGTCAGGGGCTACCTCGACTTGGTTCTCGCGTTCCTTAAGGACTATCTCGATATTGAAATCGACCTGAACACGCTGTTCTAAATCGTTCGGCAAAACCGTACCTCCTGTTCACCGCAAGGCGGGCGGGAGGTGTTTGTTGTGTTTGCGCGGGATTAGGGGCGGGTTTTACTGTAAAGTGTGCAGTTCCAAAAGCCGGTCTTGAACTTGAGGCAAAAATATGCTATACTTCCCACACGCAAGCGCCTTGCAGCTCAATGCGCCCGTAGCTCAGCTGGATAGAGCGTCAGCCTCCTAAGCCGAAGGCCCCCGGTTCGAACCCGGGCGGGCGTGCCAAATGCCGCAGAATCAAGGGTTCTGCGGCATTTTCTCTGCTTGAGTGAGTCCGCCGCACACCCCTGCAAGTTTTAAGCTTATGCACAGAAATGAATATCCTGCTGATAGGAACCGAAATATATGCTGCCCATCTCAGTCATGCTTTATTTACTCATGAGTCCGCCGCACGCGGCCATATTGCTGTTGACAACGGGAACGTTAAAGAGTATAATAATGCACACAGGCGGAGAGACCGAACGGTTCGCTCAACCTAATCTGCTGTTATAAAAATAACCGCTGACTTGGTCAAGGGAGCGGTTATTTCTGTCATATGCCGGTTAGGATGCATACCGAACCACAAGGATTAGGCACATTTGGCTATAAATCCAACATTTTCTCCGCGAGAACGGCGCGCTTCGCTCGTTGCGGCGTGTAAACCGTTTTCCAACAGGCGTGGTCTGCATTATATCACAGTGCTGCACCCCTTTGCAGTAATTTCTGCGCAGATAAAGCAATTAATGCGAAAGGACTTCAAAAATGTTCGTTGACACAGCCAAAATCAAAGTACAGGCGGGCGCGGGCGGCGATGGCGCCGTCAGCTTCCACAGGGAGAAATACGTCGCTTCCGGCGGACCGGACGGCGGCGATGGCGGGCGCGGCGGCGATATAATCCTCCAAACGGACCCTAATCTATCCACGCTGGCGGATTTTCGCTACAAGCGCTCTTATAAAGCCCAAAGCGGCAAACCCGGCTCGTCCGGACGCAAGAGCGGCAGAGGCGCGGAGCAGCTGGTCATCCGTGTACCTGTGGGTACCCTTGTGCGCGAGGCAGAAAGCGGCAGCGTTATGGCGGATTTATCCGGCAGCGAGCCGTTTGTGCTTGCCAAGGGCGGGCGCGGCGGCTGGGGGAACACGCACTTTGCAAACCCCGTGCGCCAAGCGCCGCGCTTTGCAAAAAGCGGCGCGGCGGGTGAGTCATGGGAGGTTCTGCTGGAACTGAAGCTCCTTGCGGACGTGGGGCTTTTGGGCTTCCCCAACGTGGGCAAAAGCAGTCTGCTAAGCGTTGTCAGTCAGGCAAAACCCGCCGTGGGTGATTACCCCTTCACCACGCTGAGTCCCGTGCTCGGTGTAGTTTCGCTGGGTGAGGGAACAAGCTTTGTTATGGCGGATATCCCCGGGCTGATTGAGGGCGCAAGCGATGGCGCTGGGCTTGGGCACTCGTTTTTGCGTCACGTTGAGCGCTGCCGAATGCTGATTCACATAATCGACGCGGCGGGCAGCGAGGGGCGCGACCCAATCACCGACTTTGAAACAATCAACGCGGAGCTGGCATCGTTCCACCCGGATTTGGTCAAGCTGCCGCAGATTGTTGCGGCGAACAAAATCGACATGACAAACGAGGAACAGCTGCTCCGTCTGCGTGAATATTTTGCAAAAAAAGAGCTTGAATACTTTGAGATTTGCGCACCGATTTCTATGGGCACGCGTGAGCTGATACAAGCGGCGGCGGCAAAGCTTGCGGCGCTCCCTCCCGTGCGGCGGTATGAGGCGGAGCCCTTGCCTGTCAAGGAGATAAAGGCCGGGCAGTTCGAGGCCTATGAGGACGGCGGCGAATATTTTGTTGAGGCGCAGTGGCTGGAGCGCGTACTTTCCCGTGTGGACATGGACGACTACGAATCGCTGCAATATTTTCAGCGTGTACTGCAAACCGGCGGCATTATGGATGAGCTGTTTGCCTTGGGCTTGCAGGAGGGCGGCACCGTGCATGTGGCGGGCTTTGAGTTTGAATACATCGCTTAATTTAGGCGTTGGCGGCTGAAATTTGCGCCTCGGTTTTCTGCAGGCGCTCAAGTGTGCTTTTCGTGTAAAGGTATTCCTCGCCAAACGTTGTCAAGCAAATTTGGTGTGCTTTTCGGAACAGCGGCAACGCTTCTGCGTATCGTTCTTGCCTATAATAGACACATGCTATATTGTTGTATGTTGCGGCGGTGTTCGGGTGTGTTTTGCCCAACACTTTTTCGAAAATCGCCAAGGCTATGTTATACCATTCCAGTGCCTTGTCATATTCACCTTGAGCACGGTAGACCTCTGCTATGTTGTTGTATGTTGCGGCGGTATTCGGGTGTGTTTTTCCCAACACTTTTTCGCAAATCGCCAAAGCTTTGTTACACCATTTCAGTCCCTCGGGATACTTGCCTTGGACATAGTAGACACATGCTATGTTGTTGTATGTGGTGGCGGTGTTCGGGTGTGTTTCCCCCAACACTTTTTCGCGAATCGCCAAGGCTATGTTATACCATTCCAGTGCCTTGGGATAGTCGCCTTGGACATAGTAGACACATGCTATGTTGTTGTATTTTGTGGCGGTTGATGGGTGTGTTTTTCCCAACACTTTTTCGCAAATCGCCAAAGCCTTGCCATGCCATTCCAGTGCCTCGTCATATTCACCTTGAGCACGGTAGACACATGCTATGTTGTTGTATGTGGCGGCAAGGTCGGCGGCAATTTTCTTCTTAAAAATTCGTTTGCTTTCGTAAAGAGTTCGATATGCCGCGCAAACACTGTTATAAGAAGCAAGAGCGTCGTCATATTGAGCCAATTCATCTTGCATATAAGCAACAGCAAAAAGCACACGCGCAGTGTCGCGGCTTGGCTTTTTGTCGGCTGATAAATCCGGGTAATCCTTAAGGGCAAGCTGATAGCAGCGCAGCGCTTCCGGGTAGTTGAGCTGTTCAAAGGCAAGCTCGCCCATTTTGCAATGCTGGCTTCGGTAATAAGGCCGAGGCAGCGGCTGCGCTTCCCCGATTGCGGTAAAATTGCCGCGCTTGCGCTTTTTAGTAATCAATGCGGCAATAATAGCTCCGCCTGCGGTAATCACCGCAATCAAAATCGGCAACCAAAACTTCTCAAGCATCTCGTTCATAATCACGCGCCCGCCATTTCGTCAAAATCCGACTCAATTGCCTATATTATAGCACTGCGTCACATTTTTGGCAAGATTTGCAACGCAACGCCAACCGCAACGGCAGACGCAGATGAACATTTTTGAAGTGTAACGACTAAACAAAGCCGATTTGCCTTAAGCGATTGCCTCCTCCACCGCGCCGCGGATGATATCGTATCCGCTGCCGTTGACGTGCAGACCGTCGGGCGAGAGTTCCTTTCGCAGCGCACCGTCCGCGTCAGTCAGCAAAGAGTATATGTCCAGGTATTCGCAGCCCAAATCCGCGCAATTTTCACGCAGCAATGTGTTGCTTTTCTGCACAAGCGCGTTGAATGGCTGCGGCGGATTGCGCCGTCCGCTGTGCACAGGATAGAGGGATTGCACGATTATGCGGCTCTCCGGCAGCTCGGCGCGAAGCGTTTCCAGTATTCGCCGCTGATTTTCGGCAGTCTGCGCGTGCGTAAAATCGTCTCGCCAAAAGTCGTTTATTCCAATGAGCAGCACAATTATGGAGGGTTTGAGCACCAGCGCGGAAAGATCCAGCCGTTGGTAGCAGCCAAGGCTGGTGTCGGCGGAGATGCCGCGGTTATAGATTTTAAGGTGCGTTTTGGGGTATCGTTTTTTGTTCAGCGCCCAAAATTCGGTTAGGCTGTCGCCCAAAAGTACCAGCTGCCCCGTGCGCACAAACCTGTTCGCCAGGGTGAAGCGTCTGCATTTGCGGATGTAGTGTGTGCCCATCACAAGGTCGTCGAGTTTGCCGGAAATTTTCACGATTCTGCCCCTTTTTGTCTGTTTTCGCGCTTAATATTCCTGATCGTTCGGAAAGAACAAACGCCTACTTACTCTCGCGTTCGCGCACAATCCAGCGCGTTGGCGTGCCCTCCAGCCCAAAAACCTCACGGATTTGGTTATCGAGATATCGCTGATAGCTGTAGTGGAAAAGATCTGCCTTATTAACAAAGCAAACGAAAGTCGGCGGGCGTGTGGACGCCTGCGTCATGTAATAGATTTTGAGGCGCCGGCCTTTATCTGTGGGCGGCTGGACGCGAGCTGTCGCCGCCGCCAAAATTTCGTTGAGCCGCCCCGTTGTTATGCGCATTGCGTTTTGGCTGTCCACAAACTTGATTAGGTCCAGCAAGCGGTTCAGCCGGATTTTTTCCGTTGCGGAAATAAAAATTATCGGCGCATAGCTCATAAAAGCGAAGTCTTTCATTAACGCCTTGCGCTGAATATCCATGGTGTGCCCGTCTTTTTCGATTGCGTCCCACTTGTTGACGGCGATCACGCAGCCCTTGCCGCTCTCCAGCGCAAGCCCCGCCACCTTGCTGTCCTGCTCCGTGAAGCCATCCACCGCGTCAATCATAATCACACAGACCTGCGCGCGCTCAATCGCCATCTGCGCCCGCATGACGCTGTATCGCTCTATGTTATCTGCCACGCGGCTTTTGCGGCGCAGACCGGCTGTGTCGATCAACACAAAATCGCCCTTGGGAGTGGAAATGCGCGTATCAGCCGCGTCGCGCGTTGTGCCGGCGACGGACGAAACTATGCGACGCTCCTCACCGCAAAGCGCGTTGACAAGCGAGCTTTTGCCCGCGTTCGGCTTGCCGATTATCGCCACACGGATTGCGTCGTCCTCGTCGCCGTCCTCTTTTTCCGGCGGCAGATGTTCAAGCACCGCGTCGAGCAAGTCGCCCGTGCCGTGACCGTGCGTTGAGCTGACAGGAATCGGGTCGCCAATGCCCAGATTATAGAACTCATAAAGCTCAGGCGGCGGTGCACCGATTCCGTCGCATTTGTTGACGCAAAGGATAATGGGCTTGCCGCTTTTTTGCAGCATTTGCGCCACTTCGCGGTCAGTTGCAACAACGCCGCTGCGGGAGTCCGTAATCAAAATGATTGCGTCCGCGCCGTCGATTGCAACTTGCGCCTGCTCACGCATTGATGTGAGCAGCTCGTCGCCGCTGAACGGCTCAATACCGCCGGTATCCACCAGCAAAAAGCGGCGGTTCAGCCATTCGCAGGTGCCGTAAAGGCGGTCGCGGGTCACGCCGGGCGTGTCGTCCACAATCGCCAGGCGCCTGCCCACCAATTTGTTGAAGAGAGTGCTTTTGCCCACGTTCGGGCGACCGACTATGGCAACGGTGCGCATGAATTCTTCTCCGATTTTCCACAAATAATGTGTTGTTACGGATAAGTATAGCAGATTGGGCGAGGATTAGCAAATTGCGGGACGCGGCGGAGGCATTTTCGCGGCAGATATTGGCAATTTATAGCTGAGAGCTCTATAATAGAGCTCTCAGCTATAAATTGCCCGAAAAAAGCCGATAATCACAACGATTACAGCAAATATTAATACCGCCGGGCTTACAATAAACTCGGCAGCGCTGCAAACCCCAATCCAGCCGCCGCCAGTAATTAAAACGCAATCTGCAGCACCAGCATCCCAATAATTCCCGGCACGCCCATAAGTACCCCCGTGCCGAGCGTCGTCCAGTTGATGGGCAGACTTATCGGCAGCACCGTGCCCAATAAGTTCACGGCAAACAGCGCCGCGGTGCCGCTCAGCGCGGTCAGCAGCAGCGCGATCAGCGGACGGCGGGTCTTGACCATGCTCCAGAGCACAAACGCCGCCGCCGCGCCCAACAATACAATCGCCAATATCTTCATGCGCTTGCCTCCTGCGGCTTTTGCGCGCCGTAGATTGGCGCAATCGGCGCGTCCGCCAGCTTCTCTCGCTTGGCGCGTTTGATCAGGTACCTATACCGCGCTTTCAGGCTCTCCAACTCATAAATCGACGCCTCAACCAGGTCCTCGTCCTGCTCCATTTCAAAGCGTGCGCGCGCCGCGTCCATCTGGCGGCAAACCGCGCGGATATCCTCCAGTAGATTCTCTTCCTCGCTCTTTTCCTCCTGCCGCGCAAATGGCTTCCATGCGTATCCTGCCATATAAATTACCTCCAAAACAAATTTCTATTGCTATATCTATAGAAATTCTTGGCGGAATATGATAAACTTATGCGGTAAACAATATTTTTGAAGGTGGAATTTTGATTGAACGCTTTTTTGCTTGAGCCTTTTGTCTCGTCCGCAATATGGGGCGGGCGGCGCCTGATTGACACATGGGGCGTGCACACGGACAAAGAAAACGCCGCCGAGGCGTGGGTACTCTCCTGCCACCCGACCGGGGAAAGTGTGTCCGGCGGGCGGACGCTCAGCGCAATTTTGCGTGATCACCCCGAATACACAGGCCTCCAGCGCGGTGAATTCCCTCTGCTTGTCAAGCTGATTGACGCGCACGACAAACTCTCCGTGCAGGTGCACCCCACGGCGGAATATTGTGCAAAATCGGGCGGCGATGCCCAACCAAAAACCGAGTGCTGGTTAATATTGGATTGCGAACCAGGCGCGGAGCTGATAATCGGCTTCCGTGAAGATGTTACGCCGGAACAGGTTCGGCGTGCGCTTGAGGACGGCTCGTTTTTGGAGAAGGTGAACCGCGTCCCCGTGCGCCCGGGCGATTTTTTCTTTATACCCTCGGGGCTGCTCCACGCGATAGGCAGCGGAATTTTGCTCGCCGAGGTGCAGCAAAGCAGCGACACCACCTACCGCCTGTTTGACTATAACCGCCCCGGTTTGGACGGCAAACCGCGCCCCCTTCATGTGGAAGAAGCGCTTGGCTGTTTGGATTTTTCGGCGTATAGTGCAGCGGCTTGCGCGGGTGAAGTCGGCGGCGCTGAGACGCTCACACTGCCAGGCAGCGAGCTGCTTTGCGCCTGCCCGGAGTTCACCGTGTCGCGCGTGAAGCTTGACGGTGCGGGGGCAACTTTCCCATCGGCAGATTTCTTTCGTGCGCTGTTGATACTTGACGGCGCTGGTACGCTTGCACAGGGTGGCGAATCCTTGCCGCTGAGCAAGGGCAAGTGCGTGTTTATCCCGGCGGGCGGCGCTGATTATCGCCTGATCGGCAATGCGGATTTGCTTGTTGTTTCAGCGTAAAGCTTGATCAATTTGTTAATTGTCAAGCAGTGCGCTCATCAGCTCATGCCCCACCGGGCGAAAAACGCCCGTCTCGGCGGCGGTTTTTTCGGTGACGCTGACAACGCCGCTCTCTCGCTCATTCGCTTTGTGATACAGCACATAGGGCACAGGGTCGCCCGAATGCTTGCCCGTCACAAGCGGTGTCGGATGGTCAGGCAGGACAAGGATTTTGTAGTCGCCCTGTGTTTCCAGATATTTCCTCACGCGTGGCAACACAATCTCATCCAAAATCTCAATTGAGCGCACCTTATTATCCGCCTCGCCGCGGTGACCGCACTCGTCCGGCGCCTCAAAATGCAGATAAACCAAGTCTTGACCGCGCTCCCATTCGGCGATTGCGGCATCCGCTTTGCCCACAAAATTCGTGTCGATATATCCCGTTGCTCCCGGCACGCTTGGCGTTGGCATACCCGCAAGAAGGCCGATCCCCTTGAGCAAATCTACGGCGGAAATTATGCTGCCGCGCACGCCGTATAACTCTGAAAACGCAGGAAGACCGGGCTTTTGGCCCTCTCCCCAAAGCCAAACCGCGTTGGCGGGCAACAAGCACTTTGCCTTGCGCGCAAGGTTCACCGGGTGATTCTCCAGCACGTCCATGCTGCGGCGGGTGAAGTCGTTCAGCAAAACCGCGTTGGGGCTTTCGCTGAGGTATTTTCCAATCGCCCGGCCTGTGATATCGTGCGGCGGAACCAGCGTGCCAAGCTCCGTGGTGCCGTTTTGCACAATCAAGCAGTGACGATATGCCACACCGGAGTAAAACCGGCATTCATCGCTGCCAAGGTTTTTCTGAATGGCGGCGATCAGCTCTGCCGCTTCCTCTGTGGAAATATCCCCGCCGGAGTAGTCAAGCATCCGCCGTTCCGCAAACGGCTCCTGCGTGCTGAGTGTCACCAGATTGCAACGCAGCGCCACATCTGTTTCGCGCATCTCCACGCCAATACTGACTGCCTCCAGCGGCGAGCGCCCGGTGTAATAAAGCGCGGGGTCAAAGCCCAGCACGCTCATGTTTGCCACGTCCGAGCCGGGGGTCAAGCCGGGGGCGACGGTGCGCACCAGACCAACCTCGCCAAGTGCCGCCAGCGCGTCAAGATTGGGTTTGTGCGCCTTTTCCATGGGGGTCAGGCCGTCCAAAGCGGGGCAGGGCAAATCCGCCATGCCGTCATAAAGCAGGATTGCGTATTTCAAAGGCATCTCACTTTCTGTCAGTTCTCTTCACGTTATGATATGTACAGGATAAAATTTGCGCTACTCAAAAGTCCTGCTCAAACTGCAGGAGCATAGCCGCGAATTCGTCATCCGTCGCAACGAGGTATTCCGGAATTCCGGGAAATGTTGGCTGCGCAGTTGCTGCAGGCGGTTCAGCGTTGGCGGTCGGCGGCATTGCCGGAGCTTGTTCCCGGGGCGGCGCGGTGCGCGGCAAAGTGGGGAATGTGGCTTGAGGCGGGTGCGCCGGCTGCGGCACAGGAGCTCTCTCACTCATGCCGACGCTGTCATTTCTGAGGCTTGTATTCAGCATAGGCGCGTCCGGAAATTCCGGGAACGCTGCCGCGGGAGCTTCGGACCTTGCACCTGCATCGTCACTCTTAATTCCGCCAAAAGCCGGGAACACCTCCACAGGCTGACCGTCCGGCGATTGTTTCAGCGTTGGGGCACGTTCCGGTGGCAGCTCGGGCGGCTCATAATAGGATAAGAGGTCCTCAGGTTCCGGCGATTCTGCCGATTCTGCGGCGGCGGCCTTGCGTCCCCGCAGCCGGCGTTCAAGAATGAACCATATCAGCGCAAATACCAGCGCCGCACTAAAGAAAAGTCCGCCCCACTTGGCAACACCCATTCGGTTAATGCCGCCGTCCTGCAAGCGGACATCACTCACAATGGGAGCCGCCCAATTCCAAACGCCAAGGAGCTTTTCGGAATCGCTTGGCACAATGCCCCATCCGCCCGTTTTGAAAGAACCAACCAGCTGCGGCATGGCAATATTGCCGGGAACCACGCCCAAAACCTGACTTGGAAAGACCATCTGCGCCGCATCGGCAGACCGGTTATCCGGGCAGACGGTGAGCGTTTCGCCCACTCTCCACGCGCGGGAGAGCACAGGCGCGCTGCCGGGCGCGGTGGTATATGCAATAATATCTTTTTTCTCAAAAGTCAGGTTGTTCGTCTTGATAAAAACCAGCGCGTTCCGGCGAATAGCGGGTTGCATATCAACGCCGTCCGCAATCAGGGCGCGATAGCCCAAAAATTCAGCTTCCTGCGGATTCTCCCGTGCGCTCAGCAACCCCGCGCTGATAATTCCCGCTGCCGCCAAAATCAACAGCAACAGGATTATACCCGCCGTGCGCACACATAGCGTAGCCACCCGTGCCCCGCGGTGCGCCGAATTCGGCTTGTCCCGTTTCATCATTCTCTCCTGTATCGGATTTCCCTATGCAGGGGCGCACGCCCTCATGTGCCCGCCGGTAAAACAAGCTAGTCGGTATTTTACAGCGGGCGGGCAGGGACGCTCACCCCTGCGCACAAAATGCTCAGAGCATTTCTTTTGCGGACGCAACAAGCCCGGCGACTCCCTGCAAATCGCTGGGAATGATAAGCTTGGTAGCCTGACCGTTGGCAACGTTCGCCAAAGCTTGAAGACGCTGAAGAGTCAGGTAAGCCTCACCCGGGTGAGCGTCGTTGATATATCCGATAGCCTGAGCCGTTGCTTCCTGAACGCGCAGAATAGCCTGTGCCTCACCCTCCGCCTCGCGGATTTTGGTTTCGCGCACAGCTTCTGCGCGAAGGATTGCGGAGGCTTTTTCGCCCTCCGCCTGCAAAATCTGGCTTTCTTTCTGTCCCTCTGCCACAAGTATGCGGCTGGCTTTGTCGCCCTCGGCGCGCAGGATGGACTCGCGGCGTTCGCGCTCTGCTTTCATTTGCTTTTCCATCGCGTCCTGAATCTCACGCGGGGGAAGGATATTCTTAAGCTCCACGCGGTTTACCTTAATGCCCCACGGGTCGGTGGCTACGTCCAGAATAGAGCGGATTTGCGAGTTGATTGTGTCGCGCGATGTGAGGGTCTGGTCAAGCTCAATCTCGCCGATGATGTTACGCAGTGTGGTTGCGCTCAGGTTTTCGATTGCACTCAGCGGGAACTCAACGCCATAGGCATATAGCTTGGAATCGGTGATTTGATAAAAGACGACGGTGTCTATCTGCATGGTGACGTTGTCCTTGGTGATAACCGGCTGCGGCGGGAAGTCCACAACCTGTTCTTTGAGTGAAATCTGTTTGGCAATGCGGTCAATGAACGGGATTTTGACGTGGATTCCGGCGGTCCAGGTGTCGTGATAGGTTCCCAAGCGCTCAACAACGTAGGACTGCGACTGCGGCACAACCTTAAGGTTGGCAACAATCAGCCCAACGAGGATAAGCAAGAGAATCAGAAAAACGGTGAGGGTTACGGGGTTGCTGTCTGCAACGGTTAACAGGGCTGTAAGCATGGTAATTCCTCCTCAAATTGTGTGTGGGCAGGTTTATTTGCCTACCCGGATTTAAGCAGCGGTTTATGGTATGCGGCAACGGGAAGTCCTATCCCTCTATGGGCAGAACAATGAGCTTTACGCCCTCAATTTTCTCCACGCGCACGGATACCCCGGCGGGGATTGTGCCGCCGTCGGCAGAGCGCGCAGTCCAAGGCACGCTGCCCACATTGACCTTGCCCTTGCCGAGCACATTGTCGATGTCCTCGGTAACGATAGCGGTTTCGCCAAGTACGCGGTCAGCGTTGGTGGCAGTTTTTGCCTTTCGGTTCATCTTTTTAACAAGCGGACGCGTCGCCGCCAAAGACACAGCGGATACCACAACAAAGAGCGTCAGCTGCAGCCACAACGGCGCGTCACAAACGCTGGCTATCAGCGCGGCAACGGCCCCCGCCGCAAACCAAATCGTAACAAGCTGCGCCGTCGCCGCCTCAGCCAAAAGCAGTATGCCCAGCGCAATCAACCATACCCAATATTCCAATGCGAACCCCTCCTTAAATATAGCATACCATATATATAGCACATTTCGGCAAAATATGCAATAGCG
Organism: Oscillospiraceae bacterium; assembly: GCA_031290105.1. Classification (GTDB taxonomy): domain Bacteria; phylum Bacillota; class Clostridia; order Oscillospirales; family Acutalibacteraceae; genus WRKY01. Next base: position 32,890 of record JAITOD010000004.1, read on the forward strand.
GCAGATGAATTTTTTGTTAACAGAAGAATATAGTGGAAAAATAAAAACGAAAGGAACAGTGATAATGCGCGTGGCGGTGTAAAAATATACGCGCGGCAAATTAGCGCCCGGCTTGCTTGGCTGCGTCAAGTATTGCCCTCGCAATAGCTTCCGCCGCTCCCGGGATTGCCATAGCCTTGGCGACGTTCCCCATGTCCGCCAGCCGCGCCGGGTCAGAGAGCAGGGCGTCGACCTCACGCACAAGGCGGCCGCTTCCCAAATCTTTTTCCTCAAGCAGCACCGCCGCACCTTTGTCGGCAAGAGCCTTTGCGTTGTGGTATTGGTGATTCTCCGCCACGTAAGGCGACGGAATCAGTATGCTGGGTTTGCCGAGTGCCCGGAACTCCGCCAGAGAGCTTGCACCCGCGCGGCAGACTACCAAATCCGCCGCGCTCAAGCAGCGCGCCATATCCGTGATATATGGGCGCACAGTGAGGTGCCGCGCCCCCGCAAGCCGCACGCCGCGCTCCTCCAATAGTGCACGGAATGCCGCCGCCGCTTCCTCTGTGCCGGCCGCATGCATAAGGTGGCAGTCCGCACTTTGCGCGTGCGCCGCAAACACGTCCGGCATGGCGCTGTTGATTGGCTTTGCGCCAAGCGAACCGCCCATAGACAGCACAAAGGGGCGTTCGTCCAAACCCAGCATAAAGCGTGATTCCGTGCGGTTTGCGGCAAGCAACGCGCTCCGCACGGGCAGACCCGTCACCCTGCAGGGGACGCGGGTTTGCAGATATTTCTCCGCCTCAGGCGATGTTAGCAGCACCGCTTCCGCGCGCTTGGCAAGAGCCTTGTTTGTTATGCCGGGGAACGCGTTCTGCTCGTGTATAACTGTGGGGATTCCCCGGCTCTGCGCCATGCGCAGCACGGAACCGCTGACGTATCCGCCAAAGCCTGCCGCCGCATCAGGGCGAAAATCGCGGAGGATTGAGAGTACCTGCGCCGTGCTTTTTGCCAGCAGAGCCAACGCCCGCGCATTATGGAGCATAGCCTTGGGCGATGCGGAGCGGTAAAAACCCGCCGCGTCAATCAGACGCAGCTCAAAGCCCGCCTGCGGAACAAGGCGTTCCTCCATTTTGCCGCGCGCGCCCACAAAAAGAATTTCGCACTCAGAAGACAATTCCCGCAGGGCTGCTGCCGCGGCAAGCGCCGGATTGATGTGACCGCCTGTGCCCCCGGCGGCGATGAGTATTTTCAATGTGCTGAACCTCCGTGCGCGAATATTCATGTTTACGTTTATTATACCACATTGCCGGCGTTTTGTCACCGGTTTCCTTCGCCGCGGAGCATAGAACGTCCGTCAACAGGCGTTGTCTGCATTTTTGTTCGCCTTGCACGAAAGCGCGGGTAAGCTTAAAAAATCAGCAAGGTTCACAATTTGTACGCCCTTCTTTTGCGCATAAGCAACGGTATAAGCCGTACCGCCGCCTTTTGTTAAGAAACACAGGCAGACGCCGCTGCTGTCAACCAAACGGCGGTTCCGCTTTTGCATACAGCCCGGAAAATAGTAATCCGATGTATACACAACATTGTCTGCTTCGTTAAGGATTCGGCTGTATGTTTTCAGGTCCTCGCCGCACCAGCTTTTTGCTTGCTCCATGCATGGCAGCACCAAAAACAAGCTGATTTGCGGGTAATCTTTTTTCATGGCCAAAACAGTGAGCGCGGCAATGGTGTCAAAGCCCAGCGCGCCGCCCGCCATAAACACGTCTACTCCTTGATTTATGAGCTTCTCAAGTTCCGCCTCAAGGTGTTTTTGTATTTCCGGATATTGGCTCGCGGAGATTTTTCTGTGCCCGGTAAAACAGCATGTTTTTGGATTCATCAGTTTCATCCTCTCCAAATTAATAGAGTTATTACGGCACCATATCAACTTTGATTTAGTATTTTACCACAAAATAGAGCTAAAATAAAGTCATAATAATTCTTTTATAGAGGTATTGCATGATTGAAAAACATTTTGGTTTGCGGATTGACGGTGAGCTGCTGGCAAAATTCAGATATGTGTGCGATTATGAAGGCAGGTCCGCCAATCGCCAGATTTTGCAGCTGATTAAAGGCTTCATATTAAGGTATGAGGAAGAAAACGGCAAAATTTATTTGGAGCAGCAATAAAAAAGAGCACGCATACTTGGCGTGCCCTTCTAAAAAAGCTATTATCCGGTTTAGTATAGCGGATATTTTGCGCAGAGTGCTTCCACCTTGGCGAGGATTGCCGCGCGGCTGTCTTCAAAATCCTTTGCACAAAGGGCTATGCATTCGGCAACAACGTCCAGGTCAGGCTCGGTGAAGCCGCGCGTAGTCACCGCGGCTGTGCCCAAACGCACTCCGCTGGTCACAAACGGTTTTTGCGGGTCGTTGGGAATAGCGTTTTTGTTTGCGGTAATGCGCACCTCGTCCATGCGGTGCTCCAACTCCTTGCCGGTTATGCCAAGGGAGCGCAAATCCAGCAGCATAAGGTGGTTGTCCGTCCCGCCGGAAACCAAATCTACCCCGCGAGAGAGCAAGCCCGCCGCAAGTGCCTTTGCGTTGGCGACTATCTGCCGCGCGTAGTCAGTAAACTCCGGCTTCAGCGCCTCACCCAGGCAGACCGACTTTGCCGCGATGATATGCATGAGCGGTCCGCCCTGATTGCCGGGAAAAACCGCCTTGTTGATTGCCGCGCCAAACTCCTCTTTAGCCAGAATCAAACCGCCGCGAGGACCGCGCAGAGTTTTGTGCGTAGTTGTTGTGACTACGTCAGCAAACGGCACAGGCGACGGATGCTCACCACCCGCAACAAGGCCCGCAATGTGCGCCATATCCACCATATACAGCGCGCCGACAGCCTTGGCGATTGCGCCGATTCGCTCAAAATCAATCACGCGCGGGTATGCCGACGCGCCCGCCACAATCAGCTTTGGCTTGACCTCGCGTGCTGTCGCCTCCAGCGCGGCGTAGTCCAAAAAGCCGTTTTCGTCCACGCCATACGGCACAAAATTATAGAGCTTGCCGCTCATATTGACAGGGCTGCCATGGGAGAGGTGACCGCCGTGGGCAAGGTTCATGCCCATAACCGTGTCACCCACCTCCAGCAGGGCGGAATAGACCGCCATGTTTGCCTGAGCTCCGCTGTGGGGCTGGACGTTGGCATACTCAGCGCCGAAAAGCTGCTTTGCGCGTGCAATCGCCAGTTCCTCCGCAACGTCCACGCATTGGCAGCCGCCGTAGTATCGTTTGCCGGGGTAACCCTCGGCGTATTTGTTCGTCAGCACGCTGCCCATGGTTGCCATAACCGCGGGCGACACAATGTTCTCGGACGCAATCAACTCAATATTTTGCCGTTGACGTGTCAGCTCCGCAGTCATTGCCGCCGCCGTTTCAGGGTCATGCGCCTTGATGAATTCTGCCGCATCCCAAAAATCACTGAACATTCGCTTCCCGCCTTTTATTTAGATGTTAGATTTTAGACACCGGAAATCCGGGAGCTGCTGCGCCCGAGCCGAATGTCCGCACATAATTATACTACATTGGCGTGGGTGCGTCAAGGCGGGCGGGGCTATAACGCAGCAGAAGCGGCAGTTTTCTGCCGCTTCTGAGTTTTTTTGCTTGTTTTGGGAATCGCTTACTTCAGTCCGTCAACGATGCTCGTGACCGCCTCAATCAGAAGCTGGACAACGCCGCTGAGTGCGCTTTCCAAGCTGCCTGCAACGCCTGCAACGCTGATATTCTCGAAATCAATCTCGCCGACGAGACCGTTCAATATGCTCTCAAGCGCCACAATCAGGCTGTTCAAAATATCTACCATAAAGGAACCTCCTTCCCAGCTGTAATAGGTATACGACTATGTAATTATAGCACAGTACGTCGGCAATTTTGTGTTCAAATAATGAACAAAACATTAATTTTTTGATTTTCGGCAAATTAAATGAACGCTGCGGCTATTACCCTGCGCCTGCAGTCAAACGGCATTTGACATCTCTCCGGGATTTTGGTATACTATTAACTTAGCTAAGTTGGACTCGGTTATTAACTAAGCCAAATAAACTGCAGCAACGGAGCTGCGGATTTGGGCTGTTATTCCTTTTGCAAGGAGGGGCGGATTTATGGCATCAGAGATGGTTCAGGCGGTATTGATTGCCGAACAGCGTGCCGCTAAGGCGGAAAAAGCTGCCAAAGATGCGGCGGCGGAGCTTTTGCAGTCGGCAGAAGCCGAGGCAGCGGAGCGCGTTGCCGAGTGCCGCGCACAGCTGGCAAAGCAGGAATCGTCCGCGCTGGCGGAAGCCGCCGCCGCAGGAGAAACCGAAACCGCCGCGCGCTTGGCGCAAGCCGAGCGGGAAACCGCAGCGCTGCTGGCACGGTGCCGCGCGTTGTATCCGCAGGCATCACAAGCGGTCTGCCGCGTGGTTTTGGAACAAAGCGCATAAGTTAACACAGCTTTATGGAATTGTGACTTACACGGGCGATTGCCCGCAAAAAATAAAGCTATACTGTGTATAATTTTGCAAAAGGTCCGCAGAATCTAAGATTCGGAAAGGGTGAAGGCATGGCACAGCTGGCAATGCGGCGCATAGAAATTGTCACACTGCTTGCGGACAGCAAGGCGGCTGTGGATTTTCTTCAGCACGCGGGCGTTGTTGAGTTGGAGCAAGCCGAAGCTTCAGCGGGGCTGGAGCAGCTTTCCACCGCGCCGACTGCCGCGCGCTATAAGCATCTGCTGCGCCGTGCCGAAGCTGCAAAAACCATTATCGACAAAGCGGCGCCAAAGCCCTCGCTTTTCGCCTCGCTGACCGCCCCGCATGAGATTTCTCCGGAAACTTACGAAGAAAAAGAAAAACACATTGAGAGTATGCTGACTGAGTGCCGCGCTGTGTTGGCGCTGGTTCAGTCTGCCCAAGAACACCGCGCAGCAATCGCTAAGGCTCAGGCGAAGATGGAGTCCCTGCGCCCCTGGCTGCCGCTGGATTTGCCCCTGTGCAGCAGGGAAACCAACGCGGTCCGCGCTTTTGCGGGTACCCTCCCCGCGCGATATGATGAAGACTCACTGCGTGCCGCGCTGCAGGACAGCACCCTATGCAACGCCCGCGAACAGGAATGGCTTGACTTGACCGATTTTGACGTGGTTTCGTCCACGCCGGAGCAAAGCTGCGTGTTTGTGCTCTGCCACAAAAGCGCCGCCCAAAGTGCCGAGCAGACTCTGCGCAAGCTGGGCTTTGTTCGACCGCAAAAAGAGGGGAGTGTAACCGCTCGGGAGCTGCTGGACGGATACACCGAAAAAATCGCGGAGCTGGAAGCCGAGTTGAGCTCCCTTGAGGAGGAAATTGCCAAGAGCGGGGAGCTTCAGGCGGATGTGGAGTTTTTGATTGACTGCCTGACATTGCGGCTGGAAAAATATGCTGCGCTGGAAAAACTGCTTGTCAGCCGCAGCACGCTGATTTTGCGCGGCTATATCCCGAAGCCCTGCGCGGTGGAGCTTGTGGATTCTGTGGAGGGGCGTTTTGCGGCGGCGGTGAGCATAACTGAGCCGGAGGACGGCGACGATGTGCCCACCTGCCTGCAAAACAATCGCTTCATTTCGCCGATGGAAGCCGTCACCAACATGTATTCGCCGCCCTCGCGCAGCGACGTTGACCCCAACCCGGTGATGTCGGTTTTCTACTATGCCTTCTTCGGCTTGATGCTCTCCGATGCGGGCTATGGGCTGCTGATGGTGCTGGCGATGCTGTTTGCCAAGGGCAAGCTGAAGCTCTCGGACAGCATGAAAAAGACCACGACAATGTTCCTGTGGTGCGGCGTTTCCACAATGTTTTGGGGAGCCATGTTCGGCAGCTGGTTCGGCGATATTATCCAGGTAATCGCGCGGGAATTCTTCGGCAAAGAAATCGGCTCGCTGAAGCTTTGGCTGGACCCGGTGGAACAATCCATGACGCTGATGCTGTTTTGCTTTGCGTTCGGGATTATCCATCTGCTGGCGGGCTACGCCGTGAAGTTTTACAAGCTCTGGAAGCAAGGTGAGCGCTTTTCGGCGGTGTGCGACACGCTCTTCATAAGTCTGCTGATGGTGGGCATTGCTCCGCTTGGCGCGGGTATGATTATCGCCGTCCCTGCCAATATTTCCGCCGCCGGGACGTGGTTCATGCTGGTCGGTGTCGGCGGGATTCTGCTTACGTCAGGCCGCTCCGCAAAGAACATAGCGGGCAAGCTTGGCGGCGGACTTTATGGAATCTACAATGCGGCGGCGGGGCTTTTGGGCGATGTGCTGTCGTATTCACGCTTGCTGGCGCTGGGGCTGACGACCGGCGTAATCGCGTCGGTCGTGAATATGCTTGGGGTCATGCCGCAAAACCCGGTGGTCAAGGCGTTTGTGCTGGCGCTGGTGTTTGTTTTGGGGCATTTGGTCAACATGGCAATCAACCTCATCGGCGCATATGTTCACACCAACCGTTTGCAATATGTGGAGTTCTTTTCCAAGTTTTACGAAGGGGGCGGCAAGGTCTTCACTCCTTTCGCAATAAATACAAATTACATCACAATTCGTACCAAGGAGGCAAAAAATGGTTAACTGGGGATTAGTGTTTGCGGTGTTCGGGGCTGCGCTGGCTGTGGCGCTGCCGGGTTGGGGCTCCGCAAGGAGCGTCGGCATGGTGGGAGAATCCGCCGCCGGTGTGCTTTCGGAGGATCCCTCAAAATTCGGCAAGGTTCTGATAATGCAGATTCTGCCGGGCACACAGGGGCTTTACGGCTTCCTGTCGGCGTTCATGCTGCTGGTGCAAATCGGCTTACTGGGCGGCAAAGGACTTCAGGAGTTGTCGCCCGAAAAGGGCTTACTGTTCTTGGCGGCATGCTTGCCCATTGCGATTGTCGGCTACTTCTCCTCCATTGCGCAGGGACGCGCCGCTGCGGCAGGCGTCGCTTTAATCGCCAAGCAGCCCGACCAAAGCGGCAAGGCTGTTACTATGGCGGCTCTTGTGGAAACCTACGCGGTGCTTGCGTTGCTGGTATCCTTGCTGGCAATCACGAGCATCGCCAAGATTTAAGGAACGCTGATATATGAGCGGTATTGAACGGATTCTATCCCAAATTGAACAGGACGGCGCCGCGCGCTGCGCACAAATCGACGCTGACGCTCACGCGAGCGCACAGGCGCTCTCAGCTGACGCTGACGAGCAGTGCGCGGCGCTGCGCGCGCGGGCGGAGCCCGCGCTGCGCGCCGCGCGAAAAAAGGCGGCGGAAGCCGCCGAAAGCGCGGCGCAGGCGCAGTGCAAGCGCCTGCTTCTGCAGGCCAAAAACCGGGCGCTGGACGAAGCTCTGTCTGTGGCATGTGCCGCGTTGGAAGCTCTGGAGCCGGATGAATATTTTGCGGCTGTCTTACGCCTTGCTGTCAAGTGGGCTTTGCCGGGTGATGGTGAACTGCTGCTCTCGCAAGCAGACGCCGCGCGTTTGCCGGACGGTTTTGCGGATGCTGTTAATAACCAACTGGTTGATAGCGGCAGTCTGCGAATCAGCGCTTCCGGGCGCATAACCGAGCAGGGCTTTGTGCTGGTCTATGGCGACATTGAAATAAACTGCCTTTTCTCCGCACTGCTTGAAGAACAGCAGGATACGCTGCGCGAGCTTTTGGCAGAGCTGCTCTTTGCGCGGGAGGGTTAACGATGGCTTTGCCCGACACTGAATACGCCTATGCTGTCGCCCGCGTTCGCGCCAACGAGCATTCGCTTTTGAGCGCCGCCGAGTTGGACGCACTCATCGCCGCGCCAAGCTACGACGCCGCTGTGCAGCAGCTGCGCGGCAAGGGTTGGGCGTTGCATACAACTCCTGTCACAGCCGCGGACGACATCTTTGCTCTGTGGGAGGAGATGGACGTTGCCGTCTGGCGCTTGCTGGAGGAATCCGCGCCGGATATCAAATTGTTCTACCCGTTGATTGCGGCTAACGATTTTTTCAACCTAAAAGCCGCGCTAAAAGCCGTGTTTTCCGGGCTTGAGCCGGAAAGCTATTGCCGTACCCCCTCAGTGACTCCGTTGGAACTGATTGCAGAGGCGGCCGCGCAAAAACGCTTTGAACTCCTGCCAACTCACCTGCGGGAAGCGGCGGAGGCTGCATATGACGCATTGGCGCGAGTGGGTTCGGGTCAGCTGGCGGAGATAATCATTGACCGCGCCGCTCTGAACAATACGCTGCAGCTTGCGCGGGAGGGGCAAATCCCGCAGCTTGTGCAGTGGGCAGAGCAGCTTGCGGCGGCGGCGAACATCAAAATCGCGCTGCGCTGCGCACAAACGGGTAAGAGTTTAGATTTTACCCTGCGTGCAATGGGGCAAGGCTCATGGCTGGATAATAAACAACTGACCGCCGCCGCACTTGAAGGCCACAAAGCGCTTGCGGATTATCTGCGCACAACACCATGCGCAGCCGCTGCGGAGGCGCTCTCACTTGCACAAGGAAGCCGCGCTGCGCTGGAACGCTGGAGCGACAGCATTTCGCCCTTGTTGTTGGCACAGGCGCAGAGTACGGCGTTCGGTCCCGCGCCGCTGATTGCGTATTATCTGCGTGGGCGCGCTGAGCTGAAAACTGTGCGGATTATCCTGCTGGCAAAGCGCGTTGGGGTCAGCGAGGCTGCGCTGCGGACGCGTTGTGTGCAGCGCGCGGGAGGGCAATGATGGAAAACAACTACCGCATTGCTGCGTTGGGCGGCAAAGAGAGCATCTGCGGATTTTCGTCGCTGGGCGTGGAATGCTTCCCCACGGATGACGCCGCAGAAGCGGCAAAAACGATGCATACCTTGGCGGGGAACGGCTGCGCTGTTGTTTTTTTAACGGAGTCGCTTGCCGCCGCAATGGGCACGGAGTGGGAACGATACCGTGACATGCCGCTGCCCGCCGTGATCCTCATTCCCGGGGTGAGCGGCAACACAGGCGCGGGCATGGCGGCGGTCAGCCGATCGGTGGAACAGGCGGTCGGCTCGGATATCATCAATTAAGGAGGGCACTTATGAGCGGAACAATCACCAAAATTGCCGGGCCGTTGGTTGTGGCGTCGGGTATGCGTGAAGCAAATATGTTTGACGTTGTGCGGGTGAGCAATAAAGGGCTGATCGGCGAGATCATTGAGATGCGCGGCGAGAGGGCTTCCATTCAGGTTTATGAAGAAACCTCGGGGCTTGGAACGGGCGAACCCGTGGA
>JAITOD010000078.1 GCA_031290105.1 Oscillospiraceae bacterium
CACACATGTGGCCCGGTAGTTCAGTTGGTTAGAACGCCAGCCTGTCACGCTGGAGGTCGACGGTTCGAGCCCGTTCCGGGTCGCCACATCTGTCAACGGTGGTTGGCAGTGCCAACCTGTTGGCAGCTTCAACTTGTTGGCAGTTTCGCCTCTGTAGCTCAGTTGGTAGAGCAGCGGACTGAAAATCCGCGTGTCGCTGGTTCGATTCCGGCCGGAGGCACCAGCAAGCAGTGTTCCGTTGCTTTGTCAGTTTGTGTGGCAAAATCTATGTGTTTTGCATAGGATGGGATGCTGCCCAAAATGCGGATGTAGCTCATCTGGTAGAGCGCCACCTTGCCAAGGTGGAGGTAGCGAGTTCGAGTCTCGTCATCCGCTCCAAACTTGCGCAAATGCGCAAGAGTGAAAAGATAAGAGTGAAAAGTGAAAAGTTTGCAGCATGCTGCGCAAGTTTGTACTATTCACTTTTCTTTTTTCACTCTTCACTCTTCACGAAACCCCGCCCGCAGACGACGGCGCGGCCGCCCGGCTGCGTCGCAGTTCTCTTTTTTGGCGCCATAGCCAAGAGGTAAGGCAGAGGTCTGCAAAACCTTTATCCCCGGTTCAAGTCCGGGTGGCGCCTCCAGAAGATAAGCCTCAGAACTTCTTGTATATCAAGGGTTCTGGGGCTTCTTTCTTTTTTATGGCACCAATTCATGATTCAAGATTCAGCCACAAAGCAGGGCGCACGCCGCTAGAGCTGTCGTAGACAGTGCGGCCAATGAGGTCGACAATGCCATCACCGTCGACACCCGCGGCAATGTAAGGATCGAGGCCGGGCGACCGAAGCCACCACCTGGACGCCGAATTGTCGAATTTTGCGATTCTGAAATTATCGTAGTCGTCGGTGTAGGGGAAGGCAGGTTGCGAGGGTACATTGCCGTTGCCGAAATAGCGAAACAGTTCCTCAAAACTGAGCAAAAAGATTTTGTCCTGCGTATCATTCCCACCGTCGTTTCCAGACCAAGGGTTATCAGGGTTGCTCAGGGTAGTGGAAGCGATCCGCGCCCGGTCGGTGCTCGAAAAACTATTATAGAACGTGCCGTTCAGGTAACTGCGCAGGGAGCAGATTGCCCATGTTACATCGGCATATTCTGTATTGTAGGCAAGTTGCTCAATGATGTTTTTGGTGATAAGCAATGCCTTGCCGTCTTGCACATCAAGCACTTGCCAGTCATATTCTCCAAACTTGACGATATTGCCGACTTTATAGGTTTGCACGGCGGTCGTCGGCTTTCTCGTGGTTTCAGTCGTCATTGGCGGGAGCATCAGGAACCTGCCCCTAGTGAAACTGATCCCAGTTGACAACCACCTGCCCCCCGCTGGCCGTTTTGGCTGGCGGGGGGCGGTTTTTTATTGCTGGCTTGTCATTGCAACAACCGCAGGACATACTCCCAAAATGCCGCAGACAGATCAAGCTCTTCCACGTGTTCCGCTAAGAGATCAATCAGGCAACCAAGGTTCAAGTTTCCAGGGTGGGCTTGCTTTAAGTCAGCTAATGCATCGTAGATCGCTATGTGTTCCTGCTTCATTGCGTGCGCCCTCCTTTCGTGAAATTACATCACAACCAGGAGGGCTTGTAAAGATGTTTGTGAAAAAATCTCTTTTCAGAATCAGCAAGGTTGAAATCAAAGGGGGTACAAGTGTCTTTCGTCTGCCTTGAAAAATGGCTTTGAAAACGATGAAACTCAATATTATAAACGAAAAAAGAAAACAAAAAAACGGAATGAATATAATCAACGAATACATCCACTGCCTACCTTCTTTTCTGGCTTGAAGCATTCCCTTTTCGCTCATACGGACGAGTAGCTTATAAGCGCAATTGTATGAGGCGGCGACAAAGGTATTAGACAGAGAAAATCGCGGAGAATGATGGGCTATTATGGGGTTCATCGTGTACAGACTGCCGCGCACCCAAGCGAAAATAACAAAGCAGACGGCGCACCCGGCCAAACCGCCGACAAAGCTCCACGCATACACCTCCGGCGGTGCGGTCGCCGCAATGCCGTCCAGCGCGCGGCTCAATCTTCTTAGCCATGCGCGTCCCCTCCTTCCTCTCTATCCAATTTTCTCGTCGCCGCCGCGAACAATTCGCTCCTTTTGTGAATCTGCAATTTTGAATACAGCCTTTTGCGGTACGTTTTGATGGTGTCAATCGAATAATGCAATTCTTTTGCGATTTCTTCATTTGTCATCATGTGCATAATGCAGCCCGCAACGTCAATCTCATAATCGGCTAACGCTTCAAAGGTGTTGGCTTGCAGGTTTTCACGCCAGGTGGCAATGCCGGGTGCGGTCACGGGCTTTTCGGCAGGGAGCGCGGCGGCTTCTTCGTCTTTCGTGGCCGGGCGGGTTACGGCCGCAAACAGCAGGTATGGCTCCATCACAAGGAACAGTACGATTGCGCTCACCGCTATGGCGAGCTGCACCGCATACAGCAGAGGATGGTTATACCAAAACACGGTCAACAGCAGCATACTCGTCAATGTGCCCGCAAACGTGAGCAATATAATAATCGGCACAATCAGCCTTGACGGATACTGATTTGCCAAGGTTAGGCCGAGCAACAGGTATAGTGCGCCCATAATCCCCGAAACGCCGCACAGCACACATGCGGCATACGCAAGTATGGGTGCGTATGCGCTGAGTACGGCGGCGATGAAGCCCAAAGCCCCCGCCGCAAACAGGAACGTTATCATTCGCAAGGGGGAAATGCCGCGCCATTTCCATATGAGGTACACAATCACGCCCGCCGCCGCGCCGGAAAAGTAAAATACGGAAACGCCGTTCGCAACGCGCTCCGCCTGCGAATGCCCAAACAGAAACGTGATAGCGGAAAGATAAACAATACCATACATCCCCGCGAACAGCCGCTTTGAACGGACAGATTCGTCACGCTTTTTCGCAATGCGGAAATTCGTTTTCGCGGGCAGGGCGAAGTAGAAAAACAGCTGCAACGCCGGGAATACAAACAGCGCAAGCCGACTGATAAGCTGCGGTATTGCGATGATTTCATTCTGCAAAACGCCAATCATCACAAACACGAACGCGTAAACGAGCGTGAGATATACGACGGCGGTTTTCTTGGAGAACAAGTGGATGATTATGTAATACTCAAACCCCATCATCAACTGGCCGGATAAGATGTGCAAAATCAGCAGCGCGGTTATCAGCGCCCCGCTGCCCGGGCTTATGATTAGAATAAGATTCAGCAATGCCGCGCTTGCAAGTGCGCAAACGCATAACGCCCGCTCCATTCTTACGATAATCCCCGGCAGCAGAATGATAATCAAAATGCCAATCACATAGCCTGCAATCATCATTGCAGTATCAATTTTGGAGTGCAGATACAGCCCGGTTCCTCCGTATTGCCACACCGTTTTGCCGTTCGGGCTTAAAATGCCCATTTGCCACACGGGGAACAAGGCGAAACACAACAGGCGAAGCAGGGAATACGCCGGGCGGTTTTCTTCGCTTTGCGCCAGAATGGATTTGTTTTGCGGTTCAGCCATAAGCCCCCTCCTTTCCCGTATATTTAATATATACCATAAAACAACAAATGAAGCAAGCGTTTATTTGCGATTTGTGAAAATTTTCGTTCCGGGAACTGCGCATACTTTAAATCGGGAAATCAAAAAGCGAAAAAATCGGGCAAAAAAATGCCCCAAAAAGCAATTAGTCCCCTTTTGGGGGACTGACTTTTTTTGTGTTTTCGCGTAAAATGCGATTGGGGTTGCGGGAATACCCGCCAATGGTTCGATTTTTTCAACGCGGGAAAGAGGTGATTACCACGTTTAAGTCATGCACCAAGAGATACGCCGATGAATCGGATGAAGCCGCCTTTCGCTTTGTATTCTACTGCGACCAATGCGCGAGCGAGTTCAGACCACCGCCCATTCCTTTCGGCGGGGCGGGCAAGGAGCAATGGACGGCGGAACATGGTTCCGCATTTGCCCGCGCCGATTATGAGGCCGGATATTACTTTTACAGCTGCCCCGCCTGTGGGGAACACGTCTGCGCCGACTGCATCGAAAACATCCGCCGCGACGGTGAGGCCGTCCGCTCCGTCTGCCGGAAATGCTACCGTGCGAACGACGGCAACCGGGTGAGGCCCCACCTGCAAATGATATGGGGGGCGGAAGCCAGCCGCCCCCTTGAGGCGGTGAGGAAAACAACAGGAAAGGTCAGGAAAGGAGGGCAGAGCCGATGGGCAAAAAAGCACGGCTCCCAAGTGTAACGAAACGGATGGACGATGAATCCGACGCCAAAAAATTTCAGTTTGTGTTTTATTGCGACTGCTGCGGTCAGGGCTACCGCTCCGCGCCGATCCGTTTCTCTGTGGCGGGCACTTCGGATCATATTGAGAATTTTACAGCGGCGCAAAAGCTGATTTATGAAGCGGAGTATGAGGACGCTTACGAGCGCGGCAACCGAAACGCGCTGATTACATTCAAGCCCTGCGAAGTCTGCAGGCGGCGCGTCTGCGAGGACTGCACCGATGGGCAGGAATTCGACCACATATGCTCGGATTGCCGGGCGAAACAATAAATTGAGGAGGAAACAGACATGGCAAACGATCTATTCGGAGGACTTGGCAAACTCGGCGGCTTGGGCGGGATTCTTGGCGGCATCGCCAAAAGCGTCGTGCCGCAGGACACCCCGGAGGGCAAGCTCTTACACGCACAGAGCGACCTTTCCGACCTGCAAAAGCAGGAAGAAGGCCTATTGCTTGAAATCGGCAGGCAGGCGTATGAGCGGAACCCCGGCGAATGGGCGCAGGACAGCAAACTCAAGCTGATTCAGCAGAACATCGCGGCGGCGCAAGCGACGCTTCACCAGGCAACCCAGGCACAGGAACAGGCCGACGCCGAAAAAGCCGCCGCCGACGCGGTGGGGCGCTGCCCGGAGTGCGGCAACAAGAACCCGGAGGGCGTGAAGTTCTGCCAGGAGTGCGGAACGGCTCTCACGGCGGCGGGCGCGAAGCATTGCACGTCCTGCGGCGCGGAGCTTGCACCCGGCACCCGCTTCTGCGGCAGCTGCGGCGCAAATCAAGGGGGGTGACCCGTAACCACCACAAAATGCACGCAACATCCACCACAGGCGAAATAAAATTTATTGGAGGATTTTCACGATGAAAAAGGCAATCACCCTCGCGCTGGTACTCGTACTGGCACTCTCCCTGCTTACCGCTTGCGGCGGCAAGGACACAGGCACAGGCTCTGCCGGCGGCAACAGCAACACGCCGAGCGGCGGCAGCGGTTACGCTGACCCTATTGAAAACTGGCCGTCTTTTCTTCCCGAAACAACTATGGCGGGTGTGGTCGCAGAAGCAGACGATTCGCATTTTCTGATTACCT
>JAITOD010000082.1 GCA_031290105.1 Oscillospiraceae bacterium
TGCTCGATTTGATAAGGCGGGTGGGGCAGCATCAACCCAACGAACATGAAAAACGGCCGGCGATCCCCCGCATTTTTTTGAATAGACCGAACCGCGCCGTCCACAATCAAGTCGTCCATGTCTTTGGCATATTTTTCCGGCACAATTCCGTGGAGGAAGGAGTGATCGTCCCCGTGGTGCGGCGGTGTGAAATATTTCAGCGGGCGCTTTGGATGCACCTTGATGTATTCGTCAATCAGCGCCTTATGATAGCGTGGATATTGCCCGGCCATAAGGTCGCTGCGGTGGGATGAAATTGTGCGGTAGCCGGCAGATTTGAAGTCGCCAAACAGATTTTCTTCGTGCGGCTGCAACAAAAATCCCATTGTGCGATGACCGTTCACGTGAGGATACAGCCCCGTCATGAATGAGCAGCGGCTGGGCACGCACACCGGATTTTGGCAAAATGCGCCGCTGAACGACACCGCTTCCCGCGCAAGCAAATCCAGATTTGGCGTGTGCGCCGCCGGGTTGCCCAGGTGCGCGAGTGCGTCGGCGCGCATTTGGTCGGGGTTGATTATCAACAGGTTGGGGCGATTGGTCATGGCTGCCTCCTTTGCGTTGATGTTACTATATAAAATAAGATGATAACAAAAAATGCGCGAACTGTCAAGAACGATTAACGATTCGGCGGCGGCTTTTATACACAGAGCGATTAAAATGTGTGCTTTTAAGAGCTAATGGCGACACTACCGACGACTCTAAGCAGCTGCTCTCACCAGCTGGTGAGAGCAGCTGCTTAGAGTGAATATAAACAAAAAATACTGTAATATTGACGTATTAAATATTTATAATTACAATCAAATCATAAACTCGCCTGTGCTGAGCGCGTGAAGGCCCTCGCGATTTCCGCAATTCTGCTGCCGCAATCGGCAAAAAAGCGCTTGTAATCCTCGCAGAGCGCACTCTTGCCCGTGGGAGTTTCGCGCCAACGCCGGCACCCTCCCCGACACAATATCACGTGCGGACAGGCGTGGCAATCGTCGTGCATAAGCTTTGAGGGAGCGGTGAAGCGGCGGGCTGTTTCATTCTGCAGAAGTGCCGAAAGATCGTCGCTCACGGTGCCGAGTTTCCACAGATCGCTCACGTAAAAATCGCAGGGATAGACACTGCCGTCGCCTTCAACAACAAGATATGGCGTGCAATAACCGCACATGCCGCAGCTCTCCGGGGGATATCCCGCCGCCATTTGCACCAGGTTTGAGAAAAAGCGGATGTTGATTCTCTCGCCCCGAAGAAAATCCTTGTGCCACAGGTCAAAAATGCGGACGAGAAAGTCGCCGTATTGCCCGGGCTTTAGTGTGTGTGCGCTGCGGCATTCGCTCAGGCAAGGGATAAATTGCAGAAAATCGTAACCCTTTTTCTTAAAAAACGCATATAATTCATCGGGCTTTCGTGCGTTTTGTGCGTTAATTACGCTGAGTATGTTGAACTGTGCACCATGCTTTTTCAAGTATGCGGCGGCTTGCATAATCCGGTCGAAGCTACCGCTGCCGTCAGCGTATTTGCGGTTTGCGTCGTTGAGCTTGCGCGGACCGTCAAGGGACAGCCCCACCAGAAAATCGTGTTCGGCCAAGAATGCCGCCCATGCGTCGTCAATCAAGATGCCGTTGGTTTGGATTGTATTTTTGACGGTGAGATTTTTAGTGTCGTGTTTTTGCTGAAAATTCAACAACGCGCGGTAAAATTCCAGACCCGCAAGTGTAGGTTCGCCGCCCTGGAAGGCGAATGTGCAGCAGTATTGGGCACTTTGCAGGGCAGATTTAACAAGCTGTTCAAGTGTGGCAAGGCTCATGAATTCCCGCGCAGATTTTTGGTAGAAGCAATAGCCGCAGCGCAGATTGCACGCACCGGAGGCGGGTTTGATGAGGACGCTTAATGCGGGCACAAAATACCTCCCAACGCTCAGTGGCAACCGATTGCACTTGCTGACGCGAATTATTATAACACATCTGCGGCGTTTTGTCACCGGGGACGGCGGCGTTACAATTCAATATAATGAATAATTCTCGGAAGCTAACAACGATGCGCAATTATTGGTGATTTCAATGTTAATCGTTTGTTGTCTTATATAAAATATACCGCGAGCTGGAGCTGTAGCTCAAGGTATATTTCATATCGACGTTGTGGATTGTGATCCCCACTAATTGCGCATCGTTGTCGGGATCTCCGGAATTATTCATTATCCGCCTTCCACTATGCATTAAATTTTGCTTGACAAACAGATAAATTCCTGTTATCATATTGATTTACTATGGATTATGCTTATAGGAGGATTCTCATGCCGCAAACCGCAAACCAAAAGCCCGCCACAATACACACCCGCAAAGCCAACGACGCACTCTATGGCGAGCTTGATTTCAGCGACACTGCCGACTTCGAAAACGCCCGCAAAGGCTTCATTGCTCCGCCGGAGGGCAGCATCAAAAATGCAGAGGGCAGAGTGATTTGGGACTGGAACGAATATGCGTTTTTGGAACAGGAGCAAGCGCCCGAAACCGTCAACCCCAGTCTTTGGAGGCAGGCACGGCTGAACAACATCGCCGGACTGTTTGAAGTTGCTGAGGGCATATATCAGGTACGCGGCTTCGATATCTCCATAATATCGTTTATCCGGAGCGCGAACGGCTGGATTATTGTTGACCCCATAACCTCCTGCGAAACCAGCAGCGCCGCAAAAAATCTGCTGTTTAAGCACATTGGCGCGGCTCCGATCAAGGCGGTTATATATACCCACAGCCACGCCGATCACTGGGCAGGCGTTAAGGGCGTGATTTCGCAGGATGAAGTCAACAGCGGCGCACTGCGGGTGATCGCTCCTGAGGGCTTCATGAACGCGTGCGTGAGCGAAAACGTGCTTGCCGGCAACGCTATGACGCGGCGCGGCTCATATATGTTCGGCGCAGGTTTGCCGGCAGGCGTGAAGGGACATGTGGATTGCGGCATCGGACGCAAAATTCCCGTGGGCACGGTCAGCCTGATCGCCCCGACGCACGAGATAAAATCAACGGGCGAAACGCTGCTGATTGACGGCATTGAGATAGTCTTTCAGCTAACCCCCGAAACCGAAGCTCCAACTGAAATGAATCTCTATTTTCCGCAAAAACGCGCTCTGCTGGTAGCTGAAATCTGCACGCACGCGCTGCATAATATCTACACAATCCGCGGCACGGAGGTGCGTGACTCAAAAAGCTGGGCGCACTATATCGACGAAGCAATCGAGAAGTGGGCGGTGCAGTCCGATGTTGTTTTCACAACCCACTCATTCCCAATTTGGGGCACGGAAAACGGCATTGCTTACCTAAAACATCAGCGTGACGGCTACAAATATATTCACGACCAGGCGTTGCGCCTTGCCAATCTTGGGCACACAATCAACGAAGCCGCCGAACTTTTGCACTACCCGCTGGAACTTGAGCACGACTGGGCACTGCGCGGCGTTTACGGCACGGTGCACCACAACACCAAGGCCGTCATTCAGCGCTATTTGGGCTATTACGACGGCAACCCCGCCACGCTCTATCATCTGCCGCCGGAGGAAGCCGGCAAAAAATATGTTGACCTGGCAGGCGGCGCGGCGCAGCTTTTGGCGAGTGCGCAAAAGGCTTTTGATAACGGCGAATATCGCTGGGCGGCGCAACTGCTCAATCACTTGGTGTTCGCTGAGCCGGAAAACGAAGACGCAAAGCTGCTGGAGGCTGACACGCTGGAGCAACTGGGCTATCAATCTGAGAGTGCGGCGTGGAGAAACTCGTTCCTATCGGCGGCGCAGGAGTTGCGCGGTTTTGAGCAGCTGCGCAATATTCAGAATAATGCACAGTTTGACGTTGTGACCGCCATGGACGCAGAACATTTGTTTGATTATCTTTCCGTGAGCCTGAACGCCGAAAGGGCTGCGGGCAAAAAGCTGGCGCTTCACTTCAACTTCACAGATATTGGTGAAGAATACTTGCTGATAATCGAAAACTCCGTCCTTAACTATTGGAAAGGCAAGGGAGCGGACGGCGCGGATTTGTCAATCACGGTTGCAAAACGCGTGCTTATCGAAACCTTCATGGGCGGCAAGCTGGGCGCGGTGAAAAATCTGCTCACGGGGAAAATCAAGCTCAAGGGCAACGTGAAGGCAATACTTGAGTTCCAAAAGTTACTTGATAAATTCACGCCCGACTTCAACATTGTTACGCCATAGGTGCAATAATGACGATACAACGAGAGCAAACAGATTTTCTGATCATTGGCGGCGGCACGGCAGGTTGCTGGGCGGCGCTGGATTTTTGCCGGCAATCGGCGCGGGGCAACGTGCTGATTCTTGAAAAAGCGAACATCAAACGCAGCGGATGCCTTGCGGCGGGAGTGAACGCGCTGAACGCTTACATCGGCGCAGGAAAAACGCCGCAGGACTATGTTGACTACGCAAAAAACGACGCGGAAGGTCCTGTGCGCGAAGATTTGCTGCTCACAATGAGCGAACGGCTGAACGGCACGGTGACGCGGCTGGAAGAACTTGGGCTCGTGGTACTCAAAAACGAGAGCAGCGGCTACGCAATGCGCGGCTGGCGCAACGTGAAAATCAACGGCGAGAATATAAAGCCTCTTTTGGCGCAGGCTGTAGCGAGAGAGCAGCGCATTAGCGTGATTAATCAAGCGAACGCGTTTGAATACACCGTGCAGGGCGGGCGCGTCACGGGCGCATATGCTGTTGGTGTGCGCGAGGCGGTACTCTACGCGGTGACGGCCAAGGCTGTGCTGATTGCCACGGGCGGTGCGGCGGGCTTATATAAGCCCAATCACAGCGGATTTTCGCGCCACAAAATGTGGTATTCGCCGTTCAACACGGGCGCAGGATATGCCATGGGACTCAAGGCGGGGGCGAAGATGACCTCGTTTGAGCAGCGATTCATTGCTCTGCGCTGCCATGACACAATCGCGCCGACGGGCACACTGGCTCAGGGAGTCGGCGCGGCGCAAATCAACGCACTGGGCGAGGTGTATGAGCA
>JAITOD010000069.1 GCA_031290105.1 Oscillospiraceae bacterium
CCCGGCGCAGACGTCCGCCGATTGATCTGGCGGCGTACCGGGCGGCAATAGGCGTGCCGATCCGTCACTTTTACGACGTGCATTTCAACATGGCGCAGGAGGATTACCCTGCCCTGCTGCGCGAATACGCCGAGTGCTGTGCCCGCCGCCTGCCGGAGTGCGCTTTGGCGGACGGCGCGATCGAGGTTCTGGAACGTCTGCAAACGGCGGGCGTTTCGCAGGTTATTCTCACTTCAGGCGAACAGGGCGTTGTTGAACGCGCGCTGAAGCACTACGGCATTTTGCAGTATTTTGACGCTGTTTTGGGCGCGTCCGATTATTTTGCCGAAAGCAAGCTGAAGCGGGCACGCGAGTATCTGCAAGCGCAAAAAATCCCGCCGGAGCAGGTGCTCATGACGGGCGATTTGGCGCATGATTTTTTTGTTGCGCGGGAGCTTGGAACGCGCTGTGTTCTTGTCAGCCGGGGACACCAGGGCGAGGTGCAGTTTGCGGGGCTTGAGGCAGAGGTAATCAGCTCGCTGTCTTATCTCTCTTTTGAACAAAACGTCCCGCAGCTTAGCTTGCGGGCGGATTAACTTATCGGCTTGATAAGCAAACGCTGTATGGCGGCAATTTGATTTTCGCGCAAAACAAGCGGCGGCGGGCAGCCCGAAAGCCGCCCACCGCTGTGCCGCAAGGACCTCAAAGCTTTTTAGCCGTTGAGGAAGTCGCGGATGCTGCCTGTGCCAATGCCGCTAACCCAACTGCTGAAGCTTTCCCACGCTGCAGTGAATGCATTGGTTGTACCGTCGCTTGCGTTAAGCCCGGTGAACAAACTCCTGAACGCGCCGATGAACGCATCAATGAACTCCTGGAACCAACCTAAATCGCCCCACATATGTATACCCTTCTTTCTTGCTGAAGTGTTTGTCAAGCACTGCTTGCCAAATGTATTGTAGCACAAACGCGCCGCCGCATTGTTCTATATTAGAAATATGAACAAATTTGTGCGGCAAGCATCAGCGCAGCGTATTAAACCACTCTGTCAGCCACGCAAGCAGCCTGCTGAAGAAATCGACGTGCAAAAATTCACGCAGAACAAATTGCCAATCCGGATTGCCGTCCTTTACCGTGATTTTGGTAACATTTCCGATTGCCACGACTTCTTGCAGGAACGCCTCAAAGTCAATGTATCGCTGCTCATGTGTCCAGCCGTCATTCACCGCCACAAGGTGGTGCGTTTGGGTTTTGGTGGTATTGCCCGCCGTTGTTGTTGTTTTTGCGATTACATAGCCGTTGGCTGTCACCGAGTGCGAGGCGTAATAGCCGAAGGTGATGTTGAAGGCGGTGGGTCTGTCGGCGTCAATCTCGCTCTTGATGGTATCGAATTTGAAGAGATAATCATTGGCGGCCTGACTGCCGGTGTAACCGTAATCTTTGTTCACCACATGAAGCGCAACGTCGTCAATAAAAAAGGGAATGGTGCCGATAAGGTCGGTGTATGCAAGCGTTTTGGACGCGAAGGCGAAGAGCTTGTTGAAAATTTCGGCGTTATTTTCATCGATGCGGTCAAAGCCCTTGCCGCGCCAATATGCCAGCACGCGTGTGAGCGCAACAATCGAACACACGCCGCCGTTGCTGAATTCGGACATAACAAAATCCGGCGTCGGCAAAATATTTTCGTTTTCAATGGCCGCTGTGCCGCCGTATCGGTCTTCAAGGTATGGGATAATATCCGCAATGCCGCCATATCCATATGCCTTGCCCGGCTGTCCGGCATATTTTTCGTCCGCTCCTGCGGCAGCTCCGTCTGCCGGTGTGCTTGCGTAATAAGCAAGGTTATTCAAGTATGACACGGTTTCAAGCTCCACCGCAGCCAAATCCGCAAGGCTGCTGCCGTTTGTGCCTGAGAGATAGCGCGGTCCGCCCGAATATGATTCGCCCAACACATAGCGTTCAAGCAGACGGGCGCGGGTATGCGCGGCGATGATAATGTAACCGGATGCACCGGTCAGTGAAAAATTATAGGCAAAATGCGCTATGCGCGCGTTCTCGTCCTCAAGGGGAATTGCTTGTGAGAGTTTGATGAAGCTAAGCTCGGTGAAGTCACTGAAGCCCTGCTGCACCGCAATCAGCAGGCGCGCGATTTCATCATACGGCAACGGAAAATCGCGGCTGCCGTAAAGCTCATCAATGCTTGCCGCCGCGGGGGCGACGTTCTTGCCGCCAACCGTAATTTCTGTGGTTGCAAGGTCAATGGTGTCCTGCGTAATTTCGATGTACTCGGGCTGTGCGGTGCCGCTATCCGCAGCATTGTCGTCCGCAGCAGTTCCAAACATTACGGACGCGGACAGCAGCAACGCAAGCAATGCGGAAAGGATACGGTTTGAAAGTTTTTTCATAAGGTTGCCTCCTAAAGCTTACCAAATATATATGCATTATATACTATGGGATTGGTTTTGTCAATAGGCACTCCCCTTTCCGCAGAAACTTCTTGACAGGCGCTTTGCCTTTATGCTATAATAAAACATAGTAATCATATATGCATTTGGGTAAACCGTGTGCCGTCAAAAAAGCATCGTCGCCGGGACGCCGGCAGAAAACTCTTGGAGGAAAACCAATATGGCTGAGAATTACACCCCTGAACAATATGCCGCAGAGCTGGCTAAGCTTATTCAGGTGCCGACAATCGCGGCGGAATTACCGGGGCTGCTGCAGCTGCCAATCGAAACAGGACCGGAATATTTTGAGCGATTCCGCGCGGTGCTGGCGGAGCTTTTCCCGCTGGTGCACAAAACATTGACGCTTGTGCGCGTAAAAAACGACGCGCTGCTGTTCCGCTGGAAGGGCAAACAGGCGCAAAAGCCCATAGTGCTGCTCGGCCACCAAGATGTGGTGCCTGCTGACGAAAACGGCTGGGATTTCCCGCCGTTCGAGGGCACGATCGCGGACGGCAAAATCTACGGGCGCGGCGCAATGGACTGCAAAGACACGCTATATATTGCCTTACGCGCTGCGGAGGAGCTGCTTGCCGAGGGCTTTGTACCGGAGCAGGATATCTATATTGGCTCGTCAGACAATGAAGAAGTCGCCGGCAGCGGCGCACCTGCCATCCGCGATTATCTTTTGGAGCACGATGTGCACCCGGCGATTGTGCTGGACGAGGGCGGTCTGGTGATGGAGCGGCTGTTCAGCGCAATAAAGCAGCCGGTAGCGGTCATTGGTATTGTGGAGAAGGGCTTTGGGGTCGTCAAGTTCACCGCAAAATCGCGCGGCGGACACACCACCGCCCCGCCGAAAAATACGCCGATCGAACGGCTTTCGCGCTTTGTGGTTGACGTGCACTCACACAATTATTTTAAGGCGCATGTGTCGCCTGAGCTGCTCTTGACGGGCAAGGGGCTTGCCGCAGGGCTGAAGCAGCCGCTGCGCTTTGTGTTCAATCACCTGAGGTTGTTTTCGCCCGTCATTGCGCGGGTTCTGCCGAAAATGCACCCCATGGGCGGCGGAATGCTGAAAACGAACATCACCTTCACAATGTCCGGCGGTTCAATCATACCGAACATGATTCCCAACGAGGCATATGTGGTTGCAAATCTGCGCTATTCCAAGCACCAAACCCATGCCGACTGCATGAAGCTGTTTGAGCGGCTCATCAAAAAATATGACCTTGAGTTGGAAGTCATTGCGGCACAGGACGCAACCGCCGCCGTGGATATTAACAGCGAGGGTTACCGATACTTAACAAAGTGCATTCGTGAGCAATTCCCCAATGCAGTCATTGCGCCGTATACAATCATCGGCGGCACGGACGGGCGGCACTTTCAGGAGATTTCGCCCTGCTCGCTGCGATTCACCCCCGTCACGCTCACCGGCGAACAGCTTGCCACCATGCACGGGGACAACGAGAACCTCAACATTTCCGCGCTGGCGGAGGGGGTTGCGTTTTTCAAGCACTTCATCAAAAATTACAATTGAGGATTTTTATGGCGTGACGATGCCCAGTGCAGCTGTAGCGTGGCGCATCTTACGCGGCTGGAGCTTGTGGTCGGAATCGAACCGACAACCTGCTCATTACGAATGAGCTGCTCTACCATTGAGCCACACAAGCATGTTTTTGGTTTGTACCCGGCGATTGCCGCCCGTTACAACTCTCTTTTCAGAATGATATGGTTGCAACATGCTCTGGGTTGAATTGCAAAGCCGGAATACACCTGATCAAGCACGGTAACCAACTCCCAGCCATCCGTTCCCAAAGAATTTAAGAGAGTTTCCAGCTGTTTGTCATCGCCATTGTCCACAAGCGCATCGACTTTTATGACCTTATATTCAAACCGGCTCATTTATTATTTCTCCCTCCGTGTCTCTCCGCCTCAGGCGCATATTATAGCATAGGCTTTAATGAATTGCAAGTCCCTCCGGCAGCGTCCCTGTGCAAAACCCACGAATTCACTTTTCCGCGCGCCTTGACATTTTTTATAAATTCGTGTATACTCTTTCATTGTTCATGGGGGAGTAGCTATGGGCTTTTGTCCACCGCAGTGCCGTCAGTACGCCGGGCGCCGATAAGGCTGCCGGCCGGTGCGCGGGCTCTTAACAGAGTAAGCAAGACCTTTGACAGGATCTGCTGTCGAGGTCTTTTGTTGTTTGGCGGTGCTTTTGCGGCAGCCTAAACAAAAATCGCGGCACTGCTCCGAAGAATTTTTTTCGAAAGGATTGTCAGCGCAATGAAACATTACCTGGAAACCGCCGAAACTGTATTTGAAGAGGTGGGCAGCTCCCGCAGCGGGCTAACCAACGCTCTGGCCGCCGCACGCCTTGAGAAGGACGGCAAAAACAAGCTTGCCGAAGCGCAGAAGGATTCGCTCCTCAAGCGCTTTTTCTCGCAGATGATGGACCCGATGATTCTCATCCTTATTGTCGCCGCGGCAATTTCCGGCGCAATGGCTGTGTTTGAGAAGGAATTCCCGACAGACGTGATTATTATCATCTCTGTGGTGATTATCAACGCGGTGCTGGGCGTTTATCAGGAGAGCAAGGCGGAGAAGGCTATTGAGGCTCTGCAAGAGATGTCCGCCGCAATGAGCAAGGTGCTGCGGGACGGGCAGCAGGCCTTTGTGCGCAGCGAGGACTTGGTTGCGGGCGACGTGGTGGTGCTTGAAGCGGGCGACGCAATCCCCGCTGACTGCCGCATTTTTGAATCCGCCAGCATGAAGATAGAGGAGGCCGCGCTCACGGGAGAGAGCGTCCCCGTCACCAAAATGATTGACCTGCTCAATGGCAAGGATGACGGCTCCGAAATCCCATTGGGCGACAGGAAAAATATGGCGTATATGGGTTCCACCGTGGTTTATGGGCGCGGACAGGCCGTTGTTATTGCAACGGGAATGCAGACCGAAATGGGCAAAATCGCCGACGCAATCGCCAACGCGCAGGAGGGCGAAACCCCGCTGCAAATCAAGCTGACGCAGCTCTCAAAAGTCCTCACGTGGGCGGTTGTGGGCATCTGCCTGTTTATTTTCGGCTTCAATATCGTGCGTCAGCTAATGACAAACGGTGGGGCGTTTGAGTCACTCAGCTTTGACTTTGCCATGGAAAACTTCATGATGGCGGTGTCGCTTGCCGTTGCGGCGATTCCTGAGGGGCTGGCTGCCGTTGTGACAATCGTCCTGAGCATGGGCGTGACCACAATGAGCCGCAAAAACGCCATAATCCGGCGGCTCACGGCCGTTGAAACGCTGGGCTGCGCTCAGATAATCTGCTCAGACAAAACAGGCACGCTCACGCAGAACAAAATGACCGTCACGGAGCACTACGGCGAGGACGAAATCCTGCTGGCAACGTGCATGGCGCTGTGCAATGACGCAAAGCTCACAAGCGAGGGCGGCGTACTGGGCGAGCCCACGGAAGCGGCGCTGGTCAACTACGCAAGCTCGCTGGAGCTGAACCAGACCACGCTTGCGGAAATTGCGCCGCGTGTGAGCGAAGCTCCGTTTGACAGCTCACGCAAAATGATGTCCACCGTGCACTGTTATGAGGACGGCGCGATTGTGCAATACACCAAGGGCGCGCCGGACGAGGTGCTGAAAAACTGCACGCACATCCTGCGCGGCGGCGAAAAAATCGCGTTGACGGACGACCTGCGCGCGGAGCTTCTGGCTGCTAACAAGTCCATGGCGGATAAAGCCATGCGCGTCCTTGCGGCTGCCACCTGCAGCTACACCGAGGTGCCCGCTTCCGCAGAAGCCGCAGATTTGGAGAAGGAGCTTGTCTTCATTGGGCTTGCGGGCATGATTGACCCGGTGCGCCCGGAGGTGAAGGCGGCGATTGAGGAGTGCGCCTGTGCGGGAATCCGCCCCATTATGATTACCGGCGACCACAGAGACACAGCAGTGGCAATCGCCAATCAGCTGGGCATTTTGGACGACGCGAAGAATGCAATCACGGGAGCGGAGCTGGACAATATCAGCGACGAGGATTTTGCCGAGCGCGTGACCGAATTCAGCGTCTATGCCCGCGTTCAGCCGGAGCACAAGACGCGGATTGTTAACGCGTGGCGGGCAAAGGGCTTTGTTACCGCAATGACGGGCGACGGCGTGAACGACGCGCCGTCCATTAAGAGCGCGGACATTGGCGTTGGCATGGGAATCACCGGGACGGACGTGACGAAAAACGTCGCCGACATGGTTCTTGCGGACGACAATTTCGCCACAATCGTCTCCGCCGTGGGCGAGGGGCGCCGCATTTACGACAATATCCGCAAGGCAATTCAGTTCCTGCTCTCATCCAACCTGAGCGAGGTGCTGGGCATTTTCATCGCGTCAATACTGCAAATCACGCTGCTCAAGCCCGCGCATCTGCTTTGGATTAACCTTGTGACCGACTGCTTCCCCGCCCTTGCGCTCGGTGCGGAAAAGGCGGAACACGACATTATGCTCCGCCGCCCGCGCAGCTCCAAAGCCGGCGTTTTTGCGGACGGCTTGGGCGCGGATTCGCTCTACCAGGGCTTGATAGTCACCTTCCTGACCTTGTCGGCGTTCTTCCTTGGCGAGTTTATCCAAAACGGGCACTGGCAGTTCACCAACCTCTCTGTTGACGAGGGCGCGCAGGGCATGACAATGGCGTTCTTCACAATGAGCATGTGCGAAATTTTCCACTCCTTTAATATGCGCTCACAGCGCGGCAGTGCCGTGGGCATGATGTTCAAGGGCAGCCACAACCCGCTGCTTTATCTTGCAATGGTTGCGTCCTTGGCGGCAACGTCGCTTGTGGTGCTTTGGGAGCCGCTGGCCGCGTTCTTCAGCTTTGACCCCATAAGCCCGCTTGAATACGGCGTTGCGGTTGCGCTGGCGTTCAGCGTGATTCCGATTGTGGAAATCGTCAAGGCGTTCCAGAGGCGGCGGACGGAACATATTTCCAAGGCGGCATCTTCGGGAAAAACTTCGTAAGCTTGCTGTTCCGCCGTCCGCTTTAATTAAATTCAGTGAGGGATAATATCATGAAAAGGTTTGTGTGTTTACTGATTTCATAATTGTTATCATTAACCCTTATCGCTTGTGATTTCAGGCCGCCGCAAGATGATACAACCATACCGGAGCAAAGCTTTGGTCCGCCAAACGTTATCCCTTCCGGCGGCGTTGTTGTGTCTGAATCGCCGAACGGCGTGGCGAATAACAGCGTTGCAATTAAATCAGCTGATGTAACGGTCATAGGACCTGTGCGTTGGTTCTCGCCGAACGGAATCGGTTATAACTTCGTTACAGAAACAGCACTGCAAACCTATTTGAGAACTGCTCAGGCAAGCTATACCTATGGATTAACTGACCGCAAAACAGACGAGTTTGCAAAATTGGATCGCGCTGCTATTTTGATGGACATTTGCTTTACAAATGGGGCAATTACGGCAATGACCTGTTGGCAGAACGCGGTGACGTCAACACCGGGCTTAAGCTCACTTGCCTTGATTTTAATACGGGAAAAGAAACAATCGAAATTGAAGCTTCTGCCGTGCAACATACCATACGCACCTGCAAATTCACAAATGATGAGTTTATCAGCTATTATATAGATTACGAAAATATGGACCAGCCTGACGAAGTTTTGATTTCAATTGTTGAGAAATATAATATCAGAACAAAGAAGTCCACTGAAATAATACGCGAGCGCTGCGGATGGGTTGACGACAAGAACACAAACGGCTTCGTTCTGGAGAATCTTTGCATTCAAGACGGAAAAATCTGCGGGATTGGCCGCGTTACAGAAGACGGCGCTCAGTATTTTATCTCTACTATTTTGATGAAGACGGCAAGTTGGAAAATAAAACACACTGCCAAGCGCTTGAGGAAGTGTTGACGGATAATTCAATCAGAGCATTTCATCTTTTCGGGGATTTGATGTATCTGCAGGCGTCATCACCCGGAGCGTATTTTGTCTATAAAGTCTTGGAGAATGAAGTGGCGCCGGTGTTTTCTATGAGTAACGTATGGGGAGAGCAAAAGCTGGCAGACGATAATATTATTGACACAGACAGCTATAAGTACCTGCCGTTTTTTGTCATGAAAAACGATGCAGAACTCAAAAGCGACATCTCAATTAAAAACAAAACAATCTTTGCCTGCGAGCTCTCCACAGGCAAGGTGAAGTGTTTGGACGTAATAATCGATTCTGAGCGGCCGTGGATTGAGGATGTGTACATGAACTGGGACGGAGGGTTAAATATTGTTGTTTCACCGGGCAAAGGCAAAGACGCCGATATGCAAAACCAACAGCAGTATTTTATCAGCAGGGAAAAGTGGGAAGAGCTGTTCGCTAAAGCGCCCTATTGTATTTTAGAGAAAGGCGTTGCCGTCATTTAGCGCTCTGTTTATCCGCAAAGCACGGGTTGACCGTGACCATTAAAACGCCGCGCTCTCCGCCCCTTGCACTCTCACGCCGCATATGCTACAATATCCCCAAACAAAAGCCGTGAGGGGTATTTCCATGTCCGAAAAAATTGCGCCGCCCGAGGAAAACATCCGCAAAGCCGTGCGCGCACTGCTGTTTGCGGCGTCAGCTTCGGCGGTGCCGGCCGGCATATTGATTGCGCTGCTCCCCGTGTTTTTCAGGGATTTTCTGGTGATGTACCAATTCCGCCCCACGGTTCGTCCGCTGTATCCCGTGTTCTACGGCGCAATCATGCTCGGCGGGTCGGCGATTGCGGCGCTGGGCATTCTTGCTCTCGTGCGCACGGTCAAGGGTACGCTCTCCGCACCGTACGGGAAAATCCGCACATACGCGCTCATTTGGTTCAACGCATTTTTTGGCGCCGCGCTGTTAATTGCGGCACTGAGGCTATATGCCGCCACCGCCTACCTTGCGGCGGACAAGCTCTATACAATCATCGTGCTTGGGCTCATTGTTTGCGCATTGCTGTTTGCCGCACTTGGAACGGTCGGCTCAGCGGACTACATTTTCTTTTCACATACCCTTACAAAGGGCAAGCCAATGCTCCGCGCGTCACGGGCACTGTATTGCATACCCCTTGTGCTGGCATTGACGGGCGCGACCGTTGCGGGCGTGATTATTCTGCCGCCGGACGCGGAAAAGAAGCCCTTCCCCGACGGACTCTATCACACAACACTTTATGCCCAAGGATACCATGGCTACAACACCTTCAAAATCCCCACCATGATTACCGCACCGGACGGCACGATTCTTGCCTTTGCCGAGGCGCGCACAGACAGTCAGGAGGACTGGAGCAAAACCGATATTGTTGTGCGCCGCAGCACAGACCTTGGCAGCAGCTGGAGCGAGTTGGAGCTTCTGTTTGAGGACGGGGAAAATACGCTGGGCAACGCTTGCCCTGTGGTGGACCGCGCAACGGGGCTTATATGGCTGATCTTCTGCAAGAATAACGACACTGTCTTCAAGACTCACAGCAAGGACAACGGAAAAACTTGGGCGGAGCCGACCGAAATTACAGCGGACGTGAAGGCCGACGACTGGTCTTGGTACGCGGCGGGCCCGAGCCACGGTATTCAGCTGCGCGATGGCACGCTGATGATTCCCGCCGACCACATCGCGGGGCGCAAAATGACCGCGCACGTGATTTTCAGCCGCGACGGCGGCGCCTCATGGCAGCGCGGCGGCGACGTCCCCGGCGGCGAGGAGGCCACATTGGCTGAACTTCCTGACGGCAGCCTGTACATTAACGTGCGTCCGGTCAATCCGGGTTATCGCGTTGTTGCGCGCAGTCAGGATAAGGGCTTAACATGGCGGGAGCTTTCTTTGGATTACGCATTGCCTGACCCGGCTGTTCAGGGCAATTTGCTCCGGATTCCGGAATCAGCCGATACAGCGCTCTACCTCTTCACTAACCCCGCCGATAAGCTCCATCGCGAAAACATGACCATTCGGGCAAGTACGGACGGCTGCCGAACGTGGAGCGCGTCAACGCAGCTCTACGCCGGACTTGCAAGCTATTCTGCGCTCACGGTCATCCAAGGGCTCGGCAAAAACGGCGTGATAAACGTCCCGCAGGAAGAGCTGCTTATTGGTTGCTTGTTTGAATGCGGAGCAAACTACTACGCCGAAGAAATTGTGTTCACGCGGTTTGGCTTGGACTATTTGGGGCTGAGCGGCGAATAGAAAGCTTGTGCAAATATTCCCCGCATGGTAAAATAACAGTATGCAAAAATCGCGGCAATGGAGTGGAGCGCATGACACCCGTAATAATCATTGGTCTGCTGAGCGTTATGACCGTCACCCTGCGCGTGCTTACAGCCGCAGGGAAAAGCAGCGCGTCAGGCGGGTTTGCCGCCAAAGCGATAGCTTCCGTGCTGTTTTGTATGGCGGGGATAGCCGCCGTGTCGGGGCATGAAATCACACTGCCGCGCGCGGGTATGCTGGCAGCGTTCATTTTTGCGTTCATGGGCGACGTCTTTCTGGGCTTGGGTCCATTCACGCACGAAAAACACAAAAGCTTCTTCTTTACGCTGGGCAGCGTGCCGTTCCTGCTGGCGCAGCTGCTCTATATTGCCGTGCTTATCAGCTTGGCGCCGCTCAAAGCCGCGTTGCTGCCAATCGCATTTGCCCTGCCGGTGCTGTATTTGCTGCTGATAGGACGGCGCACGCTCGCCTATCTTTGCGAAAACACCGTGCCGATATTGTGCTATGGCGCGGTTGTCAGCGTAATGGTAATGGCGGCGGCGAACGCCTTTGCAGCGGGACATGCCGCAGGCGCGTTTGCCCTCCCCGCCGGCGTGCTCTTCGCCATATCGGACACCGCTCTCTTCCTCCATAACTTCGGCAACGACCGCGTGCGCGCCCAAGGCAAAACCCTCACTGCCCTTGTCATGCTGCCGTATTACGCCGCCCAAGCCTTGTTTGCTATGGCGCTTGTGAATATATAACCAAGGACGCGAAAATGAACGAATCACGGCTTAAAACTATTCTCAAGGAAACCAACTTTCTGATGCTGCTGCTGTGCATAGTAACGTCGGCTTTCGGCGTGCTTGCCGTGGCGTCCGCAACAATGAGCAGCAATCCGCCCGGGCAGCTTTTTGGGCGGGACGCAACGGTTATGATGGCGGCAATCGGCATAGGTGTTGTGCTGTGCGTTTTTATCTCCCTGCTTGATTATGAAGTCCTTCTGCGGCCATGGTTTATCATATCAATCGCAGCCTTTTGTATTGTAATTATGCTCTTGCTGAAGGTGCCGGGGATTGGCGCAGCTCCCACGGGGCGTGAGGATTCGCAGGTATGGATACAATTCGGCAGCATATTCTTCCAGCCGTCGGAGCTGGTCAAAATCGGCTTTGTGATGACCTTCTCCGCCCACATTGCCGCCGTGGGCGATGAGATTAACCGCATACCCAAGCTGGCGCTGCTTGCGGTGCACGGGGCTGTGTTCATCGGGCTGGTGACGCTGACGGGCGATATGGGCAGCGCGCTGGTGTTCATTGCGATTTTCGGCGGGCTGCTGTTTATGGCGGGCGTTAAGTGGTATTATTTTCTGGCGGCGATTTTGCTTGTGGGCGCGGCATTACCCGTGGCGTGGCTCAAGGTCTTCTCCACGTTCCAGAAGGAGCGCTTCATCGCCGTCTACCCCAACTTTTTCGCGGCTCTGGGGCAGTCAATCTCGCCGGAGCGGTTCAGTGACGTGATATATCAGCAGCAAATGGGCGTGAACGCAATCAGCGGCGGCGGACTGCTGGGGCAGGGGCTGTTCAATGGGGCGTATACACAAAGCAACGCGGTGCCTGTCAGCGAAAACGATATGATTTTCTCCGTCATCGGTGAGGAGCTGGGCTTTGTTGGGGTCGCCGGGCTTTTGGCGCTGCTCACGGCGATTATCCTCTGCTGCCTGGTGGCGGCGCGAAAAAGCCGCGACAACGCAGGCAAGCTCATCTGCGGCGGTATTGCGCTTATGCTTGGCGTGCAGGCGGTAATCAACATTGGCATGTGCATGAAATTTCTGCCATGCATTGGCATTACCCTGCCGTTTATCAGCGCGGGGGGGAGCTCCAACCTGTGTGTATGGCTGGGCGTTGGGCTGGTGATGAGCGTTTCGCGCTATTCATGGGAAAACGGACCGACGCGCGTGCGGTTTATCAGGCGGTAAGCAAAAACGCGCTTACACCGCTGCCGTCGGTGGGCTGATTTGGGTATGAAAAAACCGCCTGTTCGGGCGGTTGAATCAACTATCTTCAATTTAGAGGTCATAGATTTTTAAACTTTCTTCTGCAGTCAGGTAAATGGTTTCGCCGGTTTCGGGGTCGTGCATGATTTTACCTGTTTCAGGGTCTCTTCTGGGGTATCTGTCGTCAAGAGTGTAACCTTCATCCATTTTTGCAAGCTCCTTTCAGTGAGTTAATCGGTTAAATATTTTAACGTGTATGCGGAACATGTATTTGCCGTACTTCCTTGCGCTTGCAGCGACGCCCTGTTCGATTTGCTTTTCTGCTAACATTCGGCTTTCCAAAACGCGCTTGCCCCGCACGGCAACGCCATGCCCATTGAGCTGACAGGCAAACCAAGCTCGTCGCAGTCAATTGTACCGCCGCGGTGTGCGGCAATTTCCGCGTGCATAATATACGCCATGACGCTCGGCGATAGCCCCGTTGTGTAGCTGTTGACCAAAACCGCCAACGCGTTATCTGCCAATAGCCCGGCACAGTCGCGGATAAGCGGGTGAATTTCCTGCTCCAGCTTCCAAACCTCGCCGCCGGGTCCGCGCCCGTATGACGGCGGATCCATGATGATTATATCATATTTGTTTCCGCGGCGCAACTCTCGCTGAACAAACTTGCCGCAGTCGTCCACCAACCGGCGTATCGGCGCGTCCGCAAGAGCTGACAGCGCGGCGTTTTCCCGCGCCCACTGCAGCATACCTTTGGCCGCGTCAACGTGAGTCACCGCTGCCCCGGCCGCCGCGCAGGCAATACTTGCCGCGCCGGTGTAGGCGAACAAATTCAGCACCCTAACAGGTCTTTCAGCCGCGCGGATAATCGTTTGCAGCCGTGCCCAATTGACCGCCTGTTCCGGAAAAACGCCGGTGTGCT
Source organism: Oscillospiraceae bacterium (assembly GCA_031290105.1). Lineage (GTDB taxonomy): Bacteria > Bacillota > Clostridia > Oscillospirales > Acutalibacteraceae > WRKY01. Next base: position 13,521 of record JAITOD010000069.1, read on the forward strand.
TGAAGCCCATACAACGGCAAGCGAAAGTCAAATCGCCCCAAGAAACGCTCCACGGCTCTTTGAATTTGCGCAGATATTGCCAAGCGCCGCCGCCCTGCGCGGAACGCTTATAGATAGCGTGGGCCTCTCCCCACAAGGCTTTGTCGCGCGGGGTGTTCCAGATTACCTGTGGGTCCGGGCGGATGAGGATAACGTTGCCCCAACGCTCCAGGCGTTCTCCGTCGGAGCAATCCAAAAGCTCGTAGTCTTTCCAGTTGTTGGCAATGAGCATTCTATGTTACCTTATTCAAGTATTTCTCAGTGCTCTTA
>JAITOD010000001.1 GCA_031290105.1 Oscillospiraceae bacterium
CGGATGAGGGCACGATTTTCGTCCGCGGAGAAGAGGCGCGTATTGCCTCACCGCGGGATGCCGGACGGCTTGGAATCGGCATGGTGCATCAGCATTTTAAGCTGGTGGATGTGTTCACCGCGTACGAAAATATTATCCTGGGAACGCCGCGTGTTAAAGGCGAAAAGCCCGCTGAGTGCCGCGCGCGCTTGGAGGGCTTGTGCAAGGAATATCGTTTGAGCCTAAACCTTGATAAGCGCGTGCATGATATGTCCGTGGGCGAAAAGCAGACGGTGGAGATTATGAAATTGCTCTACCGCGGCGCGGATATTCTGGTGCTCGACGAGCCAACCGCCGTACTCACGCCGCAGGAGGTTGGGCGCTTGTTTTCTATGCTGAGCCGCATGAAGAAATCCGGGCGCGCCGTTGTGATTATCACCCACAAGCTCTATGAGGTACTTACGATAAGCGACAAAGTGGCGGTGCTGCGCCGCGGACAGTGCGTTGCGGAGGTCGTGACCGCCGAAACCGACTACCGCTCATTGACCAACCTCATGGTTGGCCGCCCGGTGGAGCTGAAAATCGATCGTCCCGCCGCCGAAAAAGAGCCGGATGTGCTGGAGCTTGCCCGTGTGAGCGTGAAGGACGGCGAGGGAAACTTTGCCATTAAGGATATCTCGTTCAACCTGCGCGGCGGAGAAATTCTGGGAGTTGCGGGCGTCGCAGGCAGCGGGCAAAAAGAGCTGTGCGAGGCTATCGCGGGCTTGCTACCCGTGGAAACCGGGGCAATACTCTACCGCGGGCGCAATATTGTGGGCAGCTCACCGGCGGAGATCATCAAAAAAGGCATCTCCATGAGCTTCATCCCGGAGGACAGGCTCGGTATGGGACTTGTGGCGTCCATGGATCTGACGCACAATATGTTGCTCAAATCTTACCGCGACGGCAAGTCGCCGCTGCTGGCAAAGGTCCCCGCCAAAGCGCTGGCAGAGGAGCTTGTGGAGCGGCTGGAGATTTCCACTCCAAGCGTCTCCACTCCGGTGCGGCAGCTCTCCGGCGGCAATGTGCAAAAGGTATTGCTTGGGCGCGAGATTTCCGCGCAGCCGCAGGTGCTAATCACGGCGTACCCTGTGCGCGGGCTGGATATCCATTCGTCGTTCACAATCTATGCCCTGCTCAATGAGCAAAAGCAAAAGGGCGTGGCGGTCTTGTTCGTCGGCGAAGATCTGGACGTTCTGCTGGAGCTGAGCGACCGCATTTTGGTGCTCTGCCAAGGGGAGCTTATGGGCGTGGTTGACGCTCGTGACGTAACAAAAGAACAGCTGGGTCTGCTCATGACCGGGCAGAGGGAGGGCGCATGAAGGACATAATCCACATCACCAAACGCCCGGAACGCTCAGCGCTCTCGTCCCTGGGACTGATTGCCGCCGCGTTGGCGCTTGCCGTTGTGGCGGGCGGAGTGTTCATCGCGCTCATGGGGGCGAACCCATTTGAGGTCTATGCCACTATCCTAAAGGGCGCGTTCGTCGGCTCAAAGCGCAACCCGCTCTCCGCAATTCAGTCCACGGTGATTTTGTTTGTGCCGCTGCTGATAGTCTCCCTTGGGCTGTCACTGGCGTTCAAAATGCGCTTCTGGAATATCGGCGGTGAGGGTCAGATGATATTCGGAGCTATCTTCGCCACGTTTTTTGCGCTTAACTACAGCCATTTGCCGCATATTGTCTTGGTCATATTGATGTTCATCGCGTCGATTATCGGCGGCGGGCTGTGGGGACTGATCCCAGCACTGTTCAAGGTCAAGTGGGGCGTGAACGAAACCCTCTTCACACTGATGATGAACTACGTTGCGCTCTACACAATCGAGTTCCTCCAGGCGGGACCGTGGCAGCGCACACAAGGCTTTGCCAGCGTCGGCAGCTTCGAGGCGAACGTTCGCCTGGCTCAGGTTGGCGGCGTGCATGTGGGCTGGATACTGGCGCTGCTGCTCACGGTGCTGGTCGCGGTCTATATGAGCCGCGCAAAGCAGGGCTATGAAATCGCCGTAGTGGGCGAAAGTCAAGCCACCGCACGCTACGCAGGCATGGACGTGAAGAAAGTCGTCCTGCGCACAATGTTCATCAGCGGCGCAATCTGCGGCGTTGCGGGCATGGTGCAAATTGCCGGCACGGACTACACGCTCTCCACGGGCTTGACAGGCGGGGTCGGGTTTTCCGGCATTACCGTGGCGTGGCTGGCAAAGCTCAACCCATTCGCCGTCGCCGTGATTGCCGCGCTCTTCAGCATACTCGAAAAAGGCAGCAAAACAATCCCCGTGGACGTGATGAGCTCTGAAGCGTCAAGGGTTTTGCAGGGCATATTGCTCTTTGTTTTCCTGGGCGCGGAGTTCTTCCGGTGCTACGCGATAAAGCTCCGTTTGCCGCCAAAAAAATCGGCAAGCGCCGCTCAAGAAGGGGAGGAACAGACCGATGGATAACGCCGTGAATTTCATCTTTGCCGCAATTTTTGCGGGTACGCCGCTGCTTTTCGGCACTCTTGGCGAAATGCTGAGCGAGAAAGCGGGCTGCCTTAACCTTGGCGTTGAGGGCATGATGTGGGTTGGGGCGTTCGCGGGATTTTTTGCCGCATTCAAAACAGGCAGCGCCATGCTGAGCATACTGGCGGCGTTCGGCGCGGCGGCACTTTGCGCGGCAATATACGCTTTTTTGACGGTTACACTGAGAGCAAACCAAAACGTCACCGGGCTTACGCTGACTACCTTCGGCATTGGGCTCTCGCTGGTGCTGGGCAACATGATGTGCCAAACAAACGGCGGCGCCCCCAACCTAAGCGCCGCCTTCACGACCAAAATTGCGCCGCTGAACCTCCCGCTGCTCAGCGATTTGCCCGTGGTGGGAAAGCCGCTGTTTTCGCTCTATCCGCTAACATATATTGCCATTGCGCTCTGTATTGCCGCCGCGCTGTTCTATAAAAAAACGCGCACGGGGCTTTCCGTCCGCGCTGTTGGTGAGAATCCTGCTGCTGCGGACGCGGCGGGGGTCAACGTCTCTGCTGTGAAATACGCAAGCGTTATCCTCGGCGGCGGAATCTGCGGAATCGGCGGCGCGTTCATGTCGCTCATAACCGCAAACGGCGCGTGGATGCCTGCCGGAATTGTGAACGGCTTCGGCTGGATTGCTGTTGCGCTGGTGATTTTTGTGCGCTGGAAGCCGTTGCTTGCGGTCCTTGGCGCACTGAGCTTCGGCGTGTTCCAGTCCATGCGCTACTATATTCCCGACAGCGTACTCTCTATCCCAAACGCGTTTTACCAAATGCTGCCATTTGTGCTGACCTTGGTTGTATTGGTCGTGACAAGCATCCGCAAATCCTCACGCACGGGTGAGCCCGGAGCCATCGGCGTGAACTATTATAGAGAAGAGCGCTGAGCCGTCGTGACCATATAGCCGTCACGAGTGTGATTGGTAAACACAACATCCGCCTGCTCCGTCACGCTGAATGAGTTCAGTGTGCGGCGCAGTCCCTCGCCCGTGTATTTCAGATAGGCTTCCTTTTTCGTCCAGATTTCAAAAAAGCGCACGGAGTCTTTGCCAATATATTCCTGCTCATCGCGAGTGAAATACCGCCGCGCAATGCGGAAATCCGGCTCGCGCAGCCGCTCAATATCCACGCCTACGGGAGCATTGTGGACCGCCAGCGCCAGCGCCTCACCGCTGTGTGACAGGCTGAAATGGAACTCCGGCGCGTTGGAGAAATATGGCTTGCCGTGTTCTGCGCGCTCAAACCGCAGCAATTCCGCGGCAAGCCCGGACGCATCCGCCGCAAATTCACGCGCCAAATCATACCCGCGCACCGAGAGCGTGTGGGTGTCCGCGCCGGGGAAAACCTCAAAATGCAGCTGCGGCATTATTGCGCTCCTTTGCGGTTTGTGGTATACTACAAAAATACAATAATATTTGGGAGCAGTATGCAAATCGCCGTCCATGTTAAGCCCGCCGAGCCAATAATAATCACAACGCCAAGCATCAAACTCGACTCGTTTTTGAAGCTCTGCGGTGCGGTATCCACCGGCGGGCAGGCAAAAATGCTCATCGCGGACGGACTGGTGCGCGTGGGCGGCGCGGTGTGCACGCAGCGCGGAAAAACGCTTGTGCCGGGCGACAAAATCGCCATGAGCGGCGGACATTGGCAGGTTGCCGCGCAATGAAGGTGCTGGCGCACGCGGTGCAGGGATTTCGCAATCTGCGGGAGCTGTCGTTTGCTCCCGCAGCGGGTGTGAACCTGATTTGCGGCGCGAACGGCGAGGGCAAAACCAACCTTGCCGAGAGCCTTTGGCTGTTGACGGGTTGCCGGAGTTTCCGCACAACACGGCTGCGTCAGTTGGTGGCGCATGGCGGCGATTTTGCGCGGATTGACGCCCGCATTTTTGCCGCTGAGCGTGAGCAGACAATCCGCGTGGAGATTGATTCGCGGCGCGTGGCTCAGCTAAACGGCGCGGCGCCGGATTCTCCGCACGCGCTGCTGGGAACCTTCCCGGCGGTGTTTTTTTCGCCCGATACTTTGGCGCTTGTGCGTGATGGCGGTCAGCATCGGCGGCAATTTTTGGATATCGCCATAAGTCTGCAAAAGCCCGCGTATGCCGCCGCGCTCTCAAAATATTTCAAGGCTTTGGCGCAGCGCAATGCCCTGCTGCGCACGGGTTCTGCGGCGGAGGAATCGTTGGAACCGTGGGATTTGCTCTTGGCGCGGCATGGTGCGCGGCTTGTTGAGCAGCGCAGTGCATATGCGGAAAAACTCAGCGTGCTGTGTGCGGAAATCTACGCAAATTTGAGCGGCGGCGCGGAAAAGCTGCGCCTGGAATATTCTCCCTGCGTGCCGTGCGGCGGCGACACCTTGGACGCAATTGTGGCGCTCCTGCACCGCTTTTCCGAGCAGGACGCGCGTTGGCAATACACAACAGCCGGCGTACACAAAGAGGATTTTTCACTGCGCTTGGACGGCCGCGAGGCGCGTATTTACGGCTCACGGGGACAGATTCGCTGCTGCGCGTTGGCGCTTAAAATCGCGGAGGCAATGCTGCTGCGCGAGTGCTTGGACGAAGCTCCCGTCGTCATTTTGGACGACGTGATGAGCGAGCTGGACGCAGGACGGCAAGCGGCGCTGTTGGAATATCTGCGCGGCTGGCAAGCGTTCGTCACCTGCTGTGAGCTGCCGTCGGTTTTTTCGGGGACGGACGCGGCGCTGTTCTATATGCGCGGCGGCAAGCTTACACTCTAGGGTCGTGGCGCGTACGGTTATTTGCTTTGATGCGCAGCACGATTAAGAAGACGACAGAAAACAGCAGCAAAAGCAGCCCGATTGCGTTTAGCCAGCCGCCGATTTGCATATAACGCTCCCACTCGGCCTGCAAGTCCGGCGTTGGGTCTTGATAGGGGGCGCCTGCCTTAAATACAGCAAAATAGCATCCGCAGGCAAGCACCGCAAGGCTTGTGATAAGCGGCAAAAACCGCAGCTTTATCAGCGTTTTCATGTCGTCATCTCCACAAAATTTTTAAGGATAGCCAAGCCCGCCGCGCCGCTTTTTTCCGGGTGGAACTGCACGCCGAAGAGCTTTTCGCGCCGGACCGCCGCGTCCATCACGGTGGTGTAGTGAGTTGTTGCGGCAACCTCGCCGCGCACGTCCGCACGGACGAAATATGAGTGCACAAAATACACATACGCGCCCGAATCGATTCCCGCAAACAGTGGGCAGGCGTTCGGAAGATCCAGTGAATTCCAGCCCATGTGGGGGACCTTGTATGTTTCCGCGGCGTTCGGCAGGGCGGTGTCCGCCGCAAAGGGTATGCGCAAAACCTTGCCCGGCAATAGCCCCAGCCCACGAACTCCCGGGCTTTCGTCCGACGCGCCGAACAGAATCTGGTAGCCCAGACAAATCCCCAAAAACGGCTTGCCGGAAAGGGCGCATCCGCGCACAGCATCGGTCAAATCGCTCTCGTTCAAGGAGCGCATTGCGTCGCCGAAAGCGCCCACTCCGGGCAGAATCACGCCGTCTGCCGCGCGCAGCACCGCCGCGTCACGGGTCACGGTGAAGTCCGCGCCCAAAAACGCCAGCGCCTTTTGCACGCTGCCCAGATTCCCCGCGCCGTAATCGACTATGGCTATCAAACGCAAACCGCCCTTCGCTATTACTTGATTTTACTTGATTCGCCGGTATTTGTCGCCGTCAACCAGCACCACATGCTTGGCGATTTCCATAAGCCAGCGGTCGTTGAAGGAGTCTGTGAAGAGTGTGTCGATCTCCGCGTCCGGGTATTTTTGGCGAAAGTAGGCGACTTTGTTTTGCCTAAAATTGAAGTGCGTAATCTGCCGTGTGTCGTCGTCAATCACGCTGCCGAGGAAGCACTTCACGCCAATGCGTCCGCAGATTTCCGCCAGCTCTGTTTCTGGGCTGGCAGAGATTATCAGGTCGTCTTCGCGGCGCAAATTCTCGTAAAACGGCTTGATTTTGTGCTGGTGCAGGTCCCAGAATTCGCGCATATCGCGCTCCGGGTCTTCAAGCCGCCGCAGGAAATCCTCGATAATCGGCGCATAGAGAGCAATGGCCTCGTCAACGGTGATTTTGTGTTGCTTATAGCGAATCAGCGCGGCGGCCACCTTTGGGGTGAACTTGAGTAAATCCGGGTAGCGTTTGAGGTAGAACCTAAACAAATCCACGCCGCTCTCGCCGTCGTAAATTGTGTTGTCAAAATCAAAAACGTTCATGTCCGGGCTCCCTTAACATGCTGTATCAGATAGCTAGACGCTCAGCAAGCCGGCGTCCAGCACAAACTGCCCGCCCGTGATGTATCGCGCCTTATCCGATGCCAGATAGATCACCATCTGCGCCACGTCTTCGCACTCAACCCACGGCACCGGCAGCAGATTCCCCGCGCTGGCCTCGGCAATTTCGATGGGCGTTTTGCCCTCCATAGCCGCCAAACCGTCGTTCATCGGGGTGTTCACGCCCGTGGGATGAATGCTCACAACGCGGATTCCGAACGGCGCAAGCTCAATCGCCCAAGCCTTGGTGAGCCCCGTCAAGCCCCACTTGGACGCCGTGTAGTGCGAAAGCCGATTGCCGCCGCGCAGCCCCATCACGCTGGAGTTATTGATAATCACGCCGCCGCCCTGCTTTTTCATGTGGGGCACAACACGCCGCGTCACAATGAAGGGTCCCTTGAGGTTAATGTCAATCATCGCGTCCCACTCAGCGTCGGTCATCTCATCAACCTTAGCGTACGCGCAAATGCCCGCGTTGTTGAATAGAATATCGATCTTGCCAAAAGCGGCAACCGTGTTTTCAACCGCCGCCGTGACCGCCGCATCATCCCGCACGTCCGCCGCAAAAGCCGCGCACTTGCCGCCGATTGACTCAATTTCAGCCTTGAGGCTCTCAAGCTCCGCACCTGTTTCATATGCATACGCCGGATATTCAATCTTTTGCCCAACATCCAGTGCCGCAATTGCCGCGCCCTCTTTAGCCAGTGCCAGAGCAACAGCGCGTCCCTGCCCGTGTGCTGCCCCCGTGATGAAGGCGACTTTTCCCGTGAATTCACCCATTATTATGTCCTCCTAATATATATTTATCGTCGTTTGCGCTGTATGGCATATAGAACGTCTTCGAGTAGGCAGAACCTGCCCGAGGGCGTTGCCTACATTATAACATAGCTGCGGAGCTTTGTTACCGAGAACGCGAGTTTTGCCCCGAACGGACGCTAGTACGTCTTCCAATAGGCGTTGCCTATTATAACATAAATGGGGGCTTATGGCAAGATGTTTTTGCCATATTTTGTCAAGGACCGCTCGGCCAGCGCCGTGTAGCGCTCGCGTTTGCCGCGTATTTGGGTATCGAGCGGCGGCAGGATCCCGAAATTTGCGCCCATCGGCTGAAAATTGTGCACGCTCTCGTCGCTGATGTAGTGAGCCAGCGCGCCCAGCATGGTTTCTCGCGGCGGGACGAATGCGCTCTCCCCGAGTAGTCGCCGCGCGGCGTTTATCCCTGCCAGCAGACCGCTTCCGGCGGATTCCATGTAGCCCTCAACGCCCGTTATCTGCCCGGCAAAAAACAAATCTCCCCGTGCGCGAAAGCTGTAGTCCGCGTTCAGCAGCCGCGGCGAATCAATGTAGCTGTTGCGGTGCATAACGCCGTAGCGGACGAATTCCGCGCCGCGCAATGCCGGAATCAGACCGAACACGCGCCTTTGCTCGCCAAACTTCAGGTTCGTCTGAAAACCCACAAGATTCAGCAGCGTGCCGCCCGCGTTTTCCTTGCGCAGCTGCAGCACAGCCCACGGACGCCTGCCGGTTCGCGGGTCGCGCAGCCCAACGGGTTTCATCGGACCAAAACGGATTGCGTCCGTCCCGCGCGCCGCCAGCACCTCAACGGGCATGCAGCCCTCATATACGTCAAAATCGTGCGTCTGCGCCCGTTCAGCCGTCAGCAGCGCCGCGTGAAAAATCTCGTATTCGTCCTTGTTCAGCGGGCAGTTTATGTAGTCGTCCGCCTCGCCTCTGTCGTAGCGTGAAGCGGCAAAGCAATGCTCCATGTCTAAGCTCTCGGCGGTGATTATCGGCGCGGCCGCATCATAAAAACTCAAGCCGCCGCCGCACAGATCGCGGATATCCTCCGCCAGCGCATCACTGCAAAGCGGACCTGCCGCAACAATCACCGTGCCGCTTTTTGGTATGGTGAATATTTCCTCGCGGCGCAGGTCTATCAACGGCTCAGCGGCGATTTTCTGCGTCACCAGCGCGGAGAACCGCTCCCTGTCCACCGCCAGCGCGCCCCCCGCCGGCACTGCGCATTCCTTCGCGCACGGCACACAAAGCGACCCCAGCCGCGCCATTTCCTCCTTGAGCAAGCCCGCCGCGCTCTCCACCCGCAGCGCCTTGAAGGAGTTGGAGCAGACAGGCTCCGCCAGCGTTTCCAGCGCGTGGGCAGGGGAGCGGCGGCCGGGCTTCATCTCGCAGAGCGTTACCGCAACGCCGTGCCGCGCAAGTTGCCACGCCGCCTCAACGCCCGCAAAGCCGCCGCCAATCACCGCCGCGCTCAGGTTTGGTGAGCCTTCCGATTTCTCATCACGTGTATTATTGTGTATCATCGTCACAGTTTAACCGCCGCACCCGTTGTGACGGATTCCAGCGCGGCGTATACAATCCTGTGGCTGAAGCGCGTTTCTTGCAGAGTCGTCAGATTTTCGCGGGGGACGCTGCCGCCGGTCATCAGCGTGTGTATTATGTTGGTGAGCCCGTTGTCGCCGCCGCCGTGTCCGCCCTTTCCTGTTGCGCGGATTTTCAGGCTGCGGCTTTCTCCGCCGAAGATGTTTTTCTGCAGACGCATGGTGTCGTCTCGCCCAAAAAGCTCGCCCTTTGTGCCCAAAACGTGCGTTCGGCGGCTGAATTCCGTGTTGAACGCGCTGACGTTCAGCGTGGCGGTTGTGCCGCCGGCAAATTGCACTGCAACGCTGTGATGGTCGCACACATTGTTGCCGCATTGATAGACGCAACGCCCGTAGTTGCCGGTGCGCAAAATTTCGCGCAGCTTGGTGCGTCCGGGGTTGTACGGGAGCTCA
>JAITOD010000012.1 GCA_031290105.1 Oscillospiraceae bacterium
ACGCCCACATAAGCGGTCAATTCGCCGCCGCGTGGCTCGCCGCCGGCAAGCTGCAGCAGGATAGGCGCATCACCCGTGCGGGCAAGACCCACCAGCGCGCGCAAATTCGGCGCGGTAAAAAAGTCGTTGATTGCAACCACAATTCCCTGTTCGCCCAAGAGAGTCGCCAAGCGGACCATTTCCAGCGAATCCAGCCCCAGAGCAGCGGGTGAATCCCTCATGCTGACGTTTGTTTTTCCGAAGTGCCCGGTCAGTATTGACGCAAGCGCGTGCTCGGAGGGGCTTTGCGGCAAAAGCATTTTTCCAACGCGGACGCTTGAGCTTGTGCGTGTGTCGCCGTCAAGCTCAGTCAGTGCGTGACGGTCCAGCTTGCCGCTTGGGTTCAGCGGGAAAGCATCCAGGCGTGTGAAGGAATCCGGAAGCATGTAGCCCGGTAGTGTTTTTGCCAGCTGTTCGCGCAGATATTCGCCGCGCAGCGGCAGCGCGGAAAGGAAATACGCACTGAGCCGCGCCCCGTCCCACAGCACCGCCGCCTGCCGAATTTCCGCAAGCGAGCCCAGCGCCGACTCAATCTCCCCCAGCTCCACGCGCTGACCGCGGATTTTCACCTGCCCGTCGCGCCGCCCGCGGCAGAGGATTTCGCCGTCCGCCCGTTCGCTCGCCATGTCGCCCGTGTGATATATGCGCCCAAGCTCCGGGTGCTTGACAAAACGTCCCTCATCCAGCGCCGGGTCGGCATAACCTGCCGCCAGCTGCGCGCCGGAAATACAAAGCTCCCCTTGCGCGCCGCAGGGGACTTCATGCCCGTCCGCGTCCAGAATGTGCGTGCCGGTGTTCCAAACCGCCTTGCCGATTGGGATTTCCTCGTCGTCCGGCTTGCAGTCATAATAGAGCACGTCCACGGTACACTCGGTTGGTCCGTAGAGGTTGTGCAGAGCCGCACTGCCGCCAAAAAGCTTGTAGAAGCGGCGGTTCAGCGCGGGGGTCAGTGCTTCGCCGGAAACTATAACCTTGCTGAGCGGCAGCTTGGGTCTGCCCGCCGCGGCGTATGCTTCAAGGAACTCCGTGAGCATTGACGGAACAAAGTGCACTATGCGGATATTATCCTGCACAATTATCTGCATAAGGCGGCGGGGGTCTTTTTCCGCACCCGGCTCGGGGACACGCAGGCTTGCGCCGACGGTGAACGCCCAGAACAGCTCCCAGAGAGAAACATCAAAACCCAGCGAGGTTTTTTGCAGGAGCGTATCGCCCTCCGTCAGCCCAAAATGCGCTTGCTGCCACATCAGGCGGTTGCACAGCGCGTCTTGTGTGATTTTAACTCCTTTGGGCATTCCCGTAGAGCCGGAGGTATACAGGACATATGCCGGAGGCAAGAGAGAAGAACCCGAAGACAGGATTTGCTCACCGGAAAACCGGATTTCAATTTTATCAGCGATTGATTCCGCCGATTCTTGTTTCTTACCTCTTGCGTTTTGTTTTTTGATTATCTTGCAGACCGCGCCGCTGTCTTTGACCATAAATGCGCGGCGTTGCTCCGGCAAATCCGGCAGGAGCGGTACATACGCACAGCCCGCCTTGAATATCCCCAACAGGCACGGGATTAATTCGCGGCATCTGTCCATTTCCAGCCCAACGGTACTGCCGGGTGTGACACCGTGCCCGCGCAGGGTATCCGCAACGCGCTCGGCGGCGGAGTTCAGTTCGGCATAGCTGACGCGCTCCCCGCCCCAAAGCACGGCGGGGTTATTGGGTACACGCGCCGCCTGCTCCTCAAACATACGGTGGATTGGGCGCGCGTTGATTGGGCGGCTGTTGGTCATGGCAATGCCTTTCCGGATTTTAGATTGCAGATGTTAGATTATCTTAATCAATACTGTGCAAAATATCTAAAATCTAATTTTCCAGAAGACGCAGAAAATCGCCGACCGTGCGGATTTGCGTCACTTGTCTGTCCGGGATTTCTACGCCGAAGCAGTCCTCCGCCGCGCATACAAGGCTCACAAGCTCGTACGAGTTCATACCCAAGTCGCGCAGGATTACGCTGTCCTCGCGCAGAACGATGTCGTCCCTGCCGGTGTAGGTGTTGAAGAGGGCTTGGAGCTTGGTAAGCATCGGAGTGAACTCCTTATTGTTGGATGGTGTTACAGTATATTCGGTATTATTCTAGCATATTGATGGCAGGATTGCAAGAATGGCCGCAAGCGCTGAAAAGTTAAGGCGCAAAAAGCATTGTAATTACAGGATTTTTTGCGATTTAACATACTATGTATACATACTATCAGCTCTGAGCTGATAGTATGTACATTAAGTAGCAGCTTGCGCCGCCGTTTAAGACGCCGCAAGCGCTGAAAATCTGCCAACACAAAAGGCGGGCACAACAACGAGTGCTCGTCTTTTGTCAGCTATTTGCTTGTGAAGTGCGCGCCAAACAGTCAGCGTGTGCCGCCAACGCGCGCCTGATTCCTAAAGGCTAATGTCTAACATCTGACGGTCCAGCCGAAGGTATCCGGCGTCTTGCCCCACTGAAGCCCCGTCAGTGCGTCATAAAGCCGTTGACTGACCGCGCCGATTTTGCCGCCGTTGATTGACAGAACCTTATCGCCCCAGCGCAGCTCGCCCACAGGTGAGATTACCGCCGCAGTGCCGGAGCCGAAGACCTCGCTGAGTTTGTCCGCGTCATAAGCCGCCGCGACCTCGTCAATGGAGATTGGGCGCTCCTCTATGGGAACACCCCAGCTCTTCAGGATATCAATGCAGCTTGCGCGCGTTACGCCGCCAAGAATGGAGCCTTGCAGCGCGGGCGTGACGACTTTGCCGTCAATCACAAAGAAGACGTTCATTGTGCCGACTTCCTCAACATATTTGCGCTCCACGCCGTCGAGCCACAGCACCTGTGTGTAGCCGAGCTTCTCCGCCTCGTCCTGCGCCTTGAGCGACGATGCGTAGTTGCCGCCGGTTTTGGTGAAGCCCATGCCGCCCTTGACTGCGCGGACATAGGTGTTCTCCACATAGATTTTGACGGGGTTCAGACCCTCGGGATAATACGCGCCGACGGGCGAGAGAATGACGGCGAAGATGAGGTGCTTGCCCGGGTGTACTCCCACGTGCGCGTCCACGGCGAAGATGTAAGGGCGAATATAAAGGCTGGTGCCGTCCGCTGTGGGAATCCAGTCCGCGTCAACCTTGACAAGTTCCTTGATTGCTTCTATGGCGAATTCCTCGTCAATGGGCGGAATGCACAAGCGTTCGTTGGAGAGATTGAGCCGCGCCATGTTGCGGTCCGGGCGGAAGAGCAGAGTCTTGCCGTCTTGGGTGCGGTAAGCTTTCAGTCCCTCAAAGACCTCCTGCCCGTAGTGCAGGCACATTGCGGCAGGGTCGAGCGCAATTGGCGCGTAGGGGACGATGCGCGGGTTGTGCCAGCCCTCGCCCTCATCATAGTTCATGAGGAACATGTGGTCGGTGTAATAATTGCCGAAGCCCAGCTTGTTTTGGTCGGCGGGCTTGGGCTTGGGGGATAAAGTGCGTTCCACGGGGATTGACATAATGGGTCACTCGCTTTCGGGTTTGTTGGGTGGTAGTATACTACGAATTTGCCTGCGCGTCAACCTTTTTGTGCAGGCGGCCGCCTATGATTTCATAGCGCTCAAGGATTTCGGCGGATAGAGTTGGATGTTCGTCAACCTCCGCGTCTTCAAAATTTGTGTTATTATCGATTATTGCCAAGTCAAGGTTTGCCCCTCTGAGGTATGCCCCGCTGAGGTCTGCCTTGCTGAGGCGTGCCCAGTGGAGGAATGCCCCGCGGAGGTCTGCCCCGCAGAGGGCTGCCTCGCTGAGGCGTGCCCCGCGTAGGTTTGCCCCGCGGAGGTCTGCCCCGCTGAGGTCTGCCTAGCTGAGGCGTGCCCAGTGGAGGAATGCCCCGCGGAGGTCTGCCCCGCAGAGGGCTGCCTCGCTGAGGTTTGCCCCGCTGAGGTATGCCCCGCTGAGGTCTGCCTCGCTGAGGCGTGCCCAGAAGAGGTATGCTCCGCGGAGGTTTGCCCCCTGAAGATTTGACGCTCTTAAATTCACGCCGGCAAAATGCGCGTTTTCAAAATCCATTTTCGCCAAATCAGTGAACGACAGGTCATAATCCAACTTCCCAAACTTTTCACGCAAACGCTTCAGCACTTCAAGTACGGTGGTGTGGTCAATGCCCTTTTCAAGCGGCGTGTATTCTTCTTTGTCTTTAGGCTTAACATACTTCAAGCGCTCTCGCAGAAAAGCGCAAAGCACCTCCGCAACGCGCTGACGTTCATTTGCGTTGGGCGCGTTAAACGCCAAGCGTTCCAGAGAGTAAATACCCTCAATGCGCACAAAAATATCTTTCTTGCTCAAGGAGGTCACAGCGTCCTTGAAGCGGCGGTTTGTTGTGTCAACCTCTTTCATTCGCTGGGAGCGGTAAGCAATCGCGGCGGCGGCGGAAGCGGTCAGCAGACCCAGAGCGTAGGCAATCGTCTGAGCCATGTTGAGGAAATCCTCGGAGCTTGCCGGCTTAGTCCTGACATATAGGGCAATGCCGATACCAAACGCAATCAGCACTGCCGTAACAACAAACCCGGCAATTGTGACGTGCAGCAGCTCAAGCGCCGCAACGCGTTTGCGCAGCTTCTTAAACAATCGCTTCACAGTCACACCCCTTCCCGCAAATTCTGCAGCTTCTATTATACGACATATTGCGCGCAAATGTCAAAGGCAAGCTCATTTAGCCTTGCAGAATACGGGAATCTTTGCTATAATACCAATGCGGCGCAATCGTGCCGAATTTAAACACTTTCATAAGGAGAGGAATCGTTATGGAATTTAAGGGAAGTAAAACAGAAGCAAACCTGTTGGCGGCATTCGCAGGAGAAGCCCAGGCGGCAACCAAGTACGGCTATTACTCCGGCAAAGCAAAAAAAGAAGGATACGAGCAAGTGGCGGCAATCTTTACGGAAACCGCAGGCAACGAGCGCGAGCACGCGGAGCTGTGGTTCAAGGAGCTGCACGGCGGCGCTGTGCCGGAAACTACGGAAAACCTTGCCGACGCGGCAGCCGGTGAGCTCTATGAGTGGTCGGACATGTACGCGGGCTTTGCGGTTGCTGCGCGTGAAGAGGGCTTTGAGCGCATTGCCGTTCTGTTTGACCGCGTGGCAAAAATTGAGGCTTCTCACGAGGAGCGCTACCGCAAGCTTTTGGCAAACCTGGAGCAGGGTATTGTGTTCGCCAAAACAGACGAGGTTGTGTGGCTCTGCCGCAACTGCGGACATATCCATGTGGGCAAGACGGCTCCCGCGGTTTGCCCAACCTGTGCCCATCCGCAGGCGTATTTTGAGCTGCGCGCAGTCAATTACTAAAAAGGGAACTATACAGGGGATTGGCGCAGCACGTTAACGCCAATGAGCCGCGAAAAACGCAGTTTGCTTTGGCGGCGGCCATTGCGGCTGCTGTGCGGAATCCTTTACCGGAAGCTTGACGAAAACAGCATGGCAGTGCTGTGAAAACGCGGATAAAATGGCATGAACGGCGGCGCTAAGCAGGAGTCTGTCGGCGCCGCCGTTTTGTTCGGGAGGCTTGTCATATGCAAATTCGTCCGTCCGCAGAGGACTATTTGGAAACCATTTTGTTGCTTTCAAAAAAAACCGGAACAGTGCACTCCATTGATATTGCGGAAGAAATGGGCTTTTCTAAGCCCAGCGTCAGCGTTGCCATGAAAAAGCTGCGTGAGAATAAATTGATTCACATGGACGCGGACGGCTGCATTACCTTGACCGACAACGGCGAGCAGGCGGCCGAACAGGTTTATGAACGACATTCCACCCTGTATGATTGGCTGGTCAGTATTGGAATCAACCCAAAAACGGCGGCGGCGGACGCTTGCCGAATGGAACATATTTTGAGTGAGGAAACCTTTGAGGGCATCAAGCGGATGTTTGAGGAAAGCCGGAAAAGCTAATGATTTCCCATTCATTTCAGCAAGAGCGGCGAGCTGCTGACAGCGGCGGCAGAGTCTGCGTTATGCGCCGGCGCGGCAACGCGTTGCTTGCAAAAAACACTAAAAAACAAAAAACGGGAGTTTTTTGCTGAAAACGCTTGACAAACATACTTGCCTTGTGCTAAACTATAAGCAGGTTAGCGGAAGCTAACCGATTCTTCGGCAGTGCGGTTAGCCGCAACTTACCGCGCCGCAGAGCAGGATGGTGAACAATGATGCCTTTGACGATGGCAAAAGTTGGTGAGGAAGCATCCATAAAAAGGGTCGGCGGCAAGGAAGAAACGCGGCAGTTCCTTGAAACACTGGGATTTGTTCCCGGCGCGCGCGTGTCAACAATCACGCAAATCAGCGGCAACGTGATTGTAAATATAAAGGAATCCCGCGTGGCTATCAGCCGCGAGATGGCAGCAAAAATCATGATTTAAGCTTGAAAGGAGAAGATTCATGCAAACACTCAAATCAGCAAAGCCCGGCGACACGGTTAGGGTAACAAGAATCGGAGGGGGGGACCGGAACCTGACCGGCAGCCCTGTCAAACGCCGTATCATGGAGATGGGAATCACCAAGGGCGCGGAGCTTCATGTCCGCAAGGTTGCGCCGTTGGGCGATCCAATCGAGGTTACGGTGCGGGGATACGAGCTTTCCTTGCGGAAAGAGGACGCGGAACTCATTGAGGTAGAATAAGCATTTGCGGCAAAGCGGAGATACTTAGGTTCTCCGCATTTCACGGGGCATGGGGTTAGGCATCACTAACCGATTGCCCGAAGATTTTAAGGAGGAGTCTTTTCATGTCTATCACAATCGCACTTGCAGGAAACCCCAACAGCGGCAAGACAACCCTGTTCAACGCCCTGACAGGCTCTAACCAATTCGTCGGCAACTGGCCGGGCGTTACGGTGGAGAAAAAAGAGGGCAAGCTGAAGGGTCACAAGGACGTAACAGTGACTGATCTGCCCGGGATTTATTCCCTTTCGCCTTACTCGCTTGAGGAGGTAGTTGCACGCAACTACCTGGTTGACGAGCGCCCTGACGTCATTCTGAACATCATTGACGGCACAAATCTGGAACGCAACCTGTTCCTCACCACCCAGCTTACTGAGCTTGGTATTCCCGTTGTGGCGGCAATCAACATGATGGACGTGGTGAAGAAAAACGGCGACAAAATCAACACGGCGCAGCTTTCCAAGGAGCTTGGCTGCCGGGTGGTGGAAATTTCCGCGCTGAAGGGTTACGGCATTTTGGATGCGGCAAACGCGGCGGTGGAAAGCATTGCGGGAGGAAAAACGGTCCCGCAGCACGGCTTTTCCGGCAGTGTGGAGCATACGCTGGCGCACATTGAGGAACACGTTCTGCATGACCGCCCGGAAGAACAGCAGAGGTTTTTTGCCATCAAGCTGTTTGAGCGTGACGAGAAAATCGTTGAAAAGCTGGGAGTCAAGCCGGAGCAGATTGCGCACATTGAAGGCGACATTAAAAGATGCGAAGCGGAATTGGACGACGACAGCGAAAGCATTATCACCGCTGAGAGATATACATACATCGATTCCATCATCAAGGGTTGCGTAAAAATCAAGAACAGGGGGCGGCTTTCCGCTTCTGACAAAATTGACAGGGTAATCACCAACCGCTTTTTGGCATTGCCCATCTTTGCGGTGGTCATGTTCATTGTGTATTTTGTTTCGGTGACTACAGTCGGCACAATCGCCACGGATTGGGCGAATGACGGCGTGTTTGGGGACGGCTGGCATTTGGTCGGCTCCTCTTCATATGAGGAAGCCGTCGGGGATTTTGAGACCGAGGGGCAGAAAATAGAGGCTTATCTTGCCGCGGCGGAGGAAGCCGGAATTAACACTGAACCCGTTGCGGAAACACTGGAAGCTGATGAGCCGGACGAAACCGTTATCAGCGGTTTTGTTGACGCAGCTGCCGCCATAAGCCTTACCGCAACGGCGGAAATTGCGGACGAGGACGGCAATGCTGCCGAAGCTCTGCCCGTTTCCTTGGCGGACTTTGAAGCGGCGCTGGAAGCTGAAGAGCCTGACCCCGCCGATTTTGGCATTTGGATCCCGGGCATTCCCGCACTCTTGGGCGGCTTTTTGGAGTCAATCAACTGCGCCGAATGGCTGCAAGGCTTGATTCTTGACGGGATTGTCGCCGGCGTTGGCGCGGTGCTGGGCTTTGTGCCGCAAATGCTGATTCTGTTCATCTTCCTTGCCTTTTTGGAAAGCTGCGGATATATGGCGCGCATTGCGTTTATTATGGACAGGATTTTCCGGCGCTTTGGCCTGTCCGGCAAATCCTTCATTCCCATTTTGATTGGCACGGGCTGCGGCGTTCCGGGGCTGATGGCGTCGCGGACGATTGAAAGCGACCGAGACCGCAAGATGACAATCATGACCACCACATTCATACCATGCTCGGCAAAGCTACCGATTATTGCGCTGATTGCGGGCGCGCTGTTCGGCGGGGCGGCATGGGTAGCCCCAAGCGCATACTTCATCGGCATGGCGGCGATTATCTGCTCGGGTATTATACTGAAAAAAACAAAGCTGTTTGCCGGAGACGTTGCTCCTTTCGTTATGGAGCTCCCCGCCTATCACTGGCCCACGGTGGGGAACGTCCTGCGCAGTATGTGGGAGCGCGGCTGGTCGTTCATCAAAAAAGCCGGAACCATAATTTTGCTTGCCACCATCTTTGTGTGGTTTGCCGCAAACTTTGGCCGGGCAGAGGGCTCATTCGGCATGGTGGATATGTCCGACAGCATTTTGGCAAAAATCGGCTCTTTCATTGCTCCGATTTTCTCACCGCTTGGCTGGGGAAATTGGCAAGCCTCCGTTGCTGCGATTACCGGCTTGATTGCCAAGGAAAACGTGGTGGGTACGTTTGGTATCCTGTTTGGGTTTGCAGAGGTTGCTGAGGACGGCGCAGAGGTTTGGAGTTCGCTTGCCGCCGGCTTTACCGCCCTGAGCGCGTTCTCCTTCCTTGTGTTCAATCTGCTGTGCGCGCCTTGCTTTGCGGCAATGGGAGCAATCAAGCGCGAAATGAACAACATCAAGTGGTTCTGGATTGCAATCGGCTATCAATGCATCTTCGCCTATATTGCCGCGCTGTGTGTTTATCAGTTTGGTATGCTGTTCTCCGGCAGCTTTGGCGTTGGAACGGTCATTGCGTTCCTGCTGCTGGGCGGCTTCCTGTTCATGCTGTTCCGCCGTGATAAATACAAGGGCAAGCTTTCCGGCAGGGGCGCGCTGAGCATAAACAGTTAGGGGGATTAAGCTGTGTTAACGTTTTTAGCGGGGAATCTCGGAACAATTGTAGTAGGGCTTATTGTTGCGGGAATTGTGACGGCGATTATCATAAGTATAGTCCGCGGTAAAAAGAAAGGGAAATGCGTGGGGTGTGACTGCTGCTGCGAAAGTTGCTCCAAAGCTTCCTGCCGCGCGGAATAGCGGGTTATAATCACCCTTTCGGGGCGGGGGTTTCGCGCGCTCGCCCCGAAAGGTGGTTCCGCCGGGCAATGCCGTAATGCAGTGCTTTTGGCGCGGAGCCTGCTGAATAATATGCGCCGCAAGGAGAATACCAATGGAAAAAATTACGTTACAGGTGGAAGGCATGAGCTGCGGGCATTGCGAGATTGCCGTTCAGGAGGCTGTGCGGAGTTTGCCCGGCATTAAAAAAGTCAAGGCAAACAGACACAAAAAATCCGCCGCCGCGGACTATGACGCGGCGCAGGTTACGCCGGAGGAAATTATTAAGGCTATCAATGACACGGGGTATAAGGCGCGGCGGTAAAGAAAGCCGCATTTTGAAGAGGAAAACCGGATTCATGCGTTTCGTGTGGGTTATTTCGCTGCGGGGTATTGCAATTTTCGCGGAAATCTGCTATTCTTAGACATACTTTATGAATATACTTTGCGGAGGGCGGGCACAATGAAGCAGGAACGAGTAGATTTGAGCATCCGCGGGGAAAACTTTGTTGTGCGCACAAACAACGACGAACCGGAGGTTACGGCAGACGAGCTGCGGGCTGCCGCTGTGCGTGTGCAGGAAAAAATCGACCTGATTTTGGCACAGAGCGGTTACCAATTTTCGGTAACAAAGGCGGCGGTCTATGCCGCGTTCCTCTGCACGGTGGAGTCGGAAAAACAGCGCGAAACCAACAGTAATCTGCGCCGCCAGCTTGGCGCGATTGCGCAGGACGCGTCCGGCTCACGCCAGCAGGTGGAGATGCTCAAGCGTCGGCGCGGGCAGTGAGCATTCCCGAAATTCTGGCTCCGGCGGGCAGCGAAGAAGCACTGCGGGCGGCGGTGCGTTGCGGCGCGGGGGCGGTCTATCTTGGGCTGGAGCGTTACGGCGCGCGGGCACATGCCCAAAATTTCACAATAGACACCTTGCGTGGGGCGGTGCGTTACTGTCACTCACGCGGGGTTTTGCTTTATGTGACGCTCAACACGCTGCTGCGGGACGACGAGCTGCCCGAATTTGCGCGGACGGTGCGCGAT
>JAITOD010000021.1 GCA_031290105.1 Oscillospiraceae bacterium
GGGTTTACGCGGCGGCGGCGGCGGAGTTATGCGGCACAAGCGGAACGGGCGGCGCTTTCTACGCAGTACGCAGCGCCCACGTTGACCCGGCAGAGCTGTTGGCGGCGGCGGACGCGTTGCATTCAACGCGAGTGGTGCTGCTCGGCTCATGTGCAGGCACAGCGGCGGCGTTGACGCTTGCCGCAAGGCTGGAGCAAGCGGGTATGCCTGCCGCGGGGGTGTTCCTTATCGCCTCCGCACCGGCAAAATACAAAAACAGCCCGTGGCGTTTCTTCGGCGACAGGGCGATTAACCGTTACCTATCAAAGCTGAACGGGCAGAGCTTCAAGCTTGCCAAGCACGAAATACAGTCCTTCCGCGCGGACACGGACTACTTCTTTGAGTGGCAGAAACAGCCGGAATCCCCCGCACACACGCCAATATATCTGCTCACCGGCGATGCGGACCCAATGCTGAGCAAAATGAATCCCCGCGCGGACTGGGAGCGCTTGCTGGGGCGCGAGGTCTGCGCGCGCAGTGTACCGGGCGGTATGCACTATCTGCCGCACACTCACGCGGAGCTTCTGGCGCGCTGGATTCTTGACGCTGAATGTTAGCTATCAGACGCCGGTTTCCTCCATATAAACAAGCTTGGCGGCGCCGGCAGCTTGCTGCCCCTATCCGGTTATTCTCAATTTTAATTAACTATATCAGAATAATTTTAACGTTGTGATATGCCGCGTAAACGCCGCTAAACACTGCGTTTGTGCGGTGATTTTATAGCGCAGAGCTCTATTATAGAGCTCTGCGCTATAAATCAGATGACGAAACAAGCTAAATCCGCCGCCGCGGCAAATCCACCGCATGATAAAAAATAACGCAATTCTATGCTCGTGGTTAAGCATAAATTCTTGTTAAAACATCTTTTATGCCCACATATTCAAACCGTTTACCCAAGCGCCGCGCGCCTATGCCCCAACAATCGCCTGTTTGCCGTAAATCCGCCGTAACCCGTCCAGCACCAAATCCGGCGCATGGCTGAACGTCCGCCTGCAGTGCGGCAAAATCCCGCCGGCAAGCCCGCCCGTAGCAACCAGCGACGCAAACGGCACACCCAGCTCCGTTTCCATTCGCTCCGTCATACCGTCGAGCATTGCGGCGGTACCGTATACAACGCCGGAAGTCATACAGTCCGTCGTATTTGTGCCGATTGACCTGCCGACTGCCGAAAAGCTGATTGTTGGCAGCTGGCTTGCCTTTGCGCTCAACGCATCAAGCGAAATTCTCACGCCCGGCGCGATTGCACAACCGCGGAACGCCCCATGCTCATCAAGCACAATGAGCTTTGTTGCCGTGCCCAAATCCGTAACAAGGCATGGCAGCGGGAAGCGCTCCCTTGCGGAAACGCTCGCTGCGACTATATCTGCGCCAACCTGCGCCGGATTATCCACCGGCAGCGCAAGCCCGGTCTTGACCCCTGGGATTAGTACCAGCGCTTTCGTACCGGTCAGCTGCTCCGCCGCCTGCGCCAGCGTGCCCGTCAACTCCGGCACAACGCTGGATATTGCCGCGCCGCTGAGACTTTTCGGCGGCACGTCTCTGTGCAGCAGCATGACCTCCAGCTCCACCGCGTATTGATCGCTTGTGCGCTCGCGCTGAGTCGCCAGACGTGCAGAAAGGCGCAGCTTCTTGCCGTCCCATACGCCAAGTGTGATATGCGTGTTGCCAATGTCCAGTGTTAACAGCATTTGTTTGCTCCCCTCTGACGGATGTTAGATTTTTTTACAGCCGACAGCTGATATATTAACGTTTCACAGCATTATACATTATGATGGGCGGTTTTGTCAATTTTATTGAATCTGTGCCATTGACAATATCCGTCGAACTATGCACAGTCTGCACGGTAGGGGTTGCGTTCACCTCATCTTCAAAAGAGAAGGAGGGCATGGACATACTTTGCCTTGCGGTGTTTCCGCTGTGCCGGGACAACCACTGTTAATTGTAAATTGTTAATTGAATTTTCTCTTTCTTGCAAATCCCCGCGTTTTCTGCTATTATATAAAGATTATCATAGCCGCGCCCCCCGTAACACCGCAAGGAGGACAAGCCCATGCCCGAAAATGAACCGCGCCAAGGTCTGCAATTCAGCAAAAAAACAATCATATCCATCACTATTCTGCTGTTTGCAGTGCTTATGCTGGCGGGCGCGCTCACTCAGCTTGTGCCGCGCGGCGAATACCAACGCGTTGAGGGCACAGAACAGGTCATCCCCGGAACATACACCGAAACGGAATGGAAGCTCCCGTTCTGGAAGGTCTTTGCGTCCCCCGGGCTGATTTTCACATCAAGCACTGCCGTCGCCGGCGTCGCAATCCTCCTGTTCATCATATTAATCGGCGGGACGTTTTTGGTGCTGGAAAAATCCGGTGTTTTGCAATATATACTCAGCGCAATAGCCGCAAAATATGCAAATAAAAAATACACGCTCCTTGCGCTGGTCGTTTTGGTGTGCATGCTTTTGGGCTCGGTGATCGGTGTGCTGGAGGAGAGCCTGACCCTGGTTCCGCTTGCCGCGGCGATTGCCCTTGCGCTGGGTTGGGATTCGCTGATGGGGCTTGGAATGAGCCTTGTGGCGGTGGCGTTCGGCTACTCGGCGGCAACGTTCAACCCGTTCAACGTGGTGATAGTCCAGCAGCTGGCGGGGCTGCCGATCTTCTCCGGTGTGCTTTACCGCGTGCTTGTTTTCGCGCTTGTTTATGGGGTCTTGCTTGGATTTTTGTATCTATACGGCAAACGCATCGACAAAAATCCGCAAAAATCCATTGCCTACGAAACAGACAAAACGCTGCGCAAAAAATACGCCAACCTGGACAGCGCGGCAATCCTCGCCAATCCCGCCCTAAAAGACGCAACAAAGATTTTTGTTTCCTGCGTATGCGGCGTGTTTGTTTTTGCGGGGATTGGTTTTGCGCTGCAGAACGCCTCGTTTGTGCCCGAAAGTCTGCATGAATACGTCGGCTATCTTCCAACAATTTCCATGGCGATCCTCTTCCCCGTTGGCGGCTTGACCGCCGGCAAGAAAGCGGGGCTGCGCGGCAAGGCGCTCTCCGGCGGCTTTTGGGACGGCGTGAAGGCAATCGCCCCGGCAATACCCTTGCTGATTTTGGTGCTGTGCGTCACGTTTATTCTCAAAGAGGGCAAGATTATGGACACAATGGTGTTCCATATTTACGATCTCTGTAATAGCTTGACCCCAACGGCCGCACTGCTGGTGATTTTTCTGTTTGTGCTGGTGCTGGAGTTTTTTGTGGGCAGCGGCTCGGCAAAGGCGTTTTTGATAATGCCGATTATCGTTCCGCTGGCGGGAATGCTGTCTCTTTCCATGCAGAGCGTGACGCTGTCTTTCTGCCTGAGCGACGGCTTCGGGAATATTCTTTACCCAACAAGCGGAATAATGATACTTGCAATCGGTATGCTTGGCGTGTCGTACGGGAAATATATGCGCTGGTTCGGCAAGCTCTTTTTGCTGGAGATGGCGGTTTGCGCGGCGGTTATGCTGCTGGCTGTTAAGATTGGGTATTGATTTCTGAACATTAAGCAAAAAGCTTTTGAGCACTGTAGGCGTCGTCTGCACTATAACACACATGGAGGAAAAAACTATGCTGAACCAATCACTTTACCCCGCAATTTTCACAAGAAAATCTATCCGTAAGTGGGCAGACACGCCGCTCTCCGCCGCGCAGCTGAAGGAGGTACAGGCACTCATCGACGCGCTTGTTCCGCTGTTCCCCAACGAGCCGCTCAAGCTGGAACTGAAGCCTCGCAAGGACAGCTCAAAATACCGCATTTATGCCTACTGCGAAAACACAATCCGCGGCAATGTGAACGTGGGCTATGCACTGCAGCAGCTGGATTTGGCGGCACACAACGCGGGCTTGGGCAGCCTGTGGTTCGGCATGGGCAGAGAGCCGAGCGACATAAAGGACGCCGCGCCGCTGAGCTACTCAATCTGCATGAAAATCGGCAACGCAGATGAGCCGATAGCCCGCAAAACACGCGATGAATTCAGTCGCAGGGGTATCTCCGAAGTGATCGCCGACCGCTCGCTGCAGGGTAGCTTTGAGGCTGTTCGCCTTGCGCCCAGCGCCTCGAATACGCAGCCCGCGTTTTTCGTCAAGGACGGCGATTCGATTCACGTTTTCTGCCAAAAGCTTGGGCTGATTAAGGCGCGGCTTTACGGCAAAATGAATCAGGTTGACGTGGGCATTGCGCTCTGCCATGCCGTGTTGGCGCTGGAGCATGATGGCTACGCCATTGATGATGTAAGCGCTGCAGAGATACCGCCGGCAGATCCTCCCGCAGGATGTTATTACATTGCTACCGTTAGGATTAGGGCTGATTGACGCTCAGCACAAGGGCAAGCCATGCCGCAAAAGCAGCGTTGGAATTTCACGGCAATGACTCCTTGCTGTGCTAATTGTTCATTCCCCAAAATAGTGCAGTGTTCCGTCAATCACAAAGCCCTGCACGGCTGCGCGCATTGCCGCCAGCTTTTGCTGCTCTTTTTCAAGGCTCTCCCAGTTGACGCTTTCCAAATCCCATTGGAAACTTTCTGAATTATCCGGGTCAAAAGGCACGTTTTCGTCAACAATCACGGAGAGCGGAAAATAAGGCTTCCCGTCTTCAAACAGTTCCGGACTTTTCGGCAGCTCGCCGTAAATATAGGCATAAATTGCCATTGCGCCTGCGTAGCCGCCGCGCTCGTTGGTGTGTTCCGCGCCGTCGTCTGTTGCCAGATCCGCAAAAACGAAGTCCTGCTCGTCCCAAAGGTAGTGGATAATGTCGTACCAGCCAACGTATCCCGCATCGCTGTAGAGTTTATGTGATAACGCAGCGTCCCAGCGGTAGTTGTTGGCCGCCGGGAATATGACAAACTTTGTGCCGCCGCCTTGCGCGTATGACATCAGCTTTTTCAAATAGAAAAATCCGCCGCCAAAAAATCCGCAAACACAAACAATGTCGTATTCTTTCAGCCACGCCGGCGAATATTCCGGCACGGTTGAATAAATAATCTCGTCCTCGGTGTAGCCCCTGCCAAACTCCATTTTGCTCATGTCCCATTCATATTGTGGCACCAAAAAAGTTTCAATAGAAGCAAAACTAAAGGCAAAAGCCTTGACCGTTATCGCTTTTCCGTTTTGCTTTGCAATAGCGCTTAAGTTGCTAACCACCTGGGAAGTGCCAATAAAGCTGTTGCCCAAAATCAGCACCCGCAGCGGATTTTCGGTGTTGCCGTCATAGAGTTCGTGCCTGCTGCTCTCGTCTCCAAGGTTATAGAACTCCGCCACGCCGAAGCTCATGACGCTCAGCAGCAGCGCCAGCAATATGCAAATGAAGCGCCGGACTTTCATGGCGGTGTCTCCTTGCGGTGTGTTCTATAATTATCCACTGTCCACTATCAATTATCCATTAATTCTTCTGCCGCCGCGCGCTGGGCCACGGTTTCCTCCAGCCCGCCGAGCATCC
Source organism: Oscillospiraceae bacterium (assembly GCA_031290105.1). Lineage (GTDB taxonomy): Bacteria > Bacillota > Clostridia > Oscillospirales > Acutalibacteraceae > WRKY01. The sequence continues at coordinate 5,506 of JAITOD010000021.1, forward strand.
GTGCCAGTTCGCTGATTCGCCCCTCGCGTTCCAGCGGGGTCACTGCGGTGAAGGTCTTGCCGTCGCGCGTTTCTTTCTTTATATATAGCTGAGAATCGCCCTGCGCCGCAATCTGCGCCAAATGCGTCACGCAGAGGACCTGCCGCCCGTTCGCCGCCGCCCGCAGCTTTGCGCCCACCTTTCGCGCCGCGCGCCCGCCGATTCCCGCGTCCACCTCATCAAAAATCAGCGTATCAACGCCGTCGGTATCGGGTAGCGCGTTTTTGAGCGCAAGCATTATCCGCGAAAGCTCGCCGCCTGACGCAATCTTCACCAGCGGCTTGACCGCCTCGCCCGCGTTTGCCGACAGCAAAAACTCCGCCTTCTCCGTGCCGTTATCCATTGGCGCGCAAGGGTTAAAATGCACCTCAAACTGCGCGTTGGGCATATCCAAAAATCGCAGTTCGCCAAGAACCGCGTCCTCAAACCCGTGTGCGGCGGCCTTGCGCGCAGTACTCAGCCGCTCCGCCAGGCGCAAAACCTCCGCTTCCGCGTGAGCAGCGTGAGCCGCAAGCTCGTCCAGCCGCTCCTGCGCAGAGGAAATCCGCGCACGCTCGGCGTTGGCTTCGTCCAGCGCGTCCAGCAGCGCCCGCTCGTCCTCAGCGCCGTATTTGCGCTCCAAACGGTGCAGCAGGTCAAGGCGCTCCTCCGCAGATTCCAGCTCGCGCGGGTCGCAGTCAAGGTTCTCCAGCGCGGAGCGGATTTCTCCTGCGGCGTCCGGCAAAGTGTACGCCGCGTCGCGCACAGTCTGGATAGCCTCCGCCAATTCCGGCAGATATTCCTCAGCCGATTCCAGCCGGCGCAGCGCAGCGTTCAACAGCGCGGCAGCTCCGCCGTCCTCGTCGTTGGTGAGCAGTTCCTTTGCGCCGCGCAGCTCGTCCGCAATTTTCTCGGCGTTGCGCAGCAGCTCCAGCTGTGCCCTCAGTTCCCCTTGCTCCCCAATGCGGATTTTCACCGCCGACAGCTCGTCAATCTGGAAGTCCAGCAGCTCCAGCCGCCGCGCTTTTTCGCGCTCGTCCATCTGCAGCGCTTCCTGCTCGCGAAGGAGCTTTTTTCGGGCGGCGTAGGCTTTTTTGTATTCTGCAAGCAGCACGGTATTGCCCGCCGCCGCGTCCAAAAAGGTCACATGCTTTTCGGGATTGAGAAGGGCGTGGTTGTCGTGCTGACCGTGGATATTCACCAGCGCGGCGCCCAAAAGGCGCAGCACTGCCGCCGTGACGGGTATTGTATTGACGCGAAAAACGCTCTTTCCCTCAATATTAACGCTGCGCTGGAGCAGAAGCTCGCCGTCCTCGCCCGCAGACAGCCCAAGCTCCTCCAGCTTTGCCGCCGCCTTGGTGTTGAGCGCGGAAAACAGCGCCGTCACCTGTGCGGACCGTGCTCCTGTGCGGATAATCTCCCGCCCGGTGCGTTCGCCGAGCACCGCGCGGATTGAGTCAATCACAATGGATTTGCCCGCGCCTGTCTCGCCCGTCAGGCAAGTCAAACCGGCGCCAAGGCGCAGCTCTGCTTTGTCAATTACGGCAATGTTCTCAATGTAAAGGCTTTCTAGCATTGGAATCCTCTGAAACGCAAGAATTTGTGCCTATTATAGCACATTTTGTGAAGTTATTCAAATATGGGCGTTATTGTGTTGTTTGCATAATGTTTTATATATTTCTGTTGACAATATATCCAAAACATAGAACTCCGTGAAAGCCCGTTGACATTCGCCGCGCCCGTGATTTATTTCCACGCAATTTGTCGAAAAACTTTCCCATTTTTCCAATATGGAAAAATGGGGGGGAATTTTGTGGTATAGTATCCTCGTCAAAAATCGCCGCACGGACTTTATTATAATGAGGAGCAATAGTTTGAAACAAACGAGATTTGACACAGGCTAAAAAAGAGTATGGCAAACAGACCGTCCGCAGACAGTCGAAAAAACTGAATAAGTAGCTAAGCGACTTCGCCGGTGTCCTCGTCC